>NZ_JBTSWJ010000013.1:0-170502 GCF_054612375.1 Alsobacter sp. R-9 | reverse complement strand
ATGACAAGGCTCCTTTCCAGAAGCCTTGAATCAGCATCGCCACCGCGCCGCTAGACCTTATTGAGTACAGACCCTAGTAAGGCTGCGTCGTGCGGGTGCGGCGCACCTTCTTGCGCTTCACGGTCGCCGTCGTGCCCGCCCTCGGGACGCCCGCGGCGGACGCGACGGTCGGGCCCGTGGCCGCACCCGCGACGCCGCCGACGACCGCGCCCACCGGCCCGCCGACCGCGGCTCCGGTCGCTGCGCCGACGCCGGCGCCGGAGACGCGTTCCTGGGTCTGGGTGCAGGCTGCCAGCGCGATCAGGCCGACGGCCGCCGCGACGAGAGGGGCGATGGGGGTGTGCATGGAATGCTCCGGGCTTCGTGGCTTCGATGCGCCGTCAACGTTTCCGGCGCCCCGGCGTTCGCTGACGCCGCAAGCCTGTGGCCAGCGCGCCGCAGCGTCCCGGCCCGTGTTGCGGCGCGGGATCGATTGCCGTAGTCAGGGCGCATGACCGAGCATCGCCACGACAAGATCCTCATCGTCGATTTCGGCAGCCAGGTGACGCAGCTCATCGCGCGCCGGGTGCGCGAAGAGGGCGTCTACTCCGAGATCGTGCCCTTCCAGTCGGCCGAGAAGGCGTTCGCGGAGATGAAGCCGCGCGCCGTGATCCTTTCGGGCGGCCCGGAATCGGTGCACGAGGCGGGCAGCCCTCGCGCGCCGCAGGCGATCTTCGAGAGCGGCGTCCCGGTGCTCGGCATCTGCTACGGCCAGATGACGATGGCCGCGCAACTGGGCGGCGAGGTCGAGGGCGGACACCACCGCGAGTTTGGCCGGGCAGGGGTCGAGGTGCTGGAACCCTGCGAGCTCTTCGACGGCGTCTGGCGCAAGGGCGAGCAGTATCCGGTGTGGATGAGCCACGGGGACCGCATCACGCGGCTGCCTCCCGGCTTCACGCGCTACGGCACGTCGGAGAACGCACCCTTCGCGGTCATCGCCGACGAGAAGCGCCACTACTACGGCCTGATGTTCCACCCCGAGGTGGTGCACACGCCGCACGGCGCGGCGCTTCTGCGCAACTTCGTGAAGCGCATCGCCGGCTGCTCCGGCGACTGGACGATGAAGGCCTTCAAGGACGAGGCGATCGAGCGCATCCGTGCCCAGGTGGGCAAGGGGCGCGTGATCTGCGGCCTGTCCGGCGGCGTCGACTCGGCCGTCGCGGCGGTGCTGATCCATGAGGCGATCGGCGACCAGCTGACCTGCGTCTTCGTCGACCACGGCCTGATGCGGCTCGGCGAGGGCAAGAAGGTCGTCGCCCTCTTCCGCGACAGCTACAACATCCCGCTCGTCCACGTGGACGCGTCGGAGACGTTCCTGGGCGAGCTCGCCGGCGTCACCGACCCCGAGGTCAAGCGCAAGACCATCGGCCGCCTGTTCATCGAGGTCTTCGAGAAGGAAGCGCGCGCCGTGGGCGGCGCGGACTTCCTGGCGCAGGGGACGCTCTACCCCGACGTCATCGAGAGCGTGTCGTTCACCGGCGGGCCCTCTGTCACGATCAAGTCGCACCACAATGTCGGCGGCCTTCCCGAGCGCATGAACATGAAGCTCGTCGAGCCGCTGCGCGAGCTGTTCAAGGACGAGGTCCGGGCGCTCGGCCGCGAACTCGGACTGCCCGAGGCCTTCGTCGGGCGCCATCCGTTCCCGGGCCCCGGCCTCGCCATCCGCATCCCCGGCGAGATCACGCGCGAGAAACTCGACATCCTGCGCCTTGCCGACGAGATCTACCTCGAGGAGATTCGTCGCGCGGGCCTCTACGACGACATCTGGCAGGCCTTCGCGGTGCTGCTCCCGGTGCGGACCGTGGGCGTGATGGGCGACGGGCGCACCTACGACCACGTCTGTGCCCTGCGCGCCGTCACCTCCGTCGACGGGATGACGGCAGACTTCTACCCCTTCGACATGGGCTTCATCGGCCGTGTTGCGACCCGGATCATTAATGAGGTCCGCGGCATCAACCGGGTCGTCTACGACATCACCTCGAAGCCGCCCGGCACGATCGAGTGGGAGTGACCGGGGGCTCAGCCTCGCCGCTGCGTCGTGCGGGCCGCGCCCTCCCACAACCCTGGAGCGACAGGAGCTCCCAGCAGGGGCCACAGCTGCTCCGGCAGCCGTCCCTCCGAGTCCAACCCCCTGAGCCGGCGCATGACCACGGCCCTGTCCGCGCGCTGCTCCTCGATTTCCGTCGCAGCCTGTTGCACGCGGCGGACGAAGAGGCCCATCACCGCGGCGCTTCGTCCGTCGTGCATGCGCTGGCGACCGGCGAACACCGCGGAGCAGGCGAGCCAGACGCCGATGGTTCCGGCCAGTCCTCCGACGAAGACCTGTGAGTCGTGATGCCCGAAAGCACGCAGAACGGCTCCGGATCCGATGAGCAGGACGGTCAGGACACCGCAGCTAGCGTGCAATGCGATGCGGGCCATCCTGAGCCGACGCCGCTCTCTCGCGAGGCTCGCCACGATCCGTGCCGCCGTCACGCGCAGGAGGGCCACGGCGATGTAGTCGCTCATCCGGCGGACGGGAGCGCCGAGCTGGATCCAGGTGCCGGCGAGGGCGGACAGGGACGCCTCGTCGACACTGCGCCAGCCTTCCTCCTCCTCGCCCGGGAGGGCGTCGACGTCGATCCACGTATCCCCGATGGAAAAGCGTGTGACGAGCTGCAGCGCGACGTCCCGGACGGCGCCGTCTGTTTCGACCACCATCCTGTCGCGGTCGGGCAGAAGCTGCGTGAGGCGCGACAGGGCGTCGGCCCGGCTGGCGGCAAAGGCCACGGAAGCAATCCGATTCTGAAACAGGTACGAAAAATCAATGCAGGCAATGCTGGCACACTGGCAGCCTGAGGTTAAGCTCTGCTGAACCGTGCGCCCGGGAGGGCGGCCGCGGCAGCATGTTCAAGGGACGGACGCATGGGACTTCTGGTGATGATCGTGGGACTGGCGCTGTTTCTGGGCGCGCACTCGGTCCCGACCCTGGTGACGACGCGCCAGTCTCTCGTGGGACGCCTGGGCGAGGGAGGCTACAAGGGCGCGTTCACGCTGGCCTCGATCGTGGGGATCGTCCTCATCGCCTGGGGGTTCGGCCTGTACCGGCAGGGGGGGTACGTCCAGTTGTGGACGCCGCCGCGCGGCCTCTCGCACCTGACGGTGCTGCTCATGTGGCCCGCACTGGTCGCCCTGTTCGCGCAGCGACCGGGGGAAATCAAGCGGCGGCTCAAGCACCCGATGCTCGTCGGGGTGAAGATCTGGGCCTTCGCTCATCTCCTCGCCAATGGTGATCTGGGCTCCCTGATCCTCTTCGGTTCGCTCCTCGCTTGGGCCGTCTATGACCGCATCTCGGTGAAGCGGCGCCAGCCGGACGCGGGCAAGGACATCCCGCCGGGCTTCGGCCGCAACGACGTCATCGCCATCGTCGCCGGCACGGTGGCATGGGGCGCGCTCATCAAGCTGCATCCCTGGTTCATCGGCGTCCCGGTCTTCCAGTTCTGACCTGCGGCCCGTCCGCGGGTGCTCGCGGGCATCCGAGGGGGCCGCCCGGCATGACAAAGGCGGGCGCGCATGCTACGTGCTGCGCCCGAAACGCGCGCCATGACCGCCTTTTCCGGCGGGGCATGCGGGCCACGAAGGAGCATCGACCACGGCCATGGCCGACATTTTCCGCGAGATCGACGAGGACGTCCGCCGCGACAGGGCGGTGGAGTTCTGGAAGAAGTACGGCAACGTGGTCATCGCGCTCGCCCTGCTGGCGGTCGCCGGCACGGCCGGCTGGCGCGGCTGGGTCTACTGGCAGACAAAGCAGTCCGAGGCGGCGGGCGCGCGCTACGAGGCGGCGATCGAGCGGGTGAAGGCCGGCAACGCGGCCGAAGCGGAGGCGGACCTCAAGAGCCTCGCGTCCTCCGGCCCCAAGGGCTACGAGCAGCTCTCGCGCCTTGTCCTGGCTGCGGAGCAGGGCAAGTCGGACCCCGAGGCCGGGGTGAAGGCCTATGACGCCCTGGTGGCGGATGGTGGGCTTCCGCAACTCCTGCGCGATATCGCCCGCCTGCGTGCTGCGCTCCTGCTGGCGGATACGGCGTCTCCGGCGGACCTGAAGACGCGGCTCGATCCGCTTTTGGTCCAGGGCAACGCGTTCGCGGGGAATGCCCGAGAGCTGCTCGGCCTCGCCGCGCTGAAGGCCGGTGACTACGAGGGCGCCGGCAAGTGGTTCGACGCGATCGTCACCGACCGCGAAGCGCCAGCCTCGCTGCGCCAGCGGGCCGACCTGCTGCTGGCCATCGTTCGGGCAGGACCCGTCAAACCCGCGTCCTGAGCCCCTCGGGGCCGACGCCTGGAGAGCCGTCATGGGCTTCACGGTGGCCATCATCGGCCGGCCGAACGTGGGCAAGTCGACGCTGTTCAACCGGCTCGTCGGCAAGAAGCTCGCGCTCGTCGACGACCAGCCCGGCGTCACCCGCGACCGCCGCAGCGGCGAGGCGCGCCTCGGCGACCTCGAGTTCACGATCATCGACACGGCCGGCCTCGAGGAGGCGGATGACGCCTCGCTCGCCGGCCGCATGCGGATGCAGACGGAAGAGGCGCTGGAGGACGCCGACGCTATCCTCTTCGTCATCGACGCGCGCACCGGCATCACGCCCTCCGACAGGCATTTCGCCCAGCTCGTCCGCCGCGCCGGCAAGCCCGTGATCCTGCTTGCCAACAAGGCCGAGAGCCGCGCCGGTCAGCTGGAGACCTATGACGCCTTTTCGCTGGGCCTCGGCGATCCCATTCCCTTCTCGGCGGAGCACGGCGAGGGCCTGTCCGACCTCTACGACGCGCTGCGAGAAGCGCTTCCGGAGGCGACGGCCCCGGTTGAGGAGGCCGAGGACGAAGACGCCGCGAGCGAAGCCGAGGCGGCGGAGCGCCCGTTGCGCATCGCCATCGTGGGGCGCCCGAACGCGGGGAAATCGACGCTGATCAACCGGATGCTCGGTGAGGAGCGGCTTCTCACGGGGCCGGAGGCCGGCATCACGCGCGATTCCATCGGGCTCGACTGGGCGTGGCGCGGCCGGCCGGTGAAGCTCTTCGACACCGCCGGCATGCGCAAGCGCGCCAAGGTGGAGGACAAGCTCGAGAAGCTCTCCATCGCCGACGGGCTGCGGGCAGTCCGCTTCGCCGAAGTGGTCGTGCTCCTGCTCGACGCGACGGTCCCGTTCGAGAAGCAGGATCTCGCGATCCTGAGCATCGTCGAGCGCGAGGGCAGGGCACTCGTCGTCGCCGTCAACAAGTGGGACCTCGTTGCGGGCGACGCCGGCCGCCTGAAGCGGCTGACCGAGGACTCGGAGCGGCTGCTGTCGAACGTGAAGGGCGCGAAGCTCGTCCCCGTCTCGGGCCTCACCGGCGACGGCGTCGACCGCCTGATGCAGGCCTGCTTCGACGCGGCCGAGGTCTGGTCGACCCGGATCTCGACGGCGCGGCTCAACAAGTGGCTGTCCCGGGTGCTCGAGACCCACCCGCCGCCCGCCGTGGCCGGCCGTCGGATCAAGATTCGCTACATGACGCAGGTGAAGGCGCGGCCACCACACTTCGCGCTTTTCGGGAACCAGCTCGATGCGCTGCCCGACAGCTACCAGCGATACCTGATCAACGGCCTGCGCGAGACGTTCTCGCTGCCCGGCACGCCGATCCGGCTGAGCCTCAAGACGAGCGACAATCCCTACGACAAGGACTGAGCCGGGCGTCCGGCCTCACTCCGGCGTGCGAAGGCTCGTCACGCTGAGCGACGGGAAGTCGAAGATCCGGCCGGTCTCGCCCCAGTGGGCCTCGGCCAGCTTCACGAGATGCGGCGCCAACGCCTCCGGCGGCTGGAGGGTCATCGGGTCCTCGCCCGGCATCGCCATCTCGCGCATGCGCGTGCGCAGCGGGCCCGGGTTGACCAGCATCACCTTGACGCCGGTCGTCGCCGTCTCGGCGGCGTAGGTCATCGCCAGCGTGTTCAGCGCCGCCTTCGAGGTGGCGTAGGGGCCCCAGTAGGCTGCGTTCTTCCACGAGGCGGCCGAGGTCACGAAGATCGCGCGGCCGGCGTCGGACCGCCGCAGCAGCGGGTCGAGAGAGCGGATCAGCCGCCAGTTGGCCGTGACGTTCACGGCCATGATGTCGTCCCACGCCTTCGGCTCGACGTGGCCCAGCGGCGAGATCGGACCCAGGATGGCGCCATTCGCCAGCAGGATGTCGAGCTTGCCCCAGCGCTCATGGATCGCGGCGCCCAGCCGGTCGATGGCCGGGACGTCCTTGAGGTCCACCGGAACGAGCGTCGCCGTGCCGCCCAGCGCACGGATCTCGTCGTCGAGTTCCTCCAGCGCACCCTGCGTGCGGGCGACGGCGATCACGTGGGCGCCGGCCGCGGCATAGGCGAGAGCGGCGGCGCGGCCGATACCGCGCGAGGCACCGGTGACGACCGCGAGGCGGCCGGCGAGGGTCTTGTCGGTCATGACGGCAGGATCATCCCACTTCGGCGAGGATGGAGAGCTGCTTCGGACCCTCGCCGATCAGGTCGGCCACGGGCGTGGGATAGTCCCCCGTGAAGCAGTGGTCGGTGAACTGCGGGCGCAGCGGGTTGCGTCCCTTCTCGCCCATGGCGCGGTAGATGCCGTCCACGGAGAGGAATGCGAGGCTGTCGCAGCCGATGTAGGCACGCATCTCTTCGAGCGTGTGCGTCGCGGCCAGCAGCTTGTCGCGCTCGGGCGTGTCGATGCCGTAGTAGTCCGGGTGGGTGATCGGCGGGCTGGAGATGCGGAAATGCACCTCGCTGGCCCCCGCGTCGCGCATCATCTGCACGATCTTCACCGAGGTCGTGCCGCGCACGATGGAATCGTCGATCAGGACGATCCGCTTGCCGGCGACGACCGAGCGGTTGGCGCTGTGCTTCATCCGCACGCCGGATTCGCGATGGGACTGCGTCGGCTGGATGAAGGTGCGCCCGACATAGTGGTTGCGGATGATGCCCAGCTCGTAGGGTAGCCCCGCCGCCTGCGCGAAGCCGAGAGCCGCCGGCACGCCGGAATCCGGCACCGGGATCACCACGTCGGCGTCGACGGGGGACTCGGCGGCGAGCTCGGCGCCCATGCGCTTGCGCAGGTCGTAGACGGGCCGGCCGTGGACGATGGAATCCGGCCGGGCAAAGTAGATGTACTCGAAGATGCAGGGCCGCATCGGCTGGTTGCCGAACGGCTTGATCGACTCGATCCCGTCTTCCGAGCAGATCACGATCTCGCCGTTCTCGACGTCGCGCACGAAGCGGGCACCGATGATGTCGAGCGCGCAGGTCTCGGAGGCGAGGATCGGGTGGCCGTCGAGGTCGCCCAGCACCAGCGGCCGGATGCCGAGGGGATCGCGGGCGCCGACGAGCTTCTTGTTGGTCAGGCCGACGAAGGCATAGGCGCCCTCGACCTGGCGCAGCGCGTCGATGAAGCGGTCGATGAAGCGGTTCTTCCGGCTGCGCGCGACGAGGTGGAGGATCACCTCCGTGTCGGAGGTGGCCTGGAAGATGGCGCCGTCGCGCACCAGCTGGCGGCGCAGCGTGAGGCCGTTCGTCAGGTTGCCGTTGTGCGCCACCGCGAAGCCGCCGCCTTCGAGCTCTGCGAAAAGCGGCTGCACGTTGCGCAGGATCGTCTCGCCCGTGGTCGAGTAGCGGACGTGGCCGATGGCGTTTTCACCCTTGAGCCGCGCGATCGTCTGCGGATCCGAGAAGGTGTCGCCAACAAGCCCGAGCGCCCGCTCCGACTGGAACCGCCGCCCGTCGAAGCTGACGATGCCCGCCGCCTCCTGACCGCGGTGCTGGAGAGCGTGAAGCCCGAGGGCGGTGACGGCCGCGGCCTCCGGATGGCCGTAAACGCCGAAGACACCGCACTCCTCTCGGAGGCGGTCGCCGTCGAGGGTCAGGTCGAGGTCCATCGGGTCCATCCCACGCGCAAGGGTGCCGGCCGAGCCGTCGCGCTCTGTCATCGCAGCCTCATATGGCCCCGCGGGGCGGATCATCAACGCCGGCGGACCGGCGCGGGTCACTGGCTCCGGGCCGGATTGGCGCCGGCGAGCTGGCGCAGCGCCTGCTGGTCCGCCGCCTTGTAGGGCGAAACTGGGCCGTTGTCCGTTCTTTTCTGTCCGGCCGGCGGCGCCGGCGTGCCCGGAGCCGCAGGCGCGGCCGGGGCCGTCGAGGGCTCGCCCGGGTCGCCCTGGTTCCGGTTCCGGTTCTTCCACTTGGCGATGAAGCCCTCGGGATCGTCGGGCAGCAGCGCGATGATCTGGTTGCCGGTCTCCTGCAGCACGGGGCGCAGCTTCGCCTGCCGCACCCATTCCGGCTGCTGCTTCTCGCCGACGAGCTTGTCGAAGAAGACGAACGCGATGACCGCGATCAGCAGGCCGCGGGCGGCACCGAAGAGGAACCCGAGCGTGCGGTCGAGCGCGCCGATCTTGGAGTCCAGGATCAGGTCGGAGAGCTTCACCGTGATGAACGAGACGATCACGAGCGTTCCGAGGAACACGGCGGCGATGGCAGCGGCCAGCGCCAGCTGTGCGTTCGGGATGTACTCCTTCGCGTAGGGCAGGACGGCCGGGTGCAGCGTGTAGGCGGCGGCGGCGGCGATCACCCAGGATGCGATGGCGAGCACTTCGCGCGTGAAGCCACGGACCGCGGCGAGCAGGGCGGAGATCAGGATCACGCCCAGGACGACGAGATCGAGTGCAGTAACCGGCAGCTGATTCATGAGATCCCGGCTCAGGTCCGTTTCGCGAGACTTATAGCCACGCGGACGTGTGGCGTCACCCGCTTTGAGCCGTTCCTAGCCCTTTCGTCCACTCCCGCGTGCCGCGACGGCGGCGACGAGTTCGGTGACGTCGCCGGCGGGGTCGATGGCTATGGGCGGCTTGCCGATACCTTCGAGCCCGGCGCGCGGCACCGTGGCCGCGCGGAAACCGAGCTTCGCCGCCTCCTTGAGGCGCGCCGCGCCCTGGCTGACGGGGCGAAGCGCCCCGGTGAGCGCGAGTTCGCCCATGTAGACCCTGTCCGCCGGCAGCGGCGCCCCGGCCAGCGACGAGACGAGCGCCGCCGCGGCGGCCACGTCGCCGGCGGGCTCGCTGATTCGCAGGCCGCCCGCGACGTTCAGGTAGACGTCGTGCTGGCCGAGCTTGAGCCCCGCATGGGCCTCGAGCACGGCGATGACCATCGACAAACGGCTCGGATCCCACCCCACGACGGCCCGCCGCGGCGTGCCGAGCGCCGTCGGCGCCACCAGCGCCTGGAACTCGACCAGCAGCGGCCGCGTGCCCTCCATGGCAGCGAAGACGGCGGTGCCGGCCGAGCCGGTGTCGCGGCCGGCCAGGAAGAGGGCCGAGGGGTTGGCGACCTCCGAGAGGCCGAGCCCGGTCATTTCGAACACGCCGATCTCGTCGGTGGGGCCGAAACGGTTCTTCACCGCACGCAGGATGCGGAACTGGTGCGCACCGTCGCCCTCGAACGACACCACCGCGTCGACCATGTGTTCGACGACCCGTGGCCCGGCGATCTGCCCGTCCTTGGTGACATGGCCGACGAGAATGACGGCCGCCCCGGTCGTCTTGGCGTAGCGGATGAGGATCTGCGCCGAGGCCCGCACCTGCGTCACCGTCCCCGGCGCGGCCTCGACCGTGTCGGTCCACATCGTCTGGATCGAGTCGATCACCAGCAGGCGCGGAGGCTCGCCCTGCGAAAGCGTCGCGACGATGTCCTCCACGCTCGTCTCGGCGGCGAGCTCGACGTTGGCCTGGCTCAGACCGAGCCGCTCGGCCCTCAGGCGGACCTGGCCGGTCGCTTCCTCGCCAGAGATATAGACGACTCGGTGGCCCTGCCGGCCGAGCGCGGCGCAGGCCTGCGTCAGCAGCGTGGACTTGCCGATGCCGGGGTCGCCCCCGAGCAGGATCACCGACCCGCGCACGAAGCCCCCGCCCGTGACGCGATCGAGTTCGGCGATGCCGGAGGGGATGCGCGGCGCGTCGTTCTGCTCGCCGACGAGGCCTTCGAGGCGGAACACGCGCCCGCGGCCCCTTGCCCCGGCGCGCGGCGCCGGTCCGCCACCCGGCGGGGGAGGACCGGAGGCCTCCTCCACCATGCTGTTCCACTCGCCGCAGGCGTCGCAACGCCCCTGCCAGCGATTGTAGACCGCACCGCAGTTCTGGCAGACGAAGCTGAGCGTCCTCTTCGCCATCAGGCCCCCGCCACCGTCCGCGCGTAGCGCCGGCCAAGGCCCGTGAGAATCTCGTAGCCGATGGTCCCGGCCCGGGCGCCCACCTCGTCCACCGTCAGCGTTTCGCCAATGAGTTGCACGGGCGCCCCGCGGCGGACGGCGTCCGAGGGCGCTTCGCTCACGTCGAGCACGATGAGATCCATCGAGACTCTCCCGGCAAGGGGGCAGCGCACCCCGCCGACCACGGCCTCGCCGCCCGGCTGACCGTCCCGGGCCGAGGCCGCGCGGGGGTAGCCGTCGGCATAGCCCACCGAAATCGTCGCGAGCCGGCGAGGGCCGGGCGCCGTCCACTGGCCGTTGTAGCCGACGGTGTCGCCGGCCTGGACGTCGCGCACCTGAACGATGCGGGCCGTCAGGGACACGACCGGACGCATCGGGTTTGGGCGCCCCGGCGTCGGATTCCCGCCATAGAGCGCGTAGCCGGGGCGGACGAGGTCGTGGAAGGCGGCCGGATTGCAGAACAGTCCGGAGGAGTTGGACAGGCTTCCGGGGACGCCGGGGAAAAGCGGGCGGAGCGCCGCGAAGTCCCGCACCTGCCGCGCCGTGACGGCGGAGCCCGGCACCTCGCTCTCGACGAAATGGCTCATCAGCAGGCTTGGGCGGACGGCGAGCGAAGGCAGCCGCCGCGCGATCTCGGCCGTTTCGTCTACCGAGAGGCCCAGCCGGTTCATGCCGGTATCGACATGGATGGCGGCCTCCGGAGCAACGCGGCCGGCAACGGCATGGGCGTTCCACTCCTCGATCTCGGCCAGCGAGCCAAGCACCGGCCGCAGGCCGTGGGCCGCGAGTTCCGGCGCCATGCCGGGCAGCAGCCCGTTCAGGACGTAGACGACCGCATCCGGAGCGGCGGCCCGGACGGCGCGTCCCTCGCCGGCATGGGCGACGAAGAATGTCCGGCATCCGGCAGACCGCAGGGCAGGCACCGCAACGCCGATCCCCGTTCCGTAGGCATCGGCCTTCACCACCGCGGCCGTCTCGGCGGTCCCGGCCCGGCGCGCGAGCAACCGCCAATTGCCTGCCAGTGCCCCGGCGTCGATCGTGACGGTTGCCGGCGCCTCGCCCGGATGGGGGCCGGCCGTCACATCCGCTCCGGCAGCCCGTCCTCGCGGGCGAGATTGGAGAAGCGCGTGATGTCTGCGTCGAAGTGCAGCGGCACCGTGCCGGTCGGCCCGTGGCGCTGCTTGCCGATGATTACCTCGGCGCGGCCGTGGACCTGCTCCATCTCGGCCTGCCACTTGAAATGCTCCTCGGTGCCGGGCTTTGGCTCCTTGTTCTTCAGGTAGTACTCCTCGCGGTAGATGAAGAGCACCACGTCGGCGTCCTGCTCGATCGAGCCCGATTCACGCAGGTCGGAGAGCTGGGGGCGCTTGTCGTCGCGGTTCTCGACCTGGCGCGACAGCTGCGAGAGGGCGATGATCGGGACGGAGAGCTCCTTGGCCAGCGCCTTCAGCCCGGTGGTGATCTCGGTGAGCTCCTGCACGCGATTGTCGCTCTTCTTCGACGAACCGGAGAGGAGCTGGAGGTAGTCGACGACCAGCAGGTCGAGGCCCTTCTGCCGCTTGAGGCGACGGGCGCGGGCCGTCAGCTGGGCGATCGAGATGCCGCCGGTCTGGTCGATGTAGAACGGGATGCGCTCCATCTCGCGCGCGGCATCCGCCACGCGGGTGAAGTCCTGGTCGGAGATCTCGCCGCGGCGGATCTTGTAGGACGCGACGCCCGACTGCTCGGCCACGATGCGGGTGGCGAGCTGCTCGGACGACATTTCCAGCGAGAAGAAGCCGACGATTCCGCCGTCGAGGCGCTTGATGGAGCCGTCGGGCTGCCGCTCGCCCACATAGGCCTTGGCCACGTTGAAGGCGATGTTCGTGACGAGCGACGTCTTGCCCATGGCCGGGCGGGCCGCGAGGATCACGAGGTCGGAGGGCTGCAGGCCGCCCATCATGCGGTCGAGGTCGCTGAGGCCGGTCGAGATGCCGGAGAGCTTCCGGTCGCGCTTGAAGGCCTCCGCCGCCATGTCGATGGCGCCGCGCAGCGCGGTCGAGAAGGTCTGGAAGCCGCCCTCGTAGCGACCGCGCTCGGCAAGTTCGTAGAGCCGCCGCTCCGCGTCCTCGATCTGCTTGCGTGGCGGCTCGTCCACCGGTGCGTCATAGGCGAGGTTCACCATGTCCTCGCCGATGACGATGAGCTGGCGGCGCATCGCGAGGTCGTAGATCGTCCGGCCGTAGTCCTCGGCGTTGATGACGGTCGTCGCCTCGGCCGCAAGGCGCGCGAGGTACTGGGAGACGGTGACGCCGCCGAGATCCTGGTCGCCGAGGAAGGTCTTGAGCGTGATCGGGGTGGCGATCTTGCCGCTGCGGATCAGCGACTGGCTCACCTCGTAAATGCGCCGGTGCACGTCCTCCGAGAAATGCTCCGGCTCCAGGAAGTCGGAAACCCGGTAGAACGCGTCATTGTTGACGAGGATGGCGCCGAGCAGCGCCTGCTCCGCCTCGATGTTGTGCGGTGCCGTGCGGTACTGCGGCTCGGGCTGCTGAACGGTCGCGAAGGAATAGGCCATGGTCGGCGGTCGAATCGCTCGGCGGTTGGTCGGTCAGGATAGCACCGGAAGGGGCGCGACATGTGCCACGCGTAGGGGCGGCGGTCGATGGCGCGGGGCGCTTGTGCCCGGTGTCCACAGCGCGCCGGCGGAACGCTCCCGCCGCTTCATTCGGCGCTTGACCGGGGCTTCCGGGAAACCGCCAGCCAGCGACCCGGAAGCATTGCCTCGAAGCGGCGTTGACGTTGATGTTTGTCAGAACGGCAGGAAACAATCGTTCTTTACTGCCGGTTAATGCCGTTGCCAAGCTGCCGGTCAAGTATACTGGTAATTATCCTATCGCCGTCTAGAACCGACAGCAGGCGGAACTGCGAAGCCAGCGCTTCGACGAGGGATGGCATGAGCAAGGTCATCGATACACTTCAGGTGCTCGTGGTGGACGATTACGCCACCATGCGGCGCATCATCACCAACATCCTGCAGCAGCTCGGCGTCACGGCCGTCGACCACGCCCGCGACGGCGAGGAGGCGCTGCGGCTGATGGCCGGCAAGTCCTACGATCTCGTCCTCTGCGACTGGTGCATGGAGCCCATGAGCGGCGAGGCGTTCCTCCAGTCCGCGCGGGTGACGCACCCTCGGGTGCCGGTCGTGGTGGTCTCCGCCCACGCCTCGGCTTCCGTGATGGACCGGGCCCGCGGGCTGGGCGCCAGCAGCTTCCTTCCGAAGCCGTTCTCGCCGTCGGCCCTGCGCGCAGCGATTGCCGCGGTCGTCGACGTCGACGTCAACGTCGCCAGCCCTGGAACTGCACCCGGCCCGGCGCGCGAGGCGCCGTCGCTCGGCCGGATGCTGTCCGGCTTCCTGGGCGGGGCGGATGCGCGCGTGACGCGCGGCAACTGAGCCCGGGCAATCCAAAGGGGAGGGGGCGGTCGAACGGCCGCCCCTTCGCCGTTCGGGCGTCAGTACGTCGCGCGGCCGCCCGACAGGTCAAACACCGCGCCGGTCGTGAAGGAATTGTCGGCCGAGCAGAGCCACGCGATCATGGCGGCGGCCTCGTCGACCTTCAGGAAGCGCCCGCGAGGGATGCGCGACAGCATGTAGTCGATGTGCTGCTGGCTGATCTGGTCGAAGATCTTGGTCTTGGCGGCCGCGGGGGTCACGCAGTTGACGGCGATGTCGTGCGCCGCGAGTTCCTTCCCGAGCGACTTCGTCAGCGCGATCACGCCGGCCTTCGCGGCCGAGTAGGCGGCGGCATTGGGATTGCCCTCCTTGCCGGCGATGGAGGCGACGTTGACGATGCGCCCGTACTTCTGGGCGATCATGGCCGGCACGACGGCGCGGCAGCAGTAGAAGACGCCGTTGAGATCGATGTCGACGATCCGCCGCCATTCGGCGACCGGATAGTCGACCACCGGCATTGTGGGGCCGGAGATTCCGGCGTTGTTGACCAGGATCTCGATCCGGCCGTGGGCCTTGAGCGTCGCTGCGGCGGCAGCCGCGACGCTTTCGGCGTCGTCCTGCTCGTAGACGACCGTCGTGACGGGGCCGATGCGGCCCAGTTCGACGGCGGCTTCCTCCAGCAACGCTGCGTCCCGGTCCCAGAGCGCGACCGTCGCGCCTGATTCGAGCAGCCGCGCGGCAACCGCATGGCCGATACCCTGCGCCGCGCCCGTGACGGCGGCCACCCGCCCTTGAACGTCGATCCTGTTGCCCATGTCTGCGCCTCGCTCCCTGATGGCGTGCCCGCCCGCCGTGCCTTGCCCGGTCACGGTTTGCTGGACGGTTCCCGATGCCCCGAGAGGGCCACGGGACGGTGTGCGAACGCAAGGGCAGATCGCCGGGGGACGGCGATGGTCCGTTCCTCATCCAAAGGTCGTGCGACGGCCTACCGTCTTGCGCTCGCCGTGGCGCTGGGATAAGCCTCCCGCGACTTGCTTGAACGGGCAAAACCGCGCGGATTTTCACGTTTTTCCGGCTCGGACGATCCCGGCAGGCGCACTTCGGGGGACTAGGACCGAGAAATCGGTCACGGCGGGTGGGGACCCGTCGACGTGGGGGAAGGCATCATGCCCCAACTCTTGAGCGACTACCTGCCGCTGGTCATCTTCATCGGCGTGTCGGGACTGATCGGCATCGCCCTCCTGGTGGCGCCCTTCGTCGTCGCCTACTCGCGGCCCGACACCGAGAAGGTGTCCGCCTACGAGTGCGGCTTCAACGCCTTCGACGACGCCCGCATGAAGTTCGACATCCGGTTCTACCTGGTGTCGATCCTCTTCATCATCTTCGACCTCGAGGTCGCCTTCCTGTTCCCGTGGGCCGTGGCGTTCCACGAGGCGGGCGCCTTCGGCTTCTGGTCGATGATGACGTTCCTCGGCGTCCTGACGATCGGGTTCGTGTACGAGTGGAAGAAGGGAGCGCTGGAATGGGACTGAGCGCCGGTCAGCCCGGAACGCTGGTGGCCCCGGCCCCGCGCGGCATCATCGATCCCGCCACGGGCAAGCCCGTCGGCGCGAACGATCCGTTCTTCTCCGACGTCAACGCCGAGCTGGCGGACAAGGGCTTCCTCGTCACCTCGACCGACGACCTCATCCAGTGGGCGCGCACCGGCTCGCTGATGTGGATGACGTTCGGCCTCGCCTGCTGCGCGGTCGAGATGATGCAGATGTCGATGCCGCGCTACGACGCCGAGCGCTTCGGCTTCGCGCCGCGCGCCTCGCCGCGCCAGTCCGACGTGATGATCGTCGCCGGCACGCTGACCAACAAGATGGCCCCGGCCCTGCGCAAGGTCTACGACCAGATGCCGGAGCCGCGCTACGTCATCTCCATGGGCTCGTGCGCCAACGGCGGCGGCTACTACCACTACTCGTACTCGGTGGTGCGCGGCTGCGACCGCATCGTGCCGATCGACGTCTACGTGCCCGGCTGCCCCCCGACCGCGGAGGCGCTGCTCTACGGCGTGCTGCTTCTGCAGAAGAAGATCCGCCGGACCGGCACCATCGAGCGCTGAGCGACCGCCTCCGCGGCCGCCCGGCACCCCGCGCGGGCCCTCGGGCCTGCTTGGAACGTTCCCCGCGGCTCGCGCCGCGAAGCCCACCGCCCGCGGATCCGCCGCGGCGCCCCGGAATGGAGAAGGCCGGCCATGGACGAGACGCTCGAAGCGCTCGGCAACACCATCGGGACCGCGCTCGGCAGCGCGTTCGTCGGCCACAAGGTCGCCTTCGGTGAACTCACGGTCGAGGTCGTCTCCGACCGGATCGTCGAGGCGCTGACGATCCTGCGCGACGACCCGCGCTTCCTGTTCGTCAACTTCATCGACCAGTGCGGCGTGGACTATCCCGGTCGCGAGAAGCGATTCGACGTCGTCTGGCACCTGCTGTCGCCGAAGTACAACCGGCGCGTGCGGGTCACGGTGCAGACCGACGAAGTCACCGCTGTTCCCTCGACGATCCCGGTCTTCCCGGCCTCGAACTGGTTCGAGCGCGAGGCCTACGACCTCTACGGCATCCTCTTCTCCGGCCATCCGGACCTGCGCCGCATCCTCACCGACTACGGCTTCGAGGGGCATCCGCTGCGCAAGGACTTCCCGCTGACCGGCTTCGTCGAGGTCCGCTACGACGACGAGCAGAAGCGCGTGGTCTACGAGCCCGTGCGCCTCACCCAGGAGTTCCGCCAGTTCGACTTCCTCTCGCCGTGGGAGGGCACGGACTACGTGCTGCCCGGCGACGAGAAGGCGAAGGCCTGAGGGCGGAGGCGACCATGACCGAGCAGCAGATCCGCAACTTCTCCATCAACTTCGGGCCGCAGCATCCCGCGGCGCATGGCGTTCTCCGGCTCGTGCTGGAACTCGACGGCGAGGTGGTCGAGCGCGTCGACCCGCACATCGGGCTCCTCCACCGGGGCACCGAGAAGCTGATCGAGGCCAAGACCTACCTGCAGGCGCTGCCTTATTTCGATCGGCTCGACTACGTCGCGCCGATGAACCAGGAGCATGCCTGGTGCCTCGCGGTCGAGAAGCTCGTCGGCATCACGGTGCCGAAAAGGGCGCAGCTCATCCGCGTGCTCTATTCGGAGATCGGGCGGCTGCTTTCGCACCTGCTCAACGTCACGACGCAGGCGATGGACGTCGGCGCTCTCACCCCGCCGCTGTGGGGGTTCGAGGAGCGCGAGAAGCTGATGATCTTCTACGAGCACGCCTCGGGCTCGCGCATGCACGCGGCCTACTTCAGGCCGGGCGGCGTCCACCAGGACCTCGCGCCCAAGCTCGTCGACGACATCTGGAACTTCTGCGACCCGTTCCTGAAGGTCTGCGACGACCTCGAGGGCCTGCTGACCGACAACCGCATCTTCAAGCAGCGCAACGTCGATATCGGCGTGGTGCCGCTGGACGAGGCGTGGGCCTGGGGCTTCTCGGGCGTCATGGTGCGCGGTTCCGGCGCGGCGTGGGACCTGCGCAAGTCGCAGCCCTACGAGTGCTACGAGGAGTTCGATTTCGACATCCCGATCGGCAAGAACGGCGACTGCTACGACCGCTACTGCATCCGCATGGAGGAGATGCGGCAGTCCATCCGCATCATGAAGCAGTGCCTCGAGAAGCTGCGCTCGCCGGAAGGGCAGGGGCCGGTCAACGCCACGGACGGCAAGATCGTGCCGCCCAAGCGCGGCGAGATGAAGCGCTCGATGGAGGCGCTCATCCACCACTTCAAGCTGTACACTGAAGGCTTCCACGTCCCGCAGGGCGAGGTCTACGCCGCGGTCGAGGCGCCCAAGGGCGAGTTCGGCGTCTATCTC
The DNA here is from genome assembly GCF_054612375.1 of Alsobacter sp. R-9. Lineage (NCBI taxonomy): Bacteria > Pseudomonadati > Pseudomonadota > Alphaproteobacteria > Hyphomicrobiales > Alsobacteraceae > Alsobacter > Alsobacter sp. R-9. The sequence continues at coordinate 152,898 of NZ_JBTSWJ010000013.1, read as the reverse complement.
GTCGCCGACGGGACGAACAAGCCCTACCGCGCCAAGATCCGCGCCCCGGGCTTCGCGCACCTGCAGGCGATGGACCACCTGTGCCGCGGGCACATGCTGGCGGACGTCTCCGCCGTGCTGGGCTCGCTCGACATCGTGTTCGGCGAGGTGGACCGGTGAGCGCGCGCCGCCGGGACGGAATGAGGACGACATGTCAGTGAGACGCCTGGCCGCCGAGGCCATCCAGCCCCCGAGCTTCGAATTCACGCCCGAGAACCTCGCCTGGGCGCGGATGGTGATCGCCCGCTATCCGGAGGGCCGGCAGGCCTCGGCCGTGATCCCGCTGCTGTGGCGGGCGCAGGAGCAGCACGACTACTGGGTGCCGAAGGCGGCCATCGAGTACGTCGCGCGCATGCTGTCGATGCCCTACATCCGCGTGCTGGAGGTCGCCACCTTCTACACGATGTTCAACCTCGAGCCGGTCGGGAAGTTCTTCGTCCAGCTCTGCGGCACGACGCCGTGCCGCCTGCGCGGCGCCGAGGACATCATCAAGGTGTGCGAGAGCCGCATCGGCCCGCAGCGCCACGTTTCCGCCGACGGCAACTTCTCGTGGCTGGAGGTGGAATGCCTCGGCTCGTGCTGCAACGCGCCGATGGTGCAGATCAATAACGACTATTACGAGGACCTGACGCCGGAGAGCTTCAACAAGCTCCTCGACGACCTCGCCGCCGGCCGGCCCGTGAAGAAGGGCCCGCAGAACGGCCGCCACGCGTCCGAGCCCCATGACGCGGTGAAGACGCTGCAGGATCCCGCCCTCTACGACGGCTCGGTCGTCGGGGCGTGGAAGAAGCGCTTCGCCGAGGAAGAGGCGAAGGCGAAAGAGGCGGCGGCCAAGGCAGCGGCCGAGAAGGAGGCCGCCGACCGCGCGGCCGCCGCTGCGGCGGCGGAAACGCCTAAGCCAGGCAAGCCGTCCGACGACACGGCCGGGCTCAAGGCCGCCGACACCCCGGCGGCCCGGGTGGCCGACGGCAAGCCGCCCGTCGCTCCGTCTGCCGCGGCGGCGGCAGCCGACCCGACCAAGAGCACGGTGTCGAAGCCCGCCGCCGACGCGGCTCCCGCGCCGGTTTCCGACGAGCACAAGCCGGTGCTTCTCGCCGCTCCGGAAGGCGGCAAGGCGGACGACCTTGAGCTCATCTGGGGTGTCGGGCCCAAGCTCGCCGAGATGCTGCACAAGATGGGCGTGTTTCACTTCTCCCAGATCGCGGCGTGGAACGAGATGAACCTGCGCTGGGTCGACCAGAACCTCGGCGCCTTCCGCGGCCGGGCGGTGCGCGACAAGTGGATCGAGCAGGCGGGCAAGCTCGCCTCCGGCTGGCGGCCGGACAGCAAGATCGGCGACAAGCCCACGGCGAAGGACTGAGCGGACATGCTGCACGACAGGGACCGCATCTTCACCAACCTCTACGGCTTCCACTCGCCGGGGCTGAAGGCCGCGCAGATGCGCGGCGCGTGGGACGGCACGAAGATCCTCATCGACAAGGGCCGCGACTGGATCGTCGACGAGATGAAGAAGTCGGGGCTGCGCGGCCGCGGCGGCGCCGGCTTCCCGACGGGCCTGAAGTGGTCCTTCATGCCGAAGCAGTCGGACGGGCGGCCTCATTACCTCGTCGTCAACGCCGACGAGTCCGAGCCCGGCACCTGCAAGGACCGGGAGATCATGCGGCACGATCCGCATCTCCTGATCGAGGGGTGCCTGATCGCGTCCTTCGCGATGGGTGCGCACGCCTGCTACATCTACATCCGCGGCGAATACATCGCGGAGCGCGAGGCCCTGCAGCGCGCCGTCGACGAGGCGTATGACGCCAGGCTCGTCGGCAAGGACAACGTCCACGGCTGGCCCTTCGACATCTACGTCGCCCACGGCGCCGGCGCCTACATCTGCGGCGAGGAGACGGCGCTGCTCGAGAGCCTCGAGGGCAAGAAGGGCATGCCGCGGCTGAAGCCGCCGTTCCCGGCCAACATGGGCCTCTACGGCTGTCCGACGACCGTGAACAACGTCGAGTCGATCGCCGTCGCAGGCACTATCCTGCGCCGCGGCGCGGCGTGGTTCGCCGGCATCGGCCGTCCCAACAACGTGGGCACCAAGCTCTTCTGCGTCTCCGGCCACGTGAACAAGCCGTGCAACGTGGAAGAGGCGATGGGCCTGACCTTCCGCGAGCTGATCGACACCCACTGCGGCGGCATCCGCGGCGGCTGGGACAACCTGCTGGCGGTGATCCCGGGCGGCTCGTCGGTGCCCTGCGTCCCCGCCGAGCAGATCATCGACGCCCACATGGACTTCGACACATTGCGCAACCTGCGGTCGGGCCTCGGCACGGCGGCGGTGATCGTGATGGACAAGTCGACGGACATCGTCCGCGCCATCGCCCGCATCTCGTACTTCTACAAGCACGAGAGCTGCGGCCAGTGCACGCCGTGCCGCGAGGGCACCGGCTGGATGTGGCGCGTGCTGAGCCGCATGGCCGAGGGCCGCGCCCAGAAGCGCGAGATCGACATGCTGCTGGAGGTCACGACGCAGGTCGAGGGCCACACCATCTGCGCGCTCGGCGACGCGGCTGCGTGGCCGGTGCAGGGCCTGATCCGGCATTTCCGCCACGAGATCGAGAAGCGGATCGACGACTACGCCGCGAACCCGCATTCCGAACCGGTCCGCGTCGCGGCCGAGTGAACGAGAGAGACCGATGGCCAGGATCATCGTCGACGGCATCGAGGTTGACGTCCCGCCGGAGTACACGCTGCTCCAGGCGTGCGAGGAGGCGGGCGCCGAGATCCCGCGCTTCTGCTTCCACGAGCGCCTCTCGATCGCCGGCAACTGCCGGATGTGCCTCGTCGAGGTGAAGGGCGGCCCGAAGCCCGTCGCGTCCTGTGCATGGGCCGTCCGTGACTGCCGTCCCGGCCCCAACGGGGAGCCGCCGGTCGTCGCCACCAACTCGCCGATGGTGAAGAAGGCGCGGGAAGGGGTGATGGAGTTTCTCCTCATCAACCACCCGCTGGACTGCCCGATCTGCGACCAGGGCGGCGAGTGCGACCTGCAGGACCAGGCGATGGCCTACGGCGTCGACACGTCGCGCTTTGCCGAGAACAAGCGCGCCGTCGAGGACAAGTACATCGGCCCGCTGGTCAAGACGCAGATGAACCGCTGCATCCAGTGCACGCGCTGCGTCCGCTTCACCACCGAGGTGGCCGGCGTGCCGGACCTCGGCGCCATCGGCCGCGGCGAGGACATGGAGATCACCTCCTACCTCGAGAACGCGATGACTTCCGAGTTGCAGGGCAACGTCATCGACCTGTGCCCGGTGGGCGCCCTGACGTCGAAGCCCTACGCCTTCCGCGCCCGGCCTTGGGAGCTCTCCAAGACCGAGTCGGTCGACGTGATGGACGCCGTCGGCTGCGCGATCCGCGTCGACGCCCGTGGTCGCGAGGTGATGCGCATCCTGCCCCGCCTCAACGAGGCGGTGAACGAGGAGTGGATCTCCGACAAGACCCGCTTCGTGTGGGACGGCCTCAAGACCCAGCGCCTCGATCGGCCCTATGTCCGCGTCGACGGCAAGCTGCGGCCCGCCTCCTGGGGCGAGGCCTTCGCCGCCGTCGCGGCGAAGGTGAAGGCAGCCGGACCGGCGCGCACCGGCTTCATCGCTGGCGACCTCGCCTCGGTCGAGGAGCTCTACGCCCTGCGCGAACTCGCGAAGGCGCTCGGAGTGAAGAACATCGACGCGCGCCAGGACGGCACCAAGCTCCATCCGAAGTTCGGCCGGGCCACTTACCTCTTCAACCCGACGATTCTCGGGATCGAGGACGCGGACGCGGTTCTCCTTGTCGGGACCAACCCGCGCCGCGAGGCCCCGGTTCTCAACGCCCGCATCCGCAAGCGCTGGCGCATGGGCCCGCTGCCGGTCGGCTCCATCGGCGTCCCGGCGGACCTGACCTACGACGTCGAGATGCTCGGCGCGGGGCCCGAGACGCTGGCGGCGATCGCCGACGGCTCGCACCCTTTTGCAGCCACCCTGAAGAACGCCAAGCGCCCGCTCGTCATCGTCGGCCAGGGCGCCCTGACGCGGCCGGACGGCGAGGCGGCGCTGTCGCTCGCGGCGCGCGCTGCGCTGGCGGTCGGCGCCGTGAAGGACGGCTGGAACGGTTTCGCGGTGCTGCACACCGCCGCCTCGCGCGTCGGTGCGCTCGACCTCGGCGTGGTGCCTGGGGAGGGTGGTCTCGACGCCGCAGCGATGGCGAAGGCGGGTGCGCTTGACGTCGTCTACCTGCTCGGGGCCGACGAGATCGACGTCGCGCCGGGCGCCTTCGTCGTCTACCAGGGCACCCACGGCGACCGCGGCGCGCACCGCGCCGACGTGATCCTGCCCGGCGCCGCCTATACCGAGAAGTCGGGCACCTACGTCAACACCGAGGGCCGGGCGCAGCTCGCCAACCGCGCCGGCTTCCCGCCGGGCGATGCGCGCGAGGACTGGGCCATCCTGCGGGCGCTGTCGGACGGGCTCGGCAAGCGCCTTCCCTTCGATTCGCTGCAGCAGCTGCGCGCCGCGCTCTATGCCGCCCATCCCTCGACCGCGGCGCTCGACCGTGTCGAGCCGGCGGACGCGGCCGCGCTGGAGGCGCTGGCGGCGGCGGGCGGCACGCCCGACCGGGCGGCGTTCGCACCGGCGGTGGACGACCTTTACCTGACGAACCCGATCGCCCGTGCCTCGGCGATCATGGCCGAGTGCTCGGCGCTGGCGAAGGGCCGCGTGGCCCAGGCCGCCGAGTGACGGGAGAGCGATGATGGAAGCCGCAACCGCCAGCTGGGCGTGGATCCTGCTGATCACCGTGGCGAAGAGCCTGCTGCTCATCGCCGCGCTGCTGGTCTTCATCGCCTACATCCTGCTTGCCGACCGCAAGATCTGGGCGGCCGTGCAGCTGCGCCGCGGCCCGAACGTCGTCGGCCCGTGGGGCCTGCTGCAGTCCTTCGCCGACCTGCTGAAGTTCGTGATCAAGGAGCCGGTGATCCCGGCCGGCGCCAACAAGGGCGTCTTCCTGCTCGCCCCGCTGGTCACGACGGTGCTGGCGCTCGCCGCCTGGGCGGTGATCCCCGTGAACGAGGGCTGGGCGATCGCCGACATCAACGTCGGCATCCTCTACATCTTCGCCATCTCGTCGCTTGGCGTGTACGGCATCATCATGGGCGGCTGGGCCTCGAACTCGAAGTACCCGTTCCTCGGGTCGCTTCGCTCGGCGGCGCAGATGGTGTCCTACGAGGTCTCCATCGGCTTCGTGATCATCACCGTGCTGCTGTGCGTCGGTTCCCTGAACCTGACCGACATCGTCAAGGCACAGGACGGTCGCTTCGGGATGTTCGGGTGGTACTGGCTGCCGCTGTTCCCGATGTTCGTCGTGTTCTTCATCTCGGCCCTGGCCGAGACGAACCGCCCGCCCTTCGACCTGCCTGAGGCCGAATCCGAACTCGTGGCGGGCTTCATGGTCGAGTACTCCTCGACCCCCTACCTGCTTTTCATGCTCGGCGAGTACGTGGCGATCATGACCATGTGCGCGCTGATGACGATACTGTTCCTCGGGGGATGGCTGCCGCCGTTCGACATCCCGCCCTTCAACTGGGTGCCGGGGATCGTCTGGTTCGTCCTCAAGATGTGCCTGGTCTTCTTCATGTTCGCCATGGTGAAGGCCTTCGTGCCCCGCTACCGCTACGACCAGCTGATGCGGCTGGGCTGGAAGGTGTTCCTGCCCCTGTCGCTCGCCATGGTCGTGATCGTGGCGTCGGTGCTCCAGCTGACCGGCTGGGGCGGAAGGTTCTGACGCCGTGGCCGGCGTCTCGATCGCGGGGCTCGTCGGAGCCGCGGTGGGACTGGGCCTCGGCTGGATCGACTACCGCGTCGTCAGCGGCGTGGTGGTCGGGCGCCTGCGCAAGCTCGACCGCTCGCAGACGCCGCAGGAGAAGGACGAGTTCGAGCGCCGCATCCGGATCCTCCGGGGCGTGCTGTTCGTGCTCACGATCGGAGCGTTTCCGGTGATCGGCTACCTCCTCGGGGTAACGGTCGCAGGGGGATGAGGTGGGGCGCATGACGCCACGGGGAATGGAACGATGAGGCTCGAACAGGCCGCGAAATCGCTGCTGCTGAAGGAGTTCGTCGAGGCCTTCGTGCTGTCGATGCGCTATTTCTTCAAGCCGAAGGCCACGCTGAACTACCCCTATGAGCGCGGCCAGACGTCGCCGCGCTTCCGGGGCGAGCACGCCCTGCGGCGCTATCCCAACGGCGAAGAGCGCTGCATCGCGTGCAAGCTGTGCGAGGCCGTGTGCCCGGCGCAGGCGATCACCATCGAGGCGGGCCCCCGTCGCAACGACGGCACGCGCCGGACGACGCGCTACGACATCGACATGACAAAGTGCATCTACTGCGGCTTCTGCCAGGAGGCCTGCCCGGTGGACGCGATCGTCGAGGGACCGAACATGGAGTTCGCCACCGAGACCCGCGAGGAGCTGTTCTACGACAAGGACAAGCTGCTCGAGAACGGGGCGCGGTGGGAGCGGGAGATCGCGGCCAACATCGGCCGCGATGCGCCCTACCGCTGAGGCGGACGGAGCCCGGACGGCCCTGACGAAGGGATGGTCCGGGTCGGGTTGTCGGCCCCGGTGACGGGGTCTATAGACGGCCGACGGCGCGGGGGCGCCGCCGGCCCCGGGACTTGAACCGGTTTTCCGCAAGGAAGGCCAAGGCATGGACGGGGAGGGCCGCAGGGCCCGAACGGTCTGGGACGAGAGGCCGCGGGAGCGGCCCGGGGGCATCCTCGATGAACGTGGCTGCGGCCTTCTTCTACCTCTTCTCGGCGATTGCGATCGGCTCGGCCTTCATGGTCGTCGCCGCGCGCAACCCCGTGCACTCGGTGCTGTTCCTCATCCTGACCTTCGTGAACGCCGCCGGCCTGTTCCTGCTGCTGGGGGCGGAGTTCCTGGCGATGCTCCTCGTCGTCGTCTACGTCGGCGCGGTGATGGTGCTCTTCCTGTTCGTCGTCATGATGCTCGACGTCGATTTCGCGGAACTGCGCCAGGGCTTCCAGAGCTACCTGCCGCTCGGCGCTGTCCTTGCCGGCGTCCTTGCCGTCGAGTTGATCGCGGTCGTGGCGTTCTACGTGGTGGAGCCGGGCGCGGTGAAGCACGCGACGGTGGCGGCGCCGGCCAGCAGCACGCTGGTCAGCAACACCGAGGCGATCGGGCGCGTGCTCTACACGCAGTACGTCTACTACTTCCAGGCCGCCGGCCTCGTGCTGCTGGTCGCCATGATCGGCGCCATCGTGCTGACGCTCCGCCACAAGCCCGGCGTGAAGCGGCAGGACATCGCCCAGCAGGTCGCGCGCACCAAGGCGACCGCCATGGAAGTCAAGAAAGTGCCGTTCCGGCAGGGCGTGTGAGGAGCGACGCGATGATCATCGGCCTGTCCCACTACCTCACCGTCGCGGCGATCATCTTCACGATCGGCGTGTTCGGCATCTTCATCAACCGCAAGAACGTCATCGTCATCCTGATGTCGGTCGAGCTCATCCTGCTCTCCGTCAACATCAACCTCGTGGCGTTCTCGAGCTTCGGCGGCGACCTCGTCGGCCAGATCTTCGCGCTGCTGATCCTCACGGTGGCTGCGGCGGAGGCCGCGATCGGGCTGGCGATCCTCGTCGTCTACTTCCGCAACCGCGGCACCATCGCCGTGGAAGACATCAACATGATGAAGGGCTGAGTTGGCGCACCGCTCCTTCGGTTTGTCGGGGGCTCCGACCGGGATCTGAGATGTATCAGGCGATTGTCTTCCTGCCGCTCGTCGGCTTCCTCATCGCCGGCCTCTTCGGCCGGGTCATCGGCGACCGGGCCAGCGAGGTGGTCACCACCGCGCTGCTGATGGCGGCGGCGCTGCTGTCTTGGATCGCGTTCTTCACCGTGGGTTACGGACACGGCGCCACGCGCGTTCAGGTGGCGCAGTGGATGGTCTCGGGCGACCTCGTGGTCGACTGGGCCTTCCGCGTCGACACGCTGACGGCGGTGATGCTGATCGTCGTCAACACCGTCTCGGCCCTCGTCCACCTCTATTCGATCGGCTACATGCACGAGGATCCGCACCGGCCGCGGTTCTTCGCCTACCTGTCGCTGTTCACCTTCGCCATGCTGATGCTGGTGACGGCCGACAACCTCGTGCAGATGTTCTTCGGCTGGGAGGGCGTCGGCCTCGCGTCCTACCTGCTGATCGGCTTCTGGTACACGAAGCCCTCCGCCGTGAACGCCGCGATGAAGGCCTTCATCGTCAACCGTGTCGGCGACTTCGGCTTCGCGCTCGGCATCTTCCTCGTCTTCGTGCTCACGGGCTCGGTCGCGTTCGACGCGATCTTCGCCAAGGCGCCGGAGCTCGTGGGCCAGAATTTCCACTTCCTCGGCGGCGAGTTCGACGCCCTGACGCTGGCCTGCCTGCTGCTCTTCATGGGCGCGATGGGGAAGTCGGCGCAGTTCCTGCTGCACACCTGGCTGCCGGACGCGATGGAGGGCCCCACGCCCGTCTCCGCGCTCATCCACGCCGCCACCATGGTGACCGCCGGCGTCGTGATGGTGTCGCGCCTCTCGCCGCTGTTCGACCTCGCGCCGGTGGCGCTGTCGGTGGTGCTCATCGTCGGCGCCACGACGGCGTTCTTCGCCGGCACGGTCGGCCTCGTGCAGAACGACATCAAGCGGGTGATCGCCTACTCCACCTGCTCGCAGCTGGGCTACATGTTCGTCGCGCTCGGCGCGGGCGCCTACGGCGCGGGCATGTTCCACCTGTTCACGCACGCCTTCTTCAAGGCGCTGCTGTTCCTGGGCGCCGGCTCGGTCATCCACGCGATGCACCACGAGCAGGACATGCGCCGCATGGGCGGCCTGATGAAGAAGATCCCCATCACCGCCGCGATGATGGCGGTCGGGACGCTGGCGCTGACCGGCTTCCCGCTGACGGCAGGCTTCTTCTCCAAGGACGCGATCATCGAGTCGGCCTTCATGACCCACACGGTCGGCGGGCCCTTCGCCTTCGTCCTCCTGGTGGTGACGGCCGGGCTGACGTCGTTCTACTCGTGGCGCCTGTTCTTCATGACCTTCACCGGCGCGCCGCGCTGGGGCGGGCATGACGCCCATGGCCACGACGCGCACGGACATGGCGCTCACGGGCACGGCGCCCATGACGACCACGCGCATGGCGACCATGGCCATGCCCACGGGGCGCACGAGCCGCACGAGTCACCGCTCGTCATGCTGGTGCCGCTGTTCGTGCTCGCCATCGGCGCGGTGTTCGCGGGCCTGGCCTTCTCCGGCTCGTTCATCGGCTCGGGCTACGAGCACTTCTGGAAGACGGCGCTCTTCACCAACGAGAAGAACAACATCCTCGAGGAGATCCACCACGCACCGTTCTGGGTGAAGGCCTCGCCCTTCATCGTGATGGTGCTGGGCTTCGTCGTCTCGTGGCTGTTCTACGTCCGCCGGCCCGACCTGCCGGTGAAGCTCGCCGAGAGCCAGCCCATCCTGTACCGCTTCCTGCTCAACAAGTGGTACTTCGACGAACTCTACGACGCGATCTTCGTGCGCCCCGCCAAGTGGCTCGGCCGCGTGCTGTGGAAGAAGGGCGACGGCGCCATCATCGACGGGCTCGGCCCCGATGGCGTCTCGGCCCGTGTGGTCGACGTCACGCAGGCGGTGGTGCGGCTGCAGACCGGCTACGTCTACCACTACGCCTTCGCGATGCTGATCGGCGTGGCGGCGCTGGTCACCTGGTACATGTTCGGCGGAGCCCACTGAGATGCTGAGCCACCTCCTCACCGGGCTGCTCGTCCTCCCGCTCGCCGGCGCGCTTGCCGTCCTCGTCACGCGCTCCGACACGCCGGCCGGCCTCTCCAACATCCGCTGGATTTCGCTGGCGACGACGGTGATCACCTTCCTGGTGTCGCTGGTTGCCTGGGGCCGGTTCGACCCCGCGAACCCGGCCTTCCAGCTGGTCGAAGAGAGCGCGTGGCTCTCCGACACGATCAAGTTCAAGCTCGGCGTCGACGGCTTCTCGATGCCCTTCATCATGCTGACGACGTTCCTGATGCCGTTCTGCATCGTGGCGTCGTGGGTCTCGGTCGAGAAGCGCGTGAAGGAGTACTTCATCGCCTTCCTCGTGCTCGAGTCGCTGATGATCGGCGTGTTCGCCGCGCTGGATCTCGTGCTGTTCTACCTCTTCTTCGAGGCCGGCCTCATCCCGATGTTCCTCATCATCGGCATCTGGGGCGGCAAGCGGCGCATCTACGCCAGCTTCAAGTTCTTCCTGTACACGCTGCTCGGCTCGCTGCTCATGCTGGTCGCCGTGATGGCGATGTACTGGAACGCCGGCACGACGGACATCCCGACGCTGCTCGCGCACAAGTTCCCGCAGGGCATGCAGACCTGGCTGTGGCTCGCCTTCTTCGCCTCGTTCGCGGTGAAGATGCCCATGTGGCCGGTCCACACCTGGCTCCCCGACGCGCACGTCGAGGCGCCGACGGCGGGCTCAGTCATCCTGGCGGCGATCCTGCTGAAGATGGGCGGCTACGGCTTCATCCGGTTCTCGATCCCGATGTTCCCGGACGCCTCGGCCTACTTCGCGCCCTTCGTCTTCGCGCTGTCGGTCATCGCCATCGTCTACACCTCGCTGGTGGCGATGATGCAGGAGGACATCAAGAAGCTCATCGCCTACTCGTCCGTGGCGCACATGGGCTTCGTGACGATGGGCCTGTTCACCCTGACGCCGCAGGGCATCCAGGGCGCGATGTTCCAGATGGTGAGCCACGGCATCGTGTCGGGCGCGCTCTTCCTGTGCGTGGGCGTCGTCTACGACCGGATGCATACACGCGAGATCGCGGCCTATGGCGGCCTGACGCAGCGCATGCCGCTCTACGCGACGGCCTTCATGGTCTTCACCATGGCCAATGTCGGCCTTCCGGGGACCTCGGGTTTCGTCGGCGAGTTCCTCACGCTGATGGGCGCCTTCCGGGCAAACACCTGGGTCGCCTTCATCGCGACGAGCGGCGTGATCCTGTCGGCCTGCTACGCGCTGTGGTTGTTCGCCCGCGTGATGTTCGGACCGCTGGAGAAGCCCAGCCTCAAGACCATCCTCGACCTGTCGCCGCGCGAGGTGGCGCTGCTCGCGCCGCTGGTCGTGCTGACGATCTGGTACGGGGTCCACCCGGCCCCCGTCCTCGACGCCTTCGCCGCGTCCACGGACGCGCTGCTGAAGAGCACGCAGGCCGCCTTCGACGCCGCCAAGGCCGCCGGCCACACGGCCTCGCTCGTGACGCACTGAGGACCGCCCGATGCCTGGTATGCAAGCCGCCCTCCCGGTCTTCGGCCCCGCGACGCCGGAGATCCTCCTCGCGGTCGCCGCGCTGGCCTTCATCCTGTGGGGCGCCTTCAAGGGCGAGGCCGCGACGCGCGGCATCACTATCGCGTCGCTGCTGGTCATCCTCTTCGCGGCCGTCCTCGTGATGGCGCAGAGCGGGCAGAAGGTGACGACCTTCAACGGCTCCTTCGTCAACGACGCCTTCTCGCGCTTCATGAAGGTGGCGACGCTGATCGGCTCCGGCGTCGCGCTGGCGATGTCGATGGACTTCCTCAAGGCGCAGAAGGTCGAGCGCTTCGAGTACCCGATCCTCATCATCCTCTCGACGCTCGGCATGATGATGCTGGTGTCGGCGGCCGACCTGATCGCGCTCTATCTCGGCCTCGAACTGATGAGCCTGTCGCTCTACGTCGTGGCCGCCATCCACCGCGACGACGTCCGCTCCTCCGAGGCGGGCCTGAAGTACTTCGTGCTCGGCGCCCTGTCGTCCGGCATGCTGCTCTACGGCTCGTCGATCGTGTACGGCATGAGCGGCACGGTGACGTTCGCCGGCATCGCCGAGGCGCTGAAGGACCACGGGTCCGTGGGCGTCATCTTCGGCCTCGTCTTCATCATGGCGGGCATGGCCTTCAAGATCTCGGCCGTGCCGTTCCACATGTGGACGCCGGACGTCTACGAGGGCGCCCCCACGCCGGTCACGGCCTTCTTCGCCTCGGCACCGAAGATGGCCGCCATGGCGCTGATGGTGCGCGTCGTCATCACCGCATTCCCCGGCATCACCGCCCAGTGGCAGCAGATCGTCGTCTTCGTCTCGATCGCCTCGATGGTGCTTGGCGCCTTCGCCGCCATCGGCCAGCGCAACATCAAGCGGCTGATGGCCTATTCCTCGATCGGCCACATGGGCTTCGCGCTCGTCGGTCTCTCCGCCGGCACGGCGGCGGGCGTGCAGGGCGTGGTCACCTACATGGCGATCTACCTCGTGATGACGCTCGGCACCTTCGCCTGCATCCTCGCGATGAAGCGCGGCGACACGCATGTCGAGGAGATCGACGACCTCGCCGGCCTCGGGCGGACCAACCCGTTCATGGCCTTCGTGATGGCCATGCTGATGTTCTCGCTGGCTGGCGTTCCGCCGCTCGCGGGCTTCTTTGCCAAATGGTATGTCTTTGCCGCCGCCGTCGACGCGAAGCTCTACGCGCTGGCCGTCATCGGCATGCTGGCGAGCGCGGTCGGCGCCTATTATTACCTGCGCATCGTCAAGATCATGTACTTCGACGAGCCGGCGGAGGCCTTCGCCCCGCTGAACCCGGTGCTGACCGGCGTCATCGGCGTCTCGGGCGTGTTCAACGTGCTGTTCTGGCTGTGGCCCGCGCCGCTCGTGGCCGCCGCCGCAGCTGCGGCGAAGTCGCTCTTCTGAGCCGGGGAGACGTGCAGGGTCGTGGGGACGGCTGAGGACGCGCTGCCCGCCGGCTACCGCTTCGAGGTCTTCGACAGCCTCGGGTCGACCAACGACGAGGCTCTGGCGCGCGCCCGCTCTGGCGACCCCGGGCGCCTGTGGATCGTGGCCCGCGAGCAGGTCGGCGGCCGGGGACGCCAGGGGCGGGCGTGGACCTCGCCGCGCGGCAATCTCTACGCCAGCCTCCTTCTCGTCGACCCGTGCCCGGTTGCGGTCTCGCCGCAGCTCGGTTTCGTCGCCGGCGTGGCCCTGTGCGACGCCGCCAGGGCGGCTTGCCCGGGTGCTCCGCTGGCCCTGAAGTGGCCCAACGATCTCCTGCTTGGTGGTGCCAAGGTTTCCGGCATTCTCGTCGAGGGAGCGACGGTCGCCGGCGGCGGTCTGGTCGTGGTGGTGGGAATAGGCGTCAACGTCCGCGAGGCGCCGACGGGTACGCCGTATCCGGCGGCCGCGCTGGCCAGTGTCGTGCCGGCTCTGCAGCCGGAGACCCTGTTCGCCGCACTGGCCGAAGCGATGGCGAGCCGCCTGGCGCTCTGGCAGGCGGGCGCGGGCTTCCCCGCCATTCGCCGGGCGTGGCTCGACAGGGCAGGGGGGCTCGGCGGCCCGGTAACCGTGCGCCGTCCCGGCGGCGACCTCACCGGAATGTTCCGGGATCTGGACCCGCAGGGGCGATTGCTGCTGGACGCGGAGGGGCGAACGGTGCCAATCGAGGCGGGAGACGTTTTCTTCAACAGGCCGCCGGCCGATCGCGCGTGAGGCGCGACGGGGTCCGGACGGCCCTCTTTTCGTGACCGGCGCCGGCCCCGTGGCCTCGGCGCGACGATGAAGGATTGACGACGGATGGCCAACGGCGCCGACGAACTCGTCTTCGTCCCACTCGGTGGAGTGGGCGAGATCGGCATGAATGCCTCCCTCTACGGCTTCGGCCCGAAGCACAAGCGGCGCTGGCTGCTGGTCGACTGCGGGGTGAGCTTCGCCGGCGACGACCTGCCGGGCGTGGATCTCATCCTCCCGGACATCCGCTTCCTCGAGGAGCGGCGCAAGGACCTCGAGGCGATCATCATCACCCACGCCCACGAGGACCACATCGGCGCGCTGATAGAGTTGTGGCCGAAGCTGAGGGTGCCCGTCTACGCCACCCAGTTCGCCGCCGACCTGCTCGACGTTCGCCGCATGCAGGAGCCCGGCGCCGTGAAGGTGCCGATCACCGTGGTCGACCGTGGCACCCGCCTCGATCTCGGCCCGTTCGGCGTCGAGTTCGTCGCCGTGGCCCACTCGATCCCGGAATCGACGGCGCTCGCCATCCGCACGCCGGTGGGAACGGTCCTGCACAGCGGCGACTGGAAGATCGATCCGAACCCAGGCGTCAGCTGGACGACGGATGGGGAACGCCTCGCCCAGATCGGCGAGGAGGGCGTGCTCGCGCTCGTCTGCGACTCGACCAACGTCGTGCGCGACGGCGTGTCGCCGAGCGAGAAGGACGTCGCGGCGACACTGAAGGACCTCGTCGCCTCTGCGCCGGGTCGCGTCGCCGTCACCACCTTCGCGTCCAACGTCGCCCGCATCCGCGCCGTCTGCGAGGCCGCCGCGGCCGCGGGTCGCGAGGTCGTCGCCATCGGCCGTGCGATGGACCGGGTGATCCAGGTCGCCGGCGAACTCGGCTATCTCGACGGCCTGCCCGGCGTGCGGGGCTCCGAGGCCTATGGCTACCTGCCGCGCGACAAGGTCGTGGCGCTTCTGACCGGCAGCCAGGGCGAGCCGCGCGCCGCGCTGGCGCGGGTCGCCGAGGACCAGCACCCCGATGTCGCTCTGGCGCCCGGCGACCGTGTAATCCTCTCCTCGCGGACCATCCCCGGCAACGAGAAGGCCGTCGGCCGCATCGTCAACAACCTCGTCCGGCAGGGGATCGAGGTCATCACCGACCGCACGCACCTCGTCCACGTGTCGGGGCATCCCCGGCGCGGCGAACTCGCGACCATGTATGGCTGGATCAAGCCGAAGGTCGCCCTGCCGGTCCACGGCGAGGCCCTCCACCTGCACGAGCATGCCCAGCTCGCCCGCTCGCTCGGCGTGCCGAGCGTGGTGGAGGCGGGGGACGGCGACATGATTCTCCTCGGTCCAGGGCGCCCTGGCGTCGTCGACCAGGTCCCCTTCGGCCGGGTGTTCAAGGACGGCAACCTCTTCGTGCCGGCCACCGAGTCGACCGTGGGCGAGCGCCGTCGCCTGTCCTTCGCCGGGGCCGTCTCAGTCGCCGTCGCGCTCGACGGGCGCGGCGAGATCATCGGCGATCCGGCCTTCGAGATCTCCGGCCTGCCGCAGGTGAGCCGCGACGGCAAGCCCTTCGAGGACCTCATCGAGGACGCCATCATGAACGTCCTGGAGGGCCTGTCGCGCCAGCGCCGGCGAGACACCGACCTCGTCGAGAACGCCATCGACCGTGCCGTTCGCGCCGCTGTCAACGAGGCCTGGGGCAAGAAGCCCACCTGCCACGTCCACGTGCTGGTGGTATGACCCTGCGCCCAAAGGCGGGAGGGCAGGGCGGCCCGAAACCGGCTATGTCGGGGCGTCGCGGGCACGGAGAACGGACATGATCGGCAGGCTCAACCACGTCGCCATCGCGGTGAAGGATCTCGCGGCGGCCTCCCGGCTGTACCGGGACACGCTCGGCGCCAGCGTCTCGGCGCCGCTGCCGCAGCCGGAGCACGGCGTGACGGTCGTGTTCATCGAGCTGCCCAACACCAAGATCGAGTTGCTCGAGCCGCTCGGCGAGGCCTCTCCGATCGCCCGCTTCCTCGAGAAGAATGCCGACGGCGGCATCCATCACGTCTGCTACGAGGTGGATGACATTCTGGCGGCGCGTGACCATCTGAAGGCCACCGGCGCCCGGGTCCTGGGCGACGGCAATCCCAAGATCGGCGCCCACGGCAAGCCGGTTCTGTTCCTGCACCCGAAGGACTTCAACGGGACGCTGGTGGAACTCGAGCAGGCCTGAGCGCCGCCGGAGATCCGCATGAGCATCAGCGGCGCGATTGCGCTCTATTTCATCGTCTGGTGGGTGACGCTCTTCGCCATCCTGCCCATCGGCGTGCGCAGCCAGCACGAGGCCGGCGAGGTCGCGGCCGGCACCGAACCGGGCGCCCCGCTCGCCCCGATGATGCGCAAGAAGGTGCTCTGGACGTCGCTCGCCGCGCTGCCGGTCACGGCCGTGATCTACTGGTGGATCGTCACGTTCGACTGAGGTGACGGCTGGGACACGACCATCGTGAAGGCTCCCGCGATGCTGCGGGCGCCGAGCGGGAACGCGACCAGCGCGGCTATTCCGAGCAAGCCGGCAAACGCCTCGAGCCCGTAGGTCCACCACCGCTTGGGATCCCGGCTGTGCGTCACTCTTGAATAGTAGGCTAGGACGCTTCCGGCCGCCGCCGTCGCGACGCCGCCGGCAAAGAAGGTCGCTCCGTCCACGGCGTCTGCGATCTTTGCCGCGGTCATTCCCGGAGAACGGCTCCCGAGGAACGACAGGACCGCGATGCAGGCCGCGCCGTTGATGAGCAGCACGGAGCGCAGTGCCTGGAGCGCGTACTGATTGGTGATGGTCGACGCGGCCCGAGCCTGCTCGTGGTCGACCTTGAGTGTCTCGAGCTGAACCTTCGACCGTTCGAGTTCAAGCCTGGCGCGCTCGAGACCGGCCTTCTCCTGCTCGAGGCGAAGGCGGTTCCTCTCGAGGCTCAAGCGGCTGGCATCGATCCGGAGCCGCTTGTCTTCCGGGCTGGCCGGCGGCGCTGCGCGTCGCCGCTTGGGCGGCGGCAGGGGCTCTGGCATCGGAAAAAACTCGATGATTGAAAAAAGTGGGAACCTGAAAAATCCGGGCACGGACGCCCGACGTATACCGGAAACAAAACAGGCAGGGCTTTCACCCTGCCTGCCATGAAGTTTGGATGGTATCGACTGTAGCCGGCGCGTCAGCCATAAACGGCGCCATCACCGGCGATGTGTCGAAATGCCCTTCCCGGACAGTGCGGTCGTCTTCCTCCCAAGACTTGGACCCGGATCCTGCGCCGGTTGACCAGCGTCGATCCTGTTGTTCTGGTCGAGACTCATAGCCGACTGTTTTCGCGCTGTCACCAATTTGTGCAGGGCACGGCGCCAAAAAAAGCAGGGCTCACGGCGGGCGTTCTGACGCAGGCGGGCGGCCCGCCGAAGAAGCTGCGCGCCGGGTGCTCACGACGCCGAGCCTTGTCTTTTGCGCCTCAATCGATTTCATGGGCGCACGAACCGATGCGGCCCTGCGTCGACCACCACGAGAGTTCTCATGCGCCTGTCCCGTTATTTCCTGCCGATCCTGCGCGAAACGCCGAAGGAAGCGGAAATCGTCTCCCACCGTCTGATGCTCCGTGCGGGGCTGGTGCGTCAGGAATCGGCAGGAATCTACGCGTGGCTCCCGGCGGGCCTTCGGGTACTCAACAAGATCAACACGGTGATCCGCGAGGAGCAGGACCGCTCCGGCGCGATCGAATTGCTGATGCCGACCATCCAGTCGGCGGACCTGTGGCGTGAATCCGGGCGCTACGAGGCGTATGGCAAGGAAATGCTGCGCATCAAGGACCGGCACGAGCGCGACATGCTCTTCGGCCCCACCAACGAAGAGATGGTCACGGAGATCTTCCGAGCCTACGTCCGTTCGTACAAGGACCTGCCGCTCAACCTCTACCACATCCAGTGGAAGTTCCGGGACGAGATCCGCCCGCGCTTCGGCACCATGCGCTCGCGCGAGTTCCTGATGAAGGATGCCTATTCCTTCGACATCGACCAGGCCGGCGCCCGCCATTCCTACAACAAGATGTTCGTGGCCTACCTGCGCACGTTCCAGCGGCTGGGCCTCACCTCGATTCCGATGCGCGCGGACACGGGCCCCATCGGCGGCGACCTGAGCCACGAGTTCATCATCCTCGCGACCACCGGCGAGAGCGAGGTGTTCTGCGACAAGGCGGTGCTCGATCTGCCGGTCCCCGCCGCCGACACGAACTTCGACGACGTGGCACGCCTGCAGTCGATCGTCGACGCGTGGACCACGCCCTACGCAGCCACCAGCGAGATGCACGACGCCGCGGCCTTTGCTGCAGTGCCCGGCGAGCGGCAGGTCTCAGCGCGCGGCATCGAGGTCGGCCACATCTTCTACTTCGGCACGAAGTACTCGGCCCCGATGAAGGCCGTCGTGGCCGGGCCTGACGGCCAGGAGCGCCCCGTCCACATGGGGTCCTACGGCATCGGCCCCTCGCGGCTGGCCGCCGCTCTGATCGAGGCGTCGCACGACGAGCAGGGGATCATCTGGCCGGACGCTGTGGCCCCGTTCCGGGTCGCGCTGATCAACCTCAAGGTCGGCGACAGCAGCGTCGACGCCGCGTGCGAAACGCTCTACCGCGCGCTCGGCGCCCGCGGCATCGACGTGCTCTACGACGACCGCGAGGAGCGGCCCGGCGCCAAGTTTGCCACGGCGGACCTTGTGGGCATGCCCTGGCAGGTGCTCGTCGGTCCCAAGGGCCTGGCCGAGGGCAAGGTCGAGCTCAAGCGCCGCGCCACGGGCGAGCGCACGCTGCTGTCCATCGAAGATGCCGTCCACCATCTGGCCGCCTGACGAGCGATGACCGACCCAGCGACGGCCGAACGCGGACCCACCGGCACCGGGCCCTTCGCCCGCTTCGAGTGGATGGTGGCGCTGCGCTACCTGCGGGCGCGGCGCAGGGAAGGCTTCATCTCCGTGATCGCCGGGTTCTCCTTCGCCGGCATCATGCTGGGCGTCGCCACCCTCATCGTCGTGATGTCGGTGATGAACGGGTTCCGCAGCGAACTCCTCAACAAGATCGTCGGCCTCAACGGCCACCTCTTCATCGGCGCCGTCGACAAGCCGCTCACGGACTACGGCGAGGTCGCCGCGCAGCTGAACAAGATTCAGGGCGTCCGCTTTGCGTTCCCGCTCGTGGAGGGACAGGCCCTCGCGTCTTCGCAGGCCCAGGCCGGCGGCGTTCTCGTGCGCGGGGTCCGCGAAGCGGACATCAAGCGCATCCCGGCCATCGGCGACACCATCCGCGCCGGCTCCCTGGAGGGCTTCGACGCCGCAGGCGGCGTCGCCGTGGGGCGCCGGCTCGCGGAGCAGCTGTTCATCCGCCCGGGTGACACGCTGACGTTGACCGCGCCAAAGGGTGCCGAGACGCCGTTCGGGATCACCCCGCGCATCAAGAGCTATCCCGTCACGGCGATCTTCGAGGTCGGCATGTCGGAGTTCGATTCGAGCTTCGTCTACCTGCCGCTCGCCGAGGCCCAGGCGTTCTTCAACCGCGACGGCGACGTCACCGCGATCGAGGTGTTTCTCGACAAGCCGGACGCCATCGACGAGGCGCGCACCAACATCGAGGGCACCATCGAGCGGCCGATGGTGATCTCCGACTGGCGCCAGCGGAACCGGACGTTCTTCGGCGTGCTCGAGGTGGAACGGAACGTCATGTTCCTGATCCTTCTCATGATCGTCCTCGTCGCGGCGCTGAACATCGTCTCCGGCCTGATCATGCTGGTGAAGGACAAGAGCCGTGACATCGCGATCCTGCGGACCATGGGCGCGACGCGCGGCTCGGTGATGCGCATCTTCCTCATCACGGGGGCCTCGATCGGCATCGTCGGCACGCTGGCGGGCTTCATGCTGGGCCTCGTCATCAGCCTCAACGTCGAGAGCCTTCGCGCCTTCTTCTCCCGGGTGACCAACACCAACCTTTTCCCGGCGGAGTTCTACTTCCTCAGCCGCCTGCCGGCCGAGGTGAACCCGCGCGAGGTGGTGACGATCGTCATCATGGCGATGGTGCTGTCGCTGCTCGCCACCCTCTACCCCTCCTGGCGCGCCGCCCGGCTCGATCCGGTCGAGGCGCTGCGCTACGAGTGACGGCCATGGCGCAGCGCTATCCGGACCCCAGCCTCTACGTCTACGAAGTGCAGCGCCGCTTCCGGGAGGGGCAGGGGACGCTCGAGATCCTGCGCGGCGCTTCGCTGGCGGTGTGGGCCGGGCAGTCCGTCGCCCTCATCGCCCCCTCCGGTACGGGCAAGTCAACGCTGCTCCAGATCGCGGGCCTGCTCGAGAAGCCGGACGCGGGCGAGGTCTATGTCGGCTCCCGCGCGACAGTCGGCCTCGCCGACGCCGAGCGAACGCAGATCCGGCGGCTCGACATCGGCTTCGTCTACCAGTTCCACCATCTGCTCCCGGAGTTTTCGGCCCTGGAGAACGTCATGCTTCCGCAACTCCTGCGCGGCCTGCCCAAGGGCGAGGCAGCCGAGCGGGCGCAGGGGCTCCTGTCGTATCTCGGCCTCGGCGAACGCCTGCGCCATCGGCCGTCCGAACTCTCCGGTGGCGAGCAGCAGCGCGTCGCCATCGCCCGCGCGGTCGCCAACGCGCCGCGCGTCCTCCTGGCGGACGAGCCCACGGGGAACCTCGATCCCCAGACCTCGTCGCACGTCTTCGACACGCTCACCGCGCTCGTTCGGCAGACCGGCCTCGCCGCCGTCGTCGCCACCCACAACCTCGACCTCGCCGCGCGCATGGACCGGCGCGTCACCCTCCGCGAGGGAAAGGTCGTCGAACTCGCCTGACAGCCAATCCTGCCGCTCGTGTGCGTTCGCGCACAGAGGACGATCGCTGGATGTTGCAGAAGGAACAAAAATAGAACATGATGCGGCCAGACCAGAAACATGGAGGGGTCCATGATCCGCATGCTCATCGAGGACGTTGCCGAACTCGCCTCGCTCGCCGCCTTCGTCGGCGCGGTCCTGTTCTGGGCGAAGGGATTCGCGATGTAGCGTAAACGCATCGCGACGCAGGTCTCGCGCATTGTCCCCATCAAGGGCGACGGTCCCCGCTGGACCCCCCGCGCCGGCGCGGCGATCATCGCGGCCTTCCTGGGAGACCGCTCGTGAGTCGCATCCTTCGTGACGTCGGATTCGTGCACCTGCACGTCCACTCGTCCTTCTCCCTGCTCGAAGGCGCGCTGCGCATCGACGACCTGAAGAAGCTGGCGCTGAAGGACAAGATGCCGGCGCTGGCGCTGACTGACACGAACAACCTGTTCGGTGCGCTGGAGTTCTCGGAGAAGCTCGCGGGAGCGGGCATCCAGCCCATCGTGGGGATCGAGCTCTCTGTCGAGACCGGCGACGAGCCGCCGCGCCGGGGAGGCGGACCGGTTCCGGACCGCCCCGGGCTGGTCCTGCTGTGCGCCTCGGCGACCGGCTACGCCAACCTCATGAAGCTCGCGTCGCGCGCCTATCTGGGCCCTGCGCCCGGTGAGCCGCCGCACGTTCCCCTCGACATGGTGCTGTCGCACGGCGAGGGCCTGATCGTCCTGACGGGGGGCCCCGACGGCCCCATCGACCGCGCGCTGGCGGCCGGCCGGCCCGATCTCGCCACGGCGCGGCTGGAGGCGCTGAAGACCGCGTTCGGCGACAGGCTCTACGTCGAGGTCCAGCGACACGGCCTCGATGGCGAGCGAAGGGTCGAGCCCGAGCTGCTCGACCTCGCCTATCGCAAGGGCGTTCCCATCGTGGGCACCAACGAGCCCTTCTTCGGCAAGGCGGACGACTACGAGGCTCACGACGCGCTGCTCGCCATCGCGGAGGGGCGCCTCGTCTCGGATACGGAGCGCCGCAAGCTCACGCCGCGCCACGCCTTCCTGACCCGCGAGGAGATGGTGAAGCTCTTCGCGGACCTGCCGGAGGCCTGCATCAACACGGTCGAGATCGCCATGCGCTGCGCCTACAGGCCACGCACCGGCAAGCCGATCCTGCCGCGCTTCACAACCGGCGCGGACGGGGAGGGGGCCGACGTGGTCGCCGCCGAGGCGGCCGAACTGCGCCGGCAGGCGAAGGAGGGGCTGGCCGCCCGCCTCGCCGCCCATGGCCCGGCGCCGGGCCTCACGGTGGAGGACTACGAGCAGCGCCTCGACTTTGAGCTCGGCGTGATCGAGCGCATGAAGTACCCGGGCTACTTCCTCATCGTCGCCGACTTCATCAAGTGGGCCAAGGCGCACGACATCCCGGTGGGCCCGGGCCGTGGCTCCGGTGCCGGCTCGTTGGTCGCCTATGCCACCACGATCACGGACCTCGATCCCCTCCGGTTCGGCCTGCTCTTCGAGCGCTTCCTCAACCCAGAGCGCGTGTCGATGCCGGACTTCGACGTCGACTTCTGCCAGGAGCGGCGCGACGAGGTCATCCGCTACGTCCAGCAGCGCTACGGCCAGGACCGGGTCGCCCAGATCATCACGTTCGGCACGCTGCTCGCCCGCGGGGTGATGCGCGACGTGGGGCGCGTGCTGTCCATGTCCTACGGCCAGGTCGACAAGCTGACCAAGCTCGTGCCGCAGAACCCGGCCAACCCCGTGACGCTGGCGCAGGCGATCGAGGGAGAGCCGCGGCTGCGGGCCGCCGCCGACGAGGAACCGGTCGTCGGCCGCATGCTGGAAATCGCGCAGAAGCTCGAGGGCCTCTACCGTCACGCCTCCACCCACGCCGCAGGCATCGTCATCGGAGACCGGCCGCTCGACGAGGTGGTGCCGCTCTACCGCGACCCCAAGTCGGACATGCCGGTCACCCAGTTCAACATGAAATGGGTTGAGCCGGCGGGACTGGTGAAATTCGATTTCCTCGGCCTGAAGACGCTCACGGTGCTCAAGACCGCCGTGAACCTCCTGCGCCAGCGCGGCATCGAGATCGACCTCAGCGCCATCCCGCTGGACGACCGGCGGACCTACGAGATGCTCGGGCGCGGCGAGACGGTGGCGGTGTTCCAGGTCGAATCGGCGGGCATGCGCAAGGCGCTCGTCGAGATGCGGGCCGACCGCTTCGAGGACATCATCGCCCTCGTCGCCCTGTACCGGCCCGGCCCGATGGCCAACATTCCGGTCTACTGCGCCCGCAAGCACGGCGAGGAACAGCCGGACTACATCCACCCCAAGTTGGAGCCGGTGCTGAAGGAGACGCAGGGCGTCATCATCTACCAGGAGCAGGTGATGCAGGCCGCCCAGATCCTCTCCGGCTATTCGCTGGGCGAGGCCGACCTGCTGCGCCGCGCCATGGGCAAGAAGATCAAGGCGGAGATGGACGCCCAGCGCGTGCGCTTCGTCTCGGGCGCCGTGGAGCGCGGGGTGCCGAAGGAGCAGGCGGACACGATTTTCGACCTGCTCGCCAAGTTTGCCGACTACGGCTTCAACAAGTCGCACGCCGCCGCCTACGCGCTCGTCGCCTACCAGACCGCCTACCTCAAGGCGAACTACCCGGTCGAATTCCTCGCCGCGTCGATGACGCTCGACCTCTCGAACACGGACAAGCTCTCGGAATTCAGGCGCGAGGCGCAGCGACTCGGCATCCGCGTCGAGCCGCCCTCGGTCAACCGCTCCGGTGTCGCCTTCGAGGTCCATGCCGACAAGGACGGGACGCTGGCCATCCGCTATGCGCTGGCCGCGGTGAAGGGCGTCGGCGCCCACGCGGTGGAGAGCATCGTGGCGGCGCGCCAGGACGGGCCGTTCCGAGACCTCGGCGACTTCGCCCGTCGCATGAACCCGCGCCAGGTCAACAAGCGGACGCTCGAGAGCCTCATCGCCGCCGGCGCGCTTGACGAGATCGAGCCCGACCGGGCCCGCGCCACGGCGGCGCTCGACGCCATCCTCGCCGCCGCCAATCGCGCGCAGGAGGAGGCGGTCGCCGGACAGGCCGACATCTTCGGCGGCAGCGGCGCGCCCGAGCCGCTGCGGGTGCAGCCCTACGAGCCCTGGACGGGGGCCGAGCGCCTTCAGCGTGAGTACGACGCCATCGGCTTCTTCCTGACCGGGCATCCGCTGGACGACTACGAGCCGGTGCTGCAACGCCTTCGCGTGCAGCGCTGGGCGGACTTCGCCCGAGCCGTGAAGGCTGGCGCCTCGATGGGGCGCGTGGCGGCGACCGTCCTCGACCGGCAGGAGCGGCGCACCAAGTCCGGCTCCAAGATGGGCATCCTGGCTTTGTCGGACCAGAGCGGGCATTTCGAGGCCATCCTGTTCCAGGAGGGCCTGAACCAGTTGCGCGACCTGCTGGAGCCGGGCCGCGCGGTGGTCCTGACCGTCCAGGCATCGGCGGAGGGGGAGGAGGTGCGTGCCCGCATCGTCGCCGCCGAGCCTCTCGACGCAGCCGCCTCCAAGCTGCCCTCGTCGTTGCGCATCTTCCTGCGCGACGAGCGCCCGCTGCCCTCGATCACCGAACGGCTCCGGGAGAAGGGCGACGGCGAGGTGGCGCTCGTCCTGATGGTCGACGGCGGCCAGCGGGAGGTGGAGATCAAGCTCCCCGGCCGCTTCAAGGCGACGCCGCAGGTCGCGGGGGCGATCAAGGCCGTGCCGGGCGTCGTCACGGTCGAGTACGCCTGAGCGACCGCCTCGATGCGGGCTTGGACCCGGCCGGCGCGCCCCCGGGCCTTGCCATTCCGGCCGGCCGCGTGTAAGGGACGCCGCATTCCACACGCGGAGATCTGGCTTCGGCCGTTCCGGTGGCCGGGGATCCTCTCCGGTTCACGCTCCGCGGAGGTTCGAACCGGAGAAGAACAGATATGGCTCTGCCCGATTTCTCGATGCGCCAGCTCCTCGAGGCCGGCGCCCACTTCGGCCATCAGGCTCACCGCTGGAACCCGAAGATGGCGCCGTTCATCTTCGGCACCCGCAACAACATTCACATCCTCGACCTCGCCCAGACGGTGCCGATGCTGCACCGCGCGCTGCAGGCGATCTCTGACACCGTCGCGGCCGGTGGCCGCGTGCTGTTCGTCGGCACGAAGCGCCAGGCGTCCGAGGCGGTGGCCGACGCGGCCAAGCGCTCGGCCCAGTACTACGTCAACTCCCGCTGGCTCGGCGGCATGCTGACCAACTGGAAGACGATCTCCGGCTCGATCCAGCGCCTGCGCAAGGTCGACGAGATCCTCTCGGGCGGCGCGCAGGGCCTGACCAAGAAGGAGCGCCTGATGCTCTCCCGCGAGAAGGAGAAGCTCGAGCGCGCCCTGGGCGGGATCAAGGACATGGGCGGTACGCCCGACCTGATCTTCGTCATCGACACCAACAAGGAGCAGCTGGCGATCAAGGAGGCACAGCGCCTCGGGATCCCGGTCGCGGCCATCGTCGACTCCAACTGCGATCCGGACGGCATCACCTTCCCCGTCCCGGCCAATGACGATGCCGGCCGCGCCATCGCGCTCTACTGCGATCTCGTGTCCCGCGCCGCCATCGACGGCATCTCGCGCGGCCAGGGCTCGCTCGGCGTCGACCTCGGCGCCGCCGATGCGCCGGCCGCGGAGGAGCTCCCGGCCGAGAGCACCGGCTCGCCGACCGGCGAGACGTTCGAGTTCCTCACCGCTCCGCGCGGCGCGCCCGACGACCTCGGCAAGCTGTCGGCGATGAGCCCGCAGCTCGAGAAGAAGCTCGCCGACGCAGGCATCTTCCACTACTGGCAGCTCGCCGCCGCCACGCCGGCCGACGTCGCCAAGATCGACGCCGCCGCCAAGCTCGGCGGTCGCATCGAGCGCGAGGGCTGGGTCGAGCAGGCCCGCGCCCTGATCGAGAACGCTTGATCGCCCGGCGGCGTCCGCCGCCCCACCGGTCCTGACGGGCGGCTTGCGCCGCCCCGTCGGTCCTGATGGGCGGCCTGTGCCGCCCTTGCCGGTTTCGACAGGCGGCGGGGAGACCCGCCGCCCTTTCGCTTCAAGAGACAACGCTCCCCGAGAGGACGAACCCATGGCCACGATCACTGCCGCCCTGGTGAAGGACCTGCGCGAGAAGACCGGCGCGGGCATGATGGACTGCAAGGCCGCGCTGGAGGCCAACAACGGCGACGTCGAGGCCGCTGTCGACTGGCTGCGCAAGAAGGGCCTTGCCAAGGCCGCCAAGAAGTCCGGCCGCGTCGCCGCCGAAGGCCTTGTCGCCGTGACGGTGAAGGGCAACCGCGGCGTCGTCGTCGAGGTGAACTCCGAGACCGACTTCGTCGCCCGCAACGAGGAGTTCCAGGCGCTGGTGCGCACCATCGCCGATGTCGCCCTGGAGAAGAAGGCGGACGTCGAGGCGCTGCTCGGCACGCACTATCCGGGCGGCGGCACCGTCCAGGAGGCGATCAGTAACGCCATCGCCACCATCGGCGAGAACATGACACTGCGCCGCGCCGCCGAGCTGCACGTCCCGCAGGGCGTCGTCGGCCAGTACATCCACAACGTCATCGCGCCGGGGCTCGGCAAGATCGGCGTGATCGTGGCGCTGGAGTCGTCCGGCAATGCGGACGAACTCGCCGCGCTGGGCCGCCAGGTCGCCATGCACATCGCCGCGGCGAACCCGCTGGCACTGGACGCCTCCGGCCTCGACCAGGCGGTCGTGGCCCGTGAGAAGGCCGTGCTGGCCGACAAGAACGCCGGCAAGCCCCCGCACGTCCTCGAGAAGATCATCGAGAGCGGCCTGAAGACCTACTACAAGGAGGTCTGCCTCCTCGACCAGGTCTTCGTCCACGACGGCTCCAAGAGCGTCGCCCAGGCCGTGAAGGAGGCCGAGGGCCGCGTCGGCGGCGCCATCGCGATCAAGGGCTTCTTCCGCTACGCGCTCGGCGAGGGAATCGAGAAGCAGGAGAGCGACTTCGCTGCCGAGGTCGCCGCGGCGGCCGGCGGCCAGGCCTGAGTCGTCCTGCACCCAGGAGTTTTCGAACGGCGGCCCTCATCGGCCGCCGTTCTGCATTTGGCGGCCCCGGCGGCGCGGCAACGCGGAGCCTCGCCCCGGCGGCAGCTCTGCTCCATCCTGCGAGGCCCGCTCGGCACTCGGCCCGGTCCCGACGCAAGGCGACTTCCCCCGCATGGCGAACCCGGCTATGGGCATGGCGACCGATGCGGGAGAACGTGATGGCGGGACGACAGCGGATCCTCGTGAAGCTCTCGGGCGAGGCGCTCATCGCCCCTGACGGCTACTGGCTCAACCCGCAGACCCTCTCCGCCCTCGCCGCCGACCTGGCGACGGCCGTCGCCAGCGGCTTCGAGATCGCAGTCGTCATCGGCGGCGGCAACGTGATCCGGGGCGCCAAGGTGGGCGCGGCAGGCTGGATCGACAGGGCCACGGCCGATGCCATGGGCATGCTGGCCACGGTCATGAACTCGATCGCGCTGGAGAGCGCGCTGGAGGCGGCGGGCGCGCCGGCCCGAACCCTCTCCGCGGTCGCC
Organism: Alsobacter sp. R-9; assembly: GCF_054612375.1. NCBI lineage: Bacteria > Pseudomonadati > Pseudomonadota > Alphaproteobacteria > Hyphomicrobiales > Alsobacteraceae > Alsobacter > Alsobacter sp. R-9. The sequence goes on along the minus strand of NZ_JBTSWJ010000013.1, from coordinate 125,810 downwards.
ATGCCGTCGATCTGCGAGACCTTCGCGCGGCAGCCGGCGCTGCACCATCTCAGCAAGGGCCGGGTGGTTGTTCTCGGCGGCGGTACCGGCAACCCGTTCTTCACCACGGATACGGCCGCCGTGCTGCGCGCGATCGAGCTCAAGTGCGACGCGGTGCTCAAGGCGACGCAGGTGGACGGCGTCTACACGGCCGATCCCAAGAAAGATCCGGGCGCCCGGCGCTATGACACGCTCACCCACGACGAGGCCATCACGCGCGACCTGAAGGTCATGGACACGGCGGCCTTCGCGCTGGCGCGCGAGAACCGGCTCCCGATCATCGTCGGCTCCGCTCACGGCGAGGCGCCGATCACGGCCATCCTGACGGGCCGGGCGAACGCCACGCGCGTGCTCCCCTGACGGGCATTCCTCTTGAACCCGCGGGCGCGGGAGCGTAAGCCCGTCCTCTGACGGTTTCCCAGCTTTCGGATGTGACGATGACCGCCCAGTTCGATCTCGCCGACATCAAGCGCCGCATGGCCGGCGCGGTGCAGGCTTTCCACAAGGACCTCGCCAGCCTCCGCACCGGACGAGCCTCGGCCAACCTGCTCGACCCGATCGTGGTCGAGGCCTACGGCGCGACGATGCCCCTGAACCAGGTGGCGACCGTGAACGTGCCCGAGCCGCGCATGATCACCGTGCAGGTGTGGGACCGCTCGATGGTGCAGGCGGTCGAGAAGGCGATCCGTGATTCCAACCTCGGCTTCAACCCTGCGACCGAGGGGCAGGTGATGCGCATCCGCATCCCCGAGCTCAACGAGCAGCGCCGCAAGGAACTCGTGAAGGTGGCCCACAAGTATGCCGAGGAGGCGCGCGTCGCCGTCCGGCACGTGCGCCGCGATGGCCTCGACCTGCTGAAGAAGCTCGAGAAGGACGGCCACGTCGGCAAGGACGACCTCGACCGCCATTCCGACCAGGTGCAGAAGGCGACGGACCAGACGATCGCCGAGATCGACACCGGGCTCGCGGCGAAGGAAAAGGAAATCATGCACGTCTGACCCGCCGGGGAGGAGAGCGCCATGTCGCCCGCCGGCGAGAACGATGCCACGGCCAAGGAAGCGCCGCCGCGCCACGTTGCCATCATCATGGACGGCAACGGGCGCTGGGCGGCTGCGCGCGGCCTGCCGCGCTTCGAGGGCCACCGGCGTGGCGTCGAGGCGCTGAGGCGCACGATCCGGGCGGCCATCGAACTGGGCATCGACTATCTCACCGTGTTCAGCTTCTCCTCGGAGAACTGGCGGCGCCCGCCGGAAGAGATCGCCGACCTGATGGGGCTGCTGAAGCGCTTCATCCGTAACGATCTCGCCGATCTCCACGCCAACGGCGTTCGCGTGCGGGTCGTCGGCTCACGGGAGCGCCTCTCCGACGACATTGCCAGCCTCCTCAGCGAGGCCGAGAACCTGACGCGCGACAATACCGGACTGACCCTTGTGGTGGCGTTCAACTACGGCTCGCGGCAGGAGATCACCCAGGCCGCCCGCAGCCTCGCCGAGGACGTCGCCGCCGGCCGCCTGCGACCTGAGGACGTGACCGAGGAACGGCTGGCCGGACGGTTGTGGACGGCGGACATTCCCGACCCGGACCTGCTGATCCGCACATCGGGCGAGATGCGGCTGTCCAACTTCCTGATGTGGCAGTCGGCCTACGCCGAACTGGTGTTCACGCCCGTCCTGTGGCCCGACTTCGACCGCGCGGCGCTCGAATCCGCCATTTCGGCCTTCCGCGGCCGCGACCGGCGCTTCGGAGGGCTCTCGAGCCGGGCAGGGGCCGCTTCTTGAGCGAAGGCTCCACGCAGCCGGTCGGCCGGCCCCGTTCCGAACTCGCCCTGCGGGTCGCTTCCGGCCTCGTGATGGCGGCGCTGGCGCTCGGTACCGCGTGGTCGGGCGGCTGGGCCTTCGGGACGCTCTGGAGCGTCGCGGCCGTCCTGCTGCTGCGCGAGTGGCTCTCGCTCGTCGGGATCGCCGGACACCGTCTTACCGTCGTATGGGCGCTCGGCGCGGTGGCTGTCGTCATCGCGGGAGCACTGGCCGAGGCCATGCCGCTGGTGGCGCCCGAAGCGCTGGTCGCGGCGCTTGGGGGAGCGTTGGTGGCGGGGCTGGCGTCGCCGGGCGGTCGCCGCGGCTGGGCCGCCCTCGGAACCCTGGTGGCGGCCGTCGTGGTCGTCGTCCCGGTCGACGTGCGGGGCCATCCGGCGCACAGCCTGGTCGCGATCCTGTGGCTCTATGCGGTCGTCTGGCTGAGCGACATCGGCGCATTCTTCGCAGGGCGCGCCATCGGCGGGCCCAAGCTCTGGCCGCGGGTCAGCCCGAAGAAGACGTGGTCCGGCGCCGTCGGGGGCCTGCTCGTCGGCACCGCCAGCGCCGTGGCGATCGTCCTCGTCGCCCGCTCGCGCTTCGGGATCGGCTGGTTCGACGGCTGGCAGCTCGTCGCCCTCTCCGCCTTCGCCTCCGTCGTCTCCATGGGCGGCGATCTCGCCGAATCCGCCATGAAGCGGCATTTCGACGTGAAGGACTCCAGCCACCTGATCCCGGGACACGGCGGGGTCATGGACAGGCTGGACAGCTTCTGGGCCGTCTGCATGCTGCTCGCCGTCATCGTCTACGTCACCGGAGGCCCGGGCTGAGCATGCCGGCGTCTGTCACCGTCCTCGGCGCCACCGGGTCGATCGGCCGCTCGGCTGCCGACGTCATCGCCTCCCATCCGGACCGGTTCAGGGTCGAGGCCGTCGTGGGCGGTCGCGATGCGCAGGCCCTGGCGGCCACGGCGCGCGCGCTCGGCGCCCGCTTCGCGGCCGTGGCCGATCCCGAAGGCCTGCCGGCCCTTCGCGATGCGCTCGCAGGGTCGGGCATCGGTGCCGGGGCAGGCCCGCAGGCCGTTCTCGAGGCCGTGGAGCGACCCTCCGACATCGTCGTCGCCGGCATCGCGGGAACCGCCGGCGTACGCCCCACGCACGAGGCTGCACGCCTCGGCCGGGTGGTCGCGCTCGCCAACAAGGAGTGCCTCGTCTGCGCGGGGCACGCCTTCATGCGCGACGCCAGGGCGGCCGGAGCCACCATCCTGCCGGTCGACAGCGAGCACAACGCCATCCACCAGGCTCTCGGACGCCACAGCGCCGACGAGGTGGAGAGCATGATCCTCACCGCGTCGGGCGGGCCGTTCCGCACGTGGGACCGCGAGCGCATCGCCGCCGCCACGCGGGCGGAGGCGCTGGCCCATCCCAACTGGAGCATGGGCGCCAAGGTCACGATCGATTCCGCGACCCTGATGAACAAGGGGCTGGAGCTGATCGAGGCCCAGCACCTGTTCGGCGTCCCCGCGGAGGTCCTGGGCGTCGTGGTTCACGCCCAGTCCATCGTCCACGGCTTCGTTTCCTTCCGCGACGGATCGGTGGTCGCCGGCATGGCGAACCCGGACATGCGGGTGCCGATCGCGCACTGCCTCGGCTTCCCGGACCGCATCGCGACGTCCGTGAAGAGGCTCGACCTCGCGTCGATAGGCCGGCTCGACTTCGAGGCTCCGGATCTCGACCGTTTCCCGGCGCTTCGGATCGCCCTCGACGCCCTCGCCGTCGGGGGCGGCGCGCCGACGATCCTCAACGCCGCCAACGAGGTCGCCGTGCAGGCCTTCCTCGATGGGCGGATCGGCCTTTTCGGCATCCCCGCCCTCGTCGAGCGCGTCATCGAGTCGCTCTCGCGGCGCAACGACATGGATGCCCCGCCCACGGTCGACGACGCGCTGGCGCTCGACGCGCAGGCGAGGGCGTTGGCCCGCGAAGCCCTCCCATCCTGAATTCACTGCGCTTTTCGCGGCGGCCTCTCTGGCGCTCGCCGCGAAATTGCTCCATTAACCGACTATTCACCGTGACCTATCGAAGTGTCACGATCGCGCTATCATCCTGCCGAGAGAGATGGCGTGCCGAGGCGCCACGGCGCCGCACAGGAGCAGAGATGGATATCCTTTCCGCAGTCGGAAACCTCGCGTCCCTCGCGGGTGGGTACCTGCTCCCGTTCCTCTTCGTGCTCGTCGTGGTCATCTTCGTCCACGAGATGGGCCACTTCCTCGTCGGCCGCTGGTGCGGCATCAAGGTGACGGCCTTTTCGATCGGCTTCGGCCCCGAGCTCGCCGGGTTCACGGATCGCCACGGGACCCGCTGGCGCCTCGCCGCGATCCCGCTCGGCGGCTACGTGAAGTTCTTCGGCGACAGCAACGGCGCCAGCGTCCCGGACAACGATCAGTTGCAGACCATGTCCGACGCGGACAAGGCCGTGAGCTTCTACTACCAGCCCGTCTGGAAGCGGGCCGCGACGGTGGTCGCGGGGCCGGCCGCGAACTTTCTGCTCGCCATCCTGGTCTTTGCCCTCATCGGGTTCGGCACCGGCCGGCAGGTGATCGTGCCCCGCGTCGACGCCGTGATGGCGGGCAGCGCCGCCGACAAGGCCGGCATCAAGGCGGGCGACCTCGTCGTCGCCATCAACGGCAAGGCGCTCGACAGCTTCTCGGACATGCAGCGCATCGTTTCGACGGCGCCCGGCGAATCCCTCGTGTTGACCCTCGAGCGGGGCGGCAAGGAGCTCGACCTCTCCGTTGTGCCGGAGCTGAAGGTCATCAGCACGCCGTTCGGCAAGCAGCGCCTCGGCATGCTGGGGGTCCAGGGATCCCGGAACCCCGAGGACATCAAGACGGTCCCCATGGGGGCAGGCGAGGCGGTGCGCTACGCGCTGAACGAGACCTGGTTCATCGTCGAGCGCACGGGCTCCTACGTCGGCGGCCTCTTCGCCGGCACCGAGAGCACGGACCAGCTCTCCGGACCGATCCGCATTGCCCAGGTGTCCGGCCACGTCGCCAACGCGGGGATGCTGGCGCTCTTCAACCTAGTTGCGATCCTGTCGGTTTCTATCGGATTGATTAACCTTGTTCCCGTTCCGCTGCTCGATGGCGGACACCTCGCTTTCTACGCCGTGGAGGCCGTTCGCGGTCGTCCGCTCAGCGAGAGAACTCAAGAGTTTGGCTTCAAGATCGGCCTCGCCCTGGTCGTCATGCTGATGCTTTTCACGACGTTCAACGACGTCCTGCACCTCGTCTCCCTTTAACCATGTGCTAAGTGTCTCCGTGGCCACGCTACGGTCGGATTCGCCGGGACCCGGCGGATTCAGCGTTTGCAGGCCTGCGGAAAATTTGTAGAACCTCCCGGTACATCCGGGATTCCGACCGCGGCTCCGCGCACGGTCGGAACGTCAATAAAGGGCGGATACTGATGACTGGTCCGAGTTCGGCGTATCGGGTTTCGATCAAGGCCCTCCGGGGCTGTGCCGCCGGCCTTGCCATGCTGATGACCCTGTCCGTCCCGGTCCAGGCGCAGAGCGTGGTGGTGGAGGGCAACCGGCGCGTCGATGCCGAGACGATCCGCTCCTACGCGCAGGGGCAGTCCGCCGCCCAGGCCCGCCAAGACCTGATGAACACCGGCCTGTTTTCATCGGTCACGGTGACGCAGCGCGGCAGCCAGCTGGTCGTCAGCGTCAAGGAAAACGAGGTCATCAACCGCGTCGTCTTCCAGGGCAACAAGAAGCTCAAGTCCGAGCAGCTCGAGGGCGAGGTCCAGTCCAAGGCCCGCGGCCCCTTCAACCAGGCGGTGGTCGATTCGGACGCCGCCCGCATCCGCGAGATCTACCAGCGCAACGGCCGCGGCATGGCCGCCGTCACCGCGCAGGTCGTGCCGCTGGAGAACGGCCGCGTCGACGTGGTCTTCAACATCAACGAGGGTGACAAGACCGGCGTCAAGTCGATCAACTTCGTCGGCAACCAGGCCTATTCGGCCGGTCGCCTGCGCGACCAGATGACGACGACGGAGAGCAACTTCCTCTCCTGGCTCAAGTCGAGCGACGTCTACGATCCCGACCGCATCTCGGCCGACCTCGAGCTCATCCGCCGCTTCTACCTGAAGCACGGCTACGCCGACTTCCGCATCGTCAACACCGACGTGCAGTTCGATCCGTCGGCAAACGGGTACAACATCACGATCACGGTGGAGGAAGGCCAGCAGTACAAGGTCGGCCAGACCACCGTCGACTCGCGCATCAACGACGTGAACCCCGACCAGCTCAAGCGGCTGGTGAAGACGAGCGAGGGCTCCGTCTACAATGCGGAGGAGGTCGAGAAGACGCTGCTCGGCATGACCACCGAGGTGGCCAGCAAGGGCTACGCGTTCTCGCAGGTTCGCCCGCAAGGCAACAAGAACGCCTCGAGCGCCACGATCGACATCGCCTACATCGTCGAGGAAGGCCCGCGCGTCTACATCGAGCGCATCAACGTGCGCGGCAACACCCGCACCCGCGACTACGTCATCCGCCGCGAGTTCGACGTGGGCGAGGGCGATGCGTACAACAAGATCCTGATCGACCGCGCGGAGAAGCGGCTGAACAACCTCGGCTACTTCAAGCGCGTCCGCATCACGAACGAGCCTGGCTCGACCCCGGACCGCGTCATCATCAACGTGGACGTCGAGGACCAGCCCACGGGCCAGTTCTCGGTCGCCGGCGGCTACTCGACGTCGGACGGCTTCATCGGCGAGGTCTCGCTGTCGGAGTCGAACTTCCTCGGCCGCGGCCAGTACGTCCGCATCGCGGCGTCCTACGGCCAGTACACGCAGGGCATCGAGTTCTCGTTCACCGAACCGTTCTTCCTCGAGAGGCGGATGGCGGCGGGCTTCGACCTGTTCTCGAAGCAGTCGGACAACACCCGCTACTCCTACTACGAGAACAAGGTGACGGGCGGCACGCTGCGCCTCGGTCTGCCCCTGACCGACGAGGCCTCGCTGCTGCTGCGCTACTCGCTGTTTCAGTCTGACGTGACGATCCCGAACACGGTCCAGAAGCCTTACAACGACTGCTGGTACTCGCTGGCACCGACGTACCCCTTCACGTCGCCGGCCTGTATCTACAACGGTGAAGCCTCGCTGGCCCTGAAGGAGCTCACGGGCACCTACTGGACTTCGCTCGTCGGCTACACGCTTGCCTACAACACGCTGGACAACAACAAGAACCCGCGCGCCGGCTACTACGCCGAGCTGAAGCAGGACTTCGCCGGCCTCGGCGGCGACAGCCAGTTCATCCGCACGACCGCGGAGGCCCGCTACTACCACGAGCTGACCGACGACTTCGTCGGCATGCTCAAGGCCCAGGGCGGCTACCTCTACGGCAACGACCTGCGCATCACCGACCAGTTCTTCATGGGTCCGAGCCTCGTGCGCGGCTTCGCCCCCGCCGGCATCGGCCCGCGCGACCTGTCGGATCCGAACAACAACGCGCTCGGCGGCACCACCTACTTCGGTGCGTCGGCGGAGGTGCAGTTCCCGATCTTCGGCCTGCCGCGCGAACTCGGCATGAAGGGTGCGGTCTTCGCCGATGCGGGCACGCTCTTCGGCTACGACGGCCGCACGAACTTCGCCGGCATCGCGCCGACGCCGGTGGCGGCGGGTTATCCGAGCACGCTGACGGTGGTTGACTCCAGCATGATCCGCTCGTCGATCGGCGGCAGCCTCCTGTGGCAGTCGCCGCTCGGCCCGATCCGCTTCGACCTTGCCTATCCGATCACCAAGAACCAGTACGATCGGACGCAGATTTTCCGCTTCTCCGGCGGCACCTCGTTCTGACCGGTTCGCCGGCGGCGTCCCACGGCGCCGCCGGCGAGACCGCGGATAAGCCAATGACCGATCCTGTCTTCTTTCGGCTGGCGTCTCCCCTGACGCTGGCCGATATCGTCTCTGCGACCGGCGCAAAGCCGGCCGATGGGGCCGACCTCACGCGGACGATCAGCGGTGTCGCGCCGCTCGACCGCGCCGGCCCCGACGATCTCGTGTTCCTTGACAACCCTCGCTACGCTCCGGAACTCGACACGACCGGCGCGGCCGCGTGTCTGGTGTCGCCGAAGTTCGCGTCGCGCGTGCCCGAGGGAACGGTGGCGCTCGTGACCGGCCAGCCTTACCGGGCCTTCGCCACCGTATCCGGCAAGCTTTTCCCGGATGCCATGCGGCCAGGGTCCGTGTTCGGCTCGGCAGGGCAGGCGCCGGGCTCGTTCGTCCACCCGGCCGCAAGGCTCGAGGCGGGTGTCATCGTCGACCCGGGTGCCGTCATCGGCCCGGGGGCGGAGATCGGCACGGGGACGGTGATCGGTGCCAATGCCGTCGTCGGTCCGGGCGTCCGCATCGGCCGACAATGCTCCATCGGGCCGAACGTGACGGTCATCCACGCGCTCGTCGGTGACAGGGTCATCCTGCACCCGGGCGTCAGGGTCGGGCAGGACGGGTTCGGCTTTGCCCTCGGGCCGCAGGGACACCTGAAGGTGCCCCAGGTCGGCCGCGTGATCATCCAGAACGACGTCGAGATCGGCGCGAACACCACGATCGACCGTGGCGCGAACCGCGACACGGTGATCGGCGAGGGCACGAAGATCGACAACCTGGTGCAGATCGCCCACAACGTCGTCGTCGGGCGTCACTGCATCATCGTCTCGCAGGTGGGTGTCTCGGGCTCGGTCACCATCGAGGACTTCGTTGCGCTCGGGGGCCAGGTCGGCGTCGTCGGCCACGTCCGGATCGGCATGGGTGCGCAGATCGCCGGGTCGTCCAACGTCGCCGACGACGTTCCGCCCGGTGCCCGCTGGGGCGGGACCCCTGCCAAACCGGTGAAGGAGTGGTTCCGGGAGTTGACGCTCGTCGCCAATCTTGCGAAGCGGAAAAGCGGAGGCGGCGCCTCCTCGGGCGACACCTGACCCGGACACCGCGCCGCTAGGATCGATTTCGCGCTGACTCCGCCCGGCAGGGCAGAGCCGAGAGGGCCGACATGAACGAGACCGCGCCGGACACCCTGGGATCGGCCGATATCCGGCAGATCCTCGAACTCCTGCCGCACCGCTATCCGTTCCTCCTCGTCGACAAGATCATCGAGATGAAGGGCGACGAGAGCTGCATCGGCATCAAGAACGTCACGTTCAACGAGCCGCAGTTCAACGGGCACTTCCCGGGCCACCCGGTGATGCCGGGCGTCATGCTGATCGAGGGGATGGCCCAGACGGCGGGCGCGCTCTGCGTCCACTCCAATCTCAGCAAGGGCAGGCCGAAGATCGTCTACTTCATGACCATCGACAACGCGAAGTTCCGGCGGCCGGTCGGCCCTGGCGACGTGGTCGAGTACCACATGAAGAAGATGAAGCAGCGCGCCAACATGTGGTGGTTTCGCGGCGAGGCGAAGGTCGACGGCAAGATCGCCTGCGAGGCCGAGGTCTCGGCCATGCTGGTGACCGAATGAGCGGCGTCGCGATCCATCCTTCCGCCGTCGTCGACCCGGGTGCCCGTCTCGGCGAGGGCGTCCGCATCGGCCCGTTCTGCATGGTCGGGCCCGACGTCGAACTGGGTGACGGTTGCGAACTCGTCAGCCACGCGGTCGTGGCGGGTCGCACCACCATCGGCCCCCGGGCCCGGATCTTCCCGTTCGCGTCCATCGGCCACCAGCCGCAGGACCTCAAGTACAAGGGCGAGCCCTCGACCCTGACCATCGGATCCGACTGCACCATCCGCGAGGGGGTCACGATGAACCCCGGCACGGAGGGCGGCGGATCGGTGACGACGGTCGGCGACCGCTGCACCTTCCTGGCGAATGCGCACGTCGCGCACGACTGCCGCGTGGGCAACAGCGTCATCTTCTCCAACAACGTCATGCTGGCGGGCCACTGCACCGTGCAGGATTTCGCCATTCTCGGCGGGGGCGCGGCCGTCCATCAGTTCTGCCGCATCGGCGCGCACGCCTTTATCGGCGGCCTGTCGGGCGTGGAGAACGACGTCATCCCGTACGGCATCGCCATCGGAAACCGCGCCCACCTCGCCGGCCTCAACATCGTGGGCCTGAAGCGGCGAGGTTTCAGCCGCGAGGTCATCCACGACATCCGCCGCGCCTACCGGTTGCTGTTCGCCGATGAGGGCACGCTGCAGGAGCGGGTGGAAGACGTAGCTGGTGAGTTTGCGACCCATCCGGTCGTGCACGAGATCCTCGACTTCATCCGCGAGGGTGGCAACCGCTCCATCTGCACGCCCCGCGACGCGCAAGAGGGCTGAGGCGTGGCCGCGGCTCCGCCCGGCCCCGTCGCCATCGTCGCCGGTGGCGGCGCCTTTCCGCTCGAAGTTGCCGATGCCGCCGCGGCCTCGGGCCGCAAGGTCGCGATCGTCGCGCTGCGGGGCTTCGCCGCACGTTCCCTCGGCCGGCATGACGTGCGCTGGGCGGACATGCTGGATCCGGTGAGGGTGCTCGATCTCCTGCGGCAGTTGCAGCCGGCCTGCGTGGTGCTGGCCGGCGCCGTGACCCGGCCCGGCCCGTTTGCCATCACCTCTGTCTTTGCCGCCTACCGCAACCGCGAGGATCTCGGTCGCATTCTCGCCGCCGGCGACGACCGCATCCTGCGCGGAGTGGTGGATCTGATCGAGGAGGCCGGGTTTCCCGTGGTGGGGCCGCAGGCGGTGGCTCCGGGTCTGCTGGCCGGGGAGGGGCCGCTCGGCCGGCTCGGGCTGTCGCCGCAGGCTCGCGCGGACGCGCAGAAGGGTCTGGATCTGCTGGCTGCCATCGGTCCGTTCGACGTCGGTCAGGCGGTCGTCGTCTCCGGCGGACGTGTGCTTGCGGTCGAGGGGCCGGAGGGAACCGACGGCATGCTGGACCGGGTCGCCTCTCTCCAGCGCTGGCGCCGGGTCAGGCTCGACGGCCGCGGCGGCGTGCTGGTGAAGGCCCCCAAGCCGGGGCAGGACTGGCGCATCGACCTTCCGGCCGTCGGCCCCCGGACGATCCGCCGCATGAAGGCGGCCGGCCTCGACGCGCTCGCCGTCGCCGCCGGAGGCGTCTTCACGGTCGACCGCGCCGCCATGGTCGCGGCGGCAGACCGCGCCGGGATCGCGATCGAGGGGATCGGCGTCGAGGATGCAGGCTCGTGAGCGGCGCTCGTCCCCTGCATGTCGGCATCGTGGTCGGCGAACACTCGGGTGACCAGCTCGGCTTCAAGCTGATGCAGGCGCTGAAGCAGCGGCTGGGCGCGGGCGCGGTCCGCTTCTCGGGCGTCGCGGGGGAGGCGATGGAGGCGGAAGGGATGACGAGCCTCTTCCCGCTCGCCGACATCGCCGTCATGGGCATCCTGCCTGTGCTGAAGCGCCTCCCGACGGTGCTTGCCCGCATCCGGCAGACGGTGGCCGCGCTGCTCGCGGATCCGCCCGACATCCTCGTCATCATCGACAGTCCCGACTTCACCCACCGGGTGGCGAAGGCCGTCCGCGCCGCGCGCCCGGACCTGCCCGTCGTCGACTATGTCAGCCCGAGCGTGTGGGCATGGCGTCCCGGGCGCGCAAAGGCCATGCGCGCCTATGTCGACCACGTCCTCGCCCTGCTGCCCTTCGAGCCGGAGGCCCACCGCCGGCTCGGCGGCCCGGCCTGCACCTATGTCGGCCATCCGTTGATCGAGCGACTCGATGAACTGCGGCCCGGGCCGGAGGATGCCGCCCGGCGGGCGGGCGATCCGCCCCTCCTGCTCGTGCTGCCCGGCTCGCGGCGCTCGGAGATCGCGAGGCTCCTGCAACCGTTCGGCGAAGCGCTGGCGATCCTCACAGCGAAGGGCGTCGCGTTCGAGGCCGTGCTCCCGGCCGTGCCGCACCTGCTGCGGACGATCGAGGAGGGGACCCGTGCATGGCCCGTCCGTCCCCGCATCGTCGAGGGAGTCGCTGCCAAGTATGCCGCCTTCCGGCAGGCGAGAGCGGCACTGGCGGCGTCGGGAACGGTGACCCTCGAACTGGCGCTCTCCGGCGTTCCGATGGTGGTCGCCTACCGTGTGTCGAAGCTGGAGGAACAGCTCAAGTACCTGATCAAAGTGCCCTCGATCGTGCTCCCGAACCTGATTCTGGGTGAGAACGCAATTCCGGAACTCCTTCAGGAATCAGCGAATCCCGCTTCTCTCGCCGACGCCCTCGAACCGCTCCTCGGAACCTCCCCAGCGCGGGAGGCGCAGGAGGCGGCGCTTGCGCGGCTGGATTCGCTGATGGTCCTCCCGGAGGGCGACACGCCCAGCGGGCGCGCGGCGCGGATCGTTCTGGAGGTCGCGGGCCGGGACTGAGGGATACGAGGATCGAATGCGGGATGCGCGGCGTCGCCGAGCGTGCCACAAGGCGCCGTCCGGAGCCCGCGCATGACCGCCTCTTCGCCCGTCAACCGACCGATGGATGCCCGCGACTGGGCGCAGTTGCTGCTGCTGTCCGTCCTGTGGGGCGGGTCGTTCCTCTTCATCGGCGTCGCCGTCCGCGAGATCCCCCCGCTGCTCATCGTGACGGTTCGGGTGGGCCTCGCCGCGTCGGCGCTGTGGCTCGTCGTGTGGCTCATGCGGGTCCCGCGCCCGCGGGGAGCCGCGACATGGCGGACCCTCGTCGGAATGGCCCTGCTCAACAACGTCGTGCCGTTCTCGCTCTTTGCGTGGGCGCAGGCTCACATCCCGAGCGGCGTCGCCTCGATCCTCAACGCCACGACCCCGCTGTTTCTCGTCGTCGTCGCTCACTGGGCGACGCGGGACGAGCGGATGACAGGCAATCGCTTGTTCGGCGTGCTGTCCGGCCTCGTCGGCGTGGCGGTCATGCTGGGAGCAGCGCCGTCGCTGGGGTCGGGCACGGAGATCCTGGCGGAGGCGGCCTGCCTCGGCGCGGCGGCGTGCTACGCCCTCTCCAACGTCTACGGGCGGCGGTTCCACGCCATGGGCATCGCGCCGCTCGCCATCGCCGCAGGGCAGACGACGATGTCGTTCCTGATCATGCTGCCGGTCGCGCTCGTCGTGGTGCAGCCCTGGACGCTGGCGCCGGCTTCTCCGCTCGCCTGGGCCTGCGTCGCTGCGCTGGCGCTGCCCTCCACCGCGTTCGCCTATGTTCTCTTCTTCCGGATCCTGGCGTCGGCCGGGGCCACGAACCTCGGGCTCGTGACATTCCTGATCCCCGTCACGGCCGTCCTGCTCGGCGTGCTCGTCCTCGGCGAGACGCTGGCGCTGCGCCACCTCGCGGGGATGGCGCTCATCGCATTGGGCCTCGCTGCGATCGACGGGCGCCCGGTCCGCTGGCTGAGGGGACGCCTGACATGAAACCGCCCGCGCGAGGCGCGGGCGGGGAGGGAGGTTCAGCGATGGCCCGGCGCGTCAGCGCTGGTTGATCGACACGTACTCGCGCTTCGGGGCGCCCGTGTAGAGCTGGCGCGGGCGGCCGATCTTCTGGGACGGGTCCTCGATCATCTCCTTCCACTGCGCGATCCAGCCGACCGTGCGGGCCAGCGCGAACAGCACGGTGAACATGGTGGTCGGGAAGCCCATCGCCTTCAGCGTGATGCCCGAATAGAAGTCGATGTTCGGGTAGAGCTTCTTCTCGATGAAGTACTCGTCGTGCAGCGCGATGCGCTCCAGCTCGATGGCGACGTCGAGGAGCGGGTCGTCCTTGATGCCGAGCTCGGCCAGCACCTCGTGCGTGGTCTTCTGCATGATCTTCGCGCGCGGGTCGTAGTTCTTGTAGACCCGGTGGCCGAAGCCCATGAGGCGGAACGGATCGTTCTTGTCCTTGGCGCGCGCGACATAGTGCGGGATGCGCTCGGGCGTGCCGATCTCCTGCAGCATCTTGAGCGCGGCCTCGTTGGCACCGCCGTGGGCCGGACCCCAGAGGCACGCGACGCCGGCCGCGATGCAGGCGAACGGGTTGGCGCCCGACGAACCGGCGAGGCGGACGGTCGAGGTCGAAGCGTTCTGCTCGTGATCCGCATGAAGGATGAAGATGCGGTCCAGCGCGCGCGACAGGACCGGGTTTACCTTGTAGTCCTCACAGGGCACGGCGAAGCACATGCGCAGAAAATTCGACGTGTAGTCGAGGTTGTTCTGCGGGTACACGAACGGCTGTCCGACCGAATACTTGTACGCCATCGCCGACAGCGTCGGGATCTTGGCGATCATGCGCATCGACGCGACCATCCGCTGGTGCGGGTCGGAGATGTCGGTCGAGTCGTGATAGAAGGCCGAGAGCGCACCGACGGAGGCCACGAGCACCGCCATCGGGTGCGCGTCGCGGCGGAAGCCCTGGAAGAACCGCATCATCTGCTCATGCACCATCGTGTGGCGCGTGACGCGGTAGTCGAAGTCGACCTTCTGCGCGGCGGTCGGGAGCTCCCCGTACAGCAGCAGGTAGCAGGTCTCGAGGAAGTCGCCGTGCTCGGCCAGCTGCTCGATGGGGTAGCCGCGATAGAGCAGGACGCCCTCGTCGCCGTCGATGTAGGTGATCTGCGACTCGCAGCTCGCCGTAGACGTGAAGCCGGGGTCGTAGGTGAACATCCCCGTCTGGGCGTAGAGCTTCCCGATGTCGACGACAGCCGGGCCGATCGAGCCTTCCTTGGTCGGAAGAGCAAGGTTCTTGCCGTTGACGTTGAGGGTGGCGGGGTCGCTCATGGGCGCTATCCTTCGGCCGTAGTCGGTAGGGTGCCCGGCGCAGGACCTTGCGCCGTCAGCACGAAAGGCCACGATTTCGCACCGAAACGCGCCGACTTGCCAAAACCTGCGGCAAAACCGGACGTTCCGGACTTTTTCGCTGTTGCCTTCGGTGTGCTAGCCCAATTCCCCCCACCGTTCAACCACACCGAAAGGTGGGGTGTCAGGCGGTCGCAGCACGGCGTCGCTGGCGCGGTTCGGCGGACCTCAGGACTTTTCCGCCTGATCGCGCAGACGCGCGAGGCATTCCTCGCGCCCCAGCACGTCCATGACGTCGAACAGTCCGGGGGAGGTTGATCGTCCGGTGAGGGCAGCGCGAAGCGGCTGGGCGACCTGTCCCAGCTTCGCTCCCGTGGTCTCGGCGAACTGCCTGACCGCGGCCTCCGTGGTCGCCGCGCTCCATGCATCCAGGGCCTCGAGGGCCGGCAGGAGCGCGGCGATGCGAGCCCGTCCGCCGTCGGCGAGAAGGGCCTCGGCCTTCGCCTCGACGGTAACGGGACGCGACGCGTAGAGGTAGTAGGCGCTGTCGACGAGTTCGACGAGCGTCTTGGCGCGCTCCTTCAGCCCCGGCATGGCAGCCAGGAGCTGCTCGCGCAGGCGCGGCGACAACGTCGCGGGGGCGCCACGCGGGGGACCGATGTCCGGAAGGATCGGCTCGATCGCCGCCACGAGGTCGGCGTCCGACGAAGCCCGCATGTAGTGGCCGTTCAGGTGCTCGAGCTTGGCGAAGTCGAAGCGGGCGGGGGAGCGGCCGATGCCCTCGAACCCGAAGGCGTCGATCATCTCCTGCGTCGTGAAGAACTCCTGGTCGCCGTGGCTCCAGCCGAGGCGCACGAGGTAGTTGCGCAACGCCGCCGGCAGGTAGCCCATCGCACGGTAGGCGTCGACGCCGAGCGCGCCGTGGCGCTTCGAGAGCTTGGCGCCGTCCGGTCCGTGAATGAGCGGGATGTGCGCCATCTCCGGCACGTCCCAGCCGCAGGCCTGGTAGATCTGCGTCTGGCGGGCGGCGTTGGTGAGGTGGTCGTCGCCACGGATGATGTGGGTGACGTCCATGTCATGGTCGTCCACGACAACGGCGAGCATGTAGGTCGGCGTTCCGTCCGAGCGCAGCAGGACGAGGTCGTCGAGGTCCTTGTTCTGCCAGACCACGCGGCCCTGCACCCGGTCCTCGACGACGGTCTCGCCGTCCTGCGGAGCACGCAGCCGGATGACAGGCTTCACGCCGGGAGGCGCCTCGGACGGGTCGCGGTCGCGCCAGCGGCCGTCGTATCGCATGGGCCGTCCCTCGGCTCGCGCCTTCTCCCTCATCTCCTCCAGTTCCTGCGGGGTGGCGTAGCAGTGGTACGCCTTGCCCTCGGCCAGCAACCGCTCAGCGACCTCGCGATGCCGTGCGGCGCGGGAGAACTGGTAGACGACGTCGCCGTCCCAATCGATGCCGAGCCACTTGAGGCCATCGAGGATCGCCTGGATGGCGGCCTCCGTGGAGCGCTCCCGGTCGGTGTCCTCGATGCGCAGCAGCATCTTTCCGCCGTGCCGCTTGGCGTAGAGCCAGTTGAACAGCGCGGTGCGCCCGCCGCCGATGTGCAGGAAGCCCGTGGGCGAGGGCGCGAAACGGGTGACGACGGGACGGCTCATCAGCGTGTTGCACGGTCCGGCTGAGGAATCGGAATAACCACAACCGACCGGCGCTGGTTCGTGGCGCCGGTCGTGTAGCATCATTGGCGGGCGAGGTTAAGGGCGCCCGATGACTGCTGCCGACCCGCCACCGGACACCGGCAGCCCCGCGACAGGTCGCTCGCCGGCGGCCGCGCGCGCTTTGCCATGGCCCCATCTTCGTGCCGCCGCCGGATCTCCGAACGATCGTCTGTCCGCCGGGCGCGAGTTCGTCTCCGCCTGCGTGCGGAGGGAGGTCGAGGGACGCCGGCCGTTCCTCTGGCTCCCCGTCGCGGTGATCCTCGGCATCCTGCTCTACTTCTCAGCGGATTCCGAACCTTCTCTCGCGCTGTCATCGGGGCTTGCCGCCGGGGCTGGAGGCCTGTCGCTGGTGCTGCGGTCCCGGCCGGTGGCCATGGGCCTCGCGGCAGGCGCCGCCGCCGTGTTTGCCGGAATGACGGCGGGGGGCTGGCGCACCGCCGGCGTGGCGGCGCCCGTCCTCGTTCGTGCGAGCTACGGCACGCTCTCGGGCACCATCGAGACGGCGGAGGCGCGCGTCGGCACGGCGCGACTTGTCCTGCGCGTCCACCGCTTCGCCGACCTCCCGCCGGAGGCGACGCCCTACCGCGTGCGGATCACGCTTCCGTCCCTTGGTGGGCTCCATGCGGGGGATTTCGTGTCGACGCAGGCCCGGCTCATCCCGCCGCCCCCCGCCTCCCGGCCCGGCGGCTACGACTTTGCCCGCGAGGCCTGGTTCCAGCGGCTCGGCGCGGTGGGGTCGGCCAGTGGTCCGGTGTTGCTGGCGCCGGCCCCGGCGCTCCTCCCGTTGGAACTGAGGTTCACGGCGGCCGTCGACCGGGCGCGGAACGCCCTGACGGAGAGGATCGTCGCCGTCATCGGCGGGCCGGCCGGCGCGGTCGCGGCCTCGCTGGTGACCGGCAAGCGCGGGCTGATCCCCGAACCCGTCAACGACGTCCTGAGGGCCGCCGGCATCTACCACGTGGTTTCGATCTCCGGACTCCACATGGTCCTGGCGGCGGGCATGGTCTTCTGGTTCGTCCGCGCCCTGGGAGCCGCCATCCCGGCAGTGGCGCTGACGTGGCCTCTGCGCAAGATCGCCGCCGCCGCGGCCATCGTCGCGGGGGCCGGCTACAACGTCTTTGCCGGCGCCGAGATCGCCACGCAGCGCGCGCTGGTCATGACGGCGGCCTTGTTCGGGGCGATGCTCGTCGATCGCACGCCCTTCTCGATGCGCAGCCTCGCGATCGCGGCACTGGTGGTGATGGCCCTCGAGCCGGAGAGCGTCCTGGGCCCGAGCTTCCAGATGTCCTTCGCCGCCGTCGCCGCGCTCATCGCCCTGTACGAGAAGACGCAGGCCGGCGATCCCCTCGCGGAAGGAGCCCCTGTCCCGGGTCGACCGGTCAACTCCGGCCCCCGAGACGGTCCGCCGATGTCCCTCCCGGCTCGCGGGCTTCGGTGGCTGCGCCGGATCCTGGTCGGTACGGTCGGCGCGACGCTCGTGGCCGAGGCGGCCACGGCCCCGTTCGGGCTCTATCATTTCCAGCGCTATTCCGCCTTCGGACTGTTCGGCAACGCGCTGACGCTGCCCCTCGTCTCCTTCGTCGTCATGCCGATGGCAGTTCTGGGTGCGATCACCTACCCGCTGGGGCTCGACGCTCCGTTCTGGATCGCCATGGGCTGGGGCGTGGATGCCATGCTCTCGCTGTCGGCTTGGGTGGCGTCATGGCCCGGCGCGACGGGCGTCGTGCCGGCCTTCGGTCCGGGCACGCTGCTGCTTCTGTGCTGCGGGGGGCTGCTGGTCGTCCTGTGGACATCCCCCCTTCGCTGGCTGGGCCTCTTGCCCTTCACGGCCGGGATCGTGCTCGCGGCGACACCGCAGCGCCCCTTGGTCCTCGTGGCCCCCGACGGCCGTTCGGCCATGGTCCGGACGAAGGAGGGGAGCCTCGCGCTGGTCGGCAAGTCACCGGGGGCGTTCGTCATCGAGCAATGGCTTCGTGCGGACGGCGACGCGCGGACTGCCGCGGATCCGGGCCTCGGCAGCCGAGCCCGCTGCGATGTCCTCGGCTGCGTCGGGCGGCTCCGGGATGGCCGTGCGCTGTCGGTCGTGCTGGGGGCCGGTGCGTTCGTCGAGGACTGCCGGAACGCGGCAGTCGTCGTGACGGCGCTCACCGCGCCTTCCTGGTGCGCCGGTCCCACGGTGCTGGACCGGCAACGGCTGGCCCACACGGGCGCGGTGGTCCTGCTGGAGGAGCCGGGAGGCACGTGGCGGTTCGTCACGGCGCGCTCGCCTTTGGCCTCGCGCGGCTGGCATCCCCCGCCGCCGGCCCTCCGACCCGCTGCGGTTCCTCCCCGGGAGGCGGCGGCGCCCGGCCCGGACGATCCGGGGGATCCCGAGGACGAGGATCCGTGATCCGGATCGGATCTCCATCGACAGAGGTGTTGCATCCGCGCCTCAATTCAGCCTTGTTTGCGTAGGGTTGTTGCAACACTGTTGCTTCGCTGCCGCAGCCCTCGTGGCAACGCAGGCCAGAAGGATTCATGACAGCGGTCCAGCCGTCCGTCCCGACCCCCGTAAGCGATAGCGGCGCGATCCCGCGCGGCGCGTCGCGCCTGTGGGGCTATGTCGGCGGCGTCGTGGTGGCCCTGGCGCTGCTGTCGGCGCTGGGAACGTTCCTGGTGCTCGCCGGCATGTTGCCGGTTCCGCCCACGCATCAGCTCGTGCTCGGGCTTTTCGTTGCCAACGCGGCCCTCATCCTGATCCTGATCGGGCTGGTGGCCCGGGAGGGGTGGGCGCTCGTGCGCGCACGGCGTGCGGGGATGGCGGCTGCGCGCCTGCATGTCGGCATCGTCGGCCGGTTCGCCTTCGTTGCCGTGCTGCCCGCGGTCCTCGTGGCCGGCCTCGGGTGGATGACGCTGGAGCGCTCGCTGGATGCCCAGTCGAACCGCCGGGTCAGCGAACTGCTGACGACGTCCGTGGAGGTGGCCCAGGCCTACCGCGAGTTGCAGTGCCGCACGGTCGGCCGCGAGACGAGCCTCATGGCGGCCGATGTCGGCCGCGCCCGCTTCGCCCTGCAGCAGAACCGCGACTTCTTCCGCGACTTCATGCGCTCGCGCGCGATGTTCCTCGGTTTCCCGGTGGCGCTCCTGATCAAGAGCGACCTGAGCGTGGTGGAGCGGATCGAGATCCAGCCCATGGAGGGCCTGATCCTTCCCACCGCCGAGGACCTGACCGAGGCCGGCGAGACGGGAGCCTGCCTCGTTCCGCCGCAGGGGCGGACCATCCGCGGCGTCATCAAGGTTCCCGGGTTCGACGACACCTACCTGATGGTGGCCCGCACCATCGACCCCAAGGCCCTGGAGTTCCCCACGCAGGCCGAGGGCGCGGCGCTCTACTTCCGCACCCTGGCCGAGCGCAAGTTCGAGGTGCAGGTCGCCTTCGCCAGCATGTACGCGCTGATCTCGCTCATCCTGCTGCTGTCGGCCATCTGGCTCGGGCTGGGCTTCGCCAACCGCTTCGTCGCGCCCATCCGGCGGCTCATCCACGCGACCGACCAGGTCGCGTCCGGCAACTTTTACGTGCAGGTGCCTTCGCGCAAGGACGAGGGCGACCTCGGGCACCTCGCCGAGACGTTCAACAAGATGACGTCCGAGCTGCGCCAGCAGACGGACCGCCTCACCGCCGCGCGCGACCTGATCGACCGCCGCCGGCGGTTCACGGAGGCGGTGCTCTCCGGCGTGTCCGCCGGGGTCATCTCCGTCGATTCTCGCGGCCGCATGACCGTGATCAACCCGTCGGCCGAGCGGCTCCTCCACATCTCCCGCGAGAAATGGCTCGGCAAGCCGCTGCAGGAGGCGTTCCCGGAACTCGCCGAGGTGCTGGCGGACAGGCAGACGGACCGCCTGCGCGGCGCACAGGGCCATGTCTCGGTCAACCGCGGGGGGCAGGACCGCATGCTCACGGTCCGGGTCACGGCCGAGCAGGCGGCCGAGGACGAGCGCGGCCTCATCATCACGCTCGACGACATCACGGATCTCGTCTCCGCGCAGCGCACCGCCGCCTGGGCCGACGTCGCGCGCCGCATCGCCCACGAGATCAAGAACCCGCTGACGCCGATCCAGCTGTCGGCCGAGCGCATCCGCCGCAAGTACGGCAAGGTGATCACCACCGACCGCGAGGTCTTCGACCAGTGCACCGACACGATCGTGCGGCAGGTCGACGACATCAAGCGCATGGTCGACGAGTTCTCGTCCTTCGCAAGGATGCCGAAGCCCCAGCCCGACGACGACGACCTTGCTGCGGTCGTCCGGCAGGTCCTGTTCCTCATGCGGGTCGGCCACCCCGACATCGTCTTCGACGAGGACATCCCCGAGGCCCGCATGGTGGCGCGCTTCGATCGCCGGCTGGTCAGCCAGGCCGTCACGAACATCGTCAAGAACGCCGCGGAGTCCGTCGGAGCCGTGCCGGAGGACGAACGGGGGCAGGGGCGCATCGTCGTGTCGATCAAGCGGATCGACGGGCGCCTCGTCATCGACGTGTCCGACAACGGCAAGGGCTTCCCGGCCGAGCACCGCCAGCGGTTGCTGGAGCCCTACATGACGACCCGCGAGGGTGGCACCGGCCTCGGCCTCGCCATCGTCGGCAAGATCATGGAGGAGCACGGCGGCGGCATCGAGCTCCTCGACAATCCCGAGGTTCCCCGCGGCGCCCTCGTGCGCCTGTGGATGCCGGAGGGTGGGGCTTCGGCCGAAGGCGAGACCACCCCTGCGCAGCGGACGACCAAGACCCCCGCCGCGGTGACCGGATCATGAGGACAAACCCGTTGAGCGCACGACACGAACGGAGACGCCCGGAATGAGCGCCGACATCCTGATCGTCGACGACGAAGCCGACATCCGCGAGCTGGTCGCAGGCATCCTCGACGACGAGGGCTACCGCTGCCGCACCGCGGCCAACTCGGACGAGGCGCTCGGAGCGATCGAGGCCCGCCGCCCGCAGCTCGTCTTTCTGGACATCTGGATCCAGGGCAGCCGTCTCGACGGCCTGCAGCTCCTCGACATCATCAAGGAGCAGCACCCGGACCTGCCTGTCGTGATGATCTCCGGCCACGGCAACATCGAGACGGCCGTCTCCGCCATCAAGCGGGGCGCCTACGACTTCATCGAGAAGCCGTTCAAGGCCGACCGGCTGGTGCTCGTCGCCGAGCGGGCACTGGAGGCCTCGCGGCTGAAGCGCGAGGTGAAGGAACTCAGGGTCAAGGCCCAGCAGGGCAGCCGGATCGTCGGGCATTCGCAGGCGTCGAACCAGCTGCGCCAGACGCTGGAGCGTGTCGCGGCCACCAACGCCCGCGTCATGATCTCGGGCGCCCCGGGCTCCGGCAAGGAACTCGCGGCGCGCACGATCCACGGCCTGTCGAACCGATCCTCGGGGCCCTTCGTCGCCATCAACGCGGCGACCATCACCCCCGAGAACATGGAGATCGAACTCTTCGGCGTGGAGGGCGGGGACGGCCGCACGCGCAAGGTCGGCGCGCTCGAGGAGGCGCACGGGGGAACGCTGTATCTCGACGAGGTGGCGGACATGCCCCGGGAGACGCAGGGCAAGATCCTGCGCGTTCTCGTCGAGCAGAACTTCCAGCGCGTGGGCGGAACCATGCGCGTGCATGTGGACGTGCGCGTCATCTCGTCGACGGCGCGCGACCTCGCGGCGGAGATCGGGGCGGGTCGGTTCCGCGAGGACCTGCTGCACCGCCTCAGCGTCGTGCCGATCCGCGTGCCGAGCCTCGCCGAGCGGCGCGAGGATATTCCGGAACTGATCGGCTACTTCATGGACCAGATATCGGCCTCGACGGGGCTGCCGAAGCGCGTCATCGCCGATGACGCGCTGGCCGTCCTGCAGTCGCATGACTGGCCGGGCAACATCCGCCAGTTGCGCAACAACATCGAGCGCCTGCTGATCCTGGCCGAAGGGGACCCTTCGACCGAGGTCACGGCCGACCTCCTCCCGTCGGAGGTGGGGTCGCTGGTGCCCTCGACGCCGAACGGAGCGGGCGGCGAGAAGCTGATGTCGCTCGCGCTGCGCGAGGCCCGCGAGATCTTCGAGCGGGAGTACCTCACGGCGCAGATCAACCGCTTCGGCGGCAATATCTCGCGGACGGCCGAGTTCATCGGCATGGAGCGCTCGGCGCTCCATCGCAAGCTGAAGTCGCTCGGGATCGGCTGAGACGTCGGCGCGCAGCCGCGCGCCGCGGGGGGTGGAATGAGCAGGCACGCATGAGCAGGATCGCCTACGTCAACGGACGCTACGTTCCCCATCGGGACGCGATGGTGCACATCGAGGATCGCGGCTACCAGTTTGCCGACGCGGTGTACGAGGTCTGCGAGGTCACGGGCGGCCGGTTGGTCGACGAGACCCGCCATCTCGACCGGCTCGACCGGTCCCTCCGCGAACTCATGATCCCGTCGCCCATGAGCCGTCGCGCACTGTCGACGGTGCTGCACGAGACGGTCAGCCGCAACCGCGTGCGGGAGGGCTTCATCTACCTGCAGGTCTCCCGCGGGGTCGCCCGCCGCGACCACTTCCTGCCGATGCCGCCGCCAGCTCCCGCGGTGGTGGTGACGGCGCGCTCCGTCAACCGGGAGGCGGCGGAGGCGAGCGCGCGGGCCGGCATCGCCGTGGTGACGACGCCTGACATTCGCTGGGGACGTCCGGACATCAAGACCGTCCAGCTCCTGCCGAACACGCTCGCCAAGCAAAAGGCGCGCGAGGCCGGCGCGAAGGAGGTCTGGTTCGTCGACCGCGACGGCAACGTGACCGAGGGCGGTTCCACCAACGCGTGGATCGTCACGAGGGACGGCCGCCTCGTCACGCGGCAGGCCGATCACAGCATCCTGCATGGCGTGACGCGGGCGGGTGTGCTGGACCTCGTGAAGCGCCGGAACCTCACGGTGGAGCAGAGGCCCTTCTCCGTGGCGGAGGCGCAGGACGCGGCGGAGGCCTTCATCACATCCGCGTCCAACCCCGTGACGCCGGTCGTCAGGATCGACGGACTGCCCGTGGGCGACGGTTCCCCCGGCCCCGTCGCCATGGCGCTGCGGGCCGCGTTCCACGAGGTGACAGAAGTCTCCCGTCCGTTTAATCATGTCGGATAAGAGGCGGGTCCGACCCGCCGCCGGAATGACCTGCTTTCGTCGGCAGGCGGGCCGTAGCGCAGGTCGAGGGCGCTTCGGCGTGACCTGCGGGGCAAGGCAGGCGTTTCGGAACACGTTCAACGAGCCGTAGAATCGGACGGCTGGTCAACTTGGGCTGAGGGGCAAGACCATGGCGGCGGAGCGAAACCAGAACTTGCAGGACACGTTTCTGAACCATGTCCGCAAGAACAAGATCCCGCTCACGATCTTTCTGGTGAACGGCGTGAAGCTGCAGGGTGTCGTGACCTGGTTCGACAACTTCTGCGTGCTGCTGCGCCGCGACGGACATTCCCAGCTGGTCTACAAGCACGCGATTTCCACCATCATGCCGGGCCACCCGGTCTCGCTCTTCGAGCCGGGCGAAGAGGGCGGACCCGTCGCCAAGGACTGAGCCTTTCGGCTCTGAAGGACAGCATTGACAGGACCCCGCGTCCCCCGTGACCCGCCGGAAAAGCGGGTCGTCGACGTCGAGAAGGCCATTGCCTCCGGGACGCGGACGCTCGTCGTCGGTCCCTATCCGTCGGCGCGCCGTCGCCCGGGAGATGCCGAGGCAGCCGGCCCCGTGAACCTGCGGGCGGCGGATGCCCGGCTGGAGGAGGCTGTCGGCCTCGCCGCCGCCATCGACCTCGCCGTCGAGGCCGCGCTGCCCGTGACCGTCGCGTCGCCGCGTCCGGCGACCTATCTCGGCAAGGGCAAGGTCGAGGAGATCGCCGGCCGCATCAAGGCTGACGAGATCAACCTCGTGATGATGGACTGCGCCCTGTCGCCGGTACAGCAGCGCAACCTCGAGAAGGCGTGGGGCTGCAAGGTCATCGACCGGACCGGGTTGATCCTCGAGATCTTCGGGCGCCGCGCCCGGACCCGCGAAGGCACGCTGCAGGTCGAGCTGGCGCATCTCGCCTACCAGAAGAGCCGGCTCGTGCGGTCCTGGACCCATCTCGAACGCCAGCGCGGCGGCTTCGGCTTCCTCGGCGGCCCCGGCGAGACGCAGATCGAGGCCGATCGCCGGCTCATCCAGGAACGGATGGTGCGCATCGAACGGGAGCTCGAGAGCGTCAAGCGCACGCGCTCGTTGCATCGTGAGAGTCGGCGCAAGGTGCCATACCCGGTCGTCGCGCTGGTCGGCTACACGAACGCCGGCAAGTCGACGCTGTTCAATCGCCTGACGCGGGCCGGCGTCTTCGCCGAGAACCTGCTCTTCGCGACGCTCGATCCCACGGCGCGCGTGGTGAAGCTGCCGCACGGCGCGCCGGTGATCCTCTCCGACACCGTGGGCTTCATCTCCGACCTGCCGACGATGCTGGTCGCGGCCTTCCGGGCCACGCTGGAGGACGTCATCGCCGCGGACGTGATCCTGCACGTGCGCGACGTGTCGCACGGCGACACCGAGGCCCAGTCGGCCGACGTCGTCTCGATCCTGCGCGACCTCGGCGTCGATCCCGACGATCACCGGCGCATCGTCGAGGTCTGGAACAAGCTGGATGCGCTCGCGGACGGCGAGCGGGAACGGCTCACGGGGCTGCTCGCGCACCGCCACGCCGCCGAACGGCCGGTGCTGGTGTCGGCGCTGACCGGGGAGGGGATCGACGTCCTCAAGGCCGCCATCGAGGACAGGCTCGCCGCCGAACGGCCGGTGTTCCACATCTCCGTCGAGACGGGAGACGGTGCGGGACTGCACTGGCTCTACAGCGAGGCCGAGGTCCTCGACCGGCGGGATGATGACGAGGGCCGGGTGCAGGTCGCGGTCCGGGTAGCCCCCGAGAAGGAGCCTCGCCTCCTGCGCCGGTTCCCGTCCGCCCGCCGGATGCGCTGAGGTTCTTCAGGTCTCGGTCTTCGCCCTCGTCCAGAGCGCGTCCATTTCGGCGAGCGTCGCCCCCGCCGGTGAGCGGCCCTCTTTTTCGAGCTCACGCTCGATGAAGGCAAAGCGGCGCTGGAACTTCGCGTTGGTGCCGCGGAGCGCCGCCTCGGGATCCACGCCGAGGTGCCGGGCAAGGTTCGCGACCACGAAGAGGAGGTCGCCGACTTCGCCGGCAACGGCCTCCCGGTCCCCAGCCGCAAGCGCCTCTTCGATCTCGGCCGTCTCCTCGTGAAGCTTCGCGACCACCAGGCGTGCGTCGTTCCAGTCGAATCCCACCTTCGAGGCCTTCTCCTGCAGCTTCACCGCCCGGGTGAGGGCAGGCATGCCGTCCGGAACGCCCGACAGCACGCCGCCGGCGGCATCGTCGGGCAGGCCGGCAGCGGCCCGGGCCGCGCGCCGTTCGGCCTTCTCGCGCGCCTTGATCTCCCCCCAGAGACCCTTCACCGCCTCCGGCGAGAGGTTCCGCGCCTCGCCGAAGACGTGCGGATGGCGGCGGATGAGCTTTTCGGTGATGGCCCGGACAACGTCGGGGAACGCGAAGCGCCCGTCCTCTTCCGCGAGACGCGCATGAAACACCACCTGCAGCAGCAGGTCGCCGAGCTCGTCCCGCAGGTCGACGAAATCACCGCGCTCGATGGCGTCGGCAACCTCGTAGGCCTCCTCGATGGTGTAGGGGGCGATCGACGCGAAATCCTGCTCGAGATCCCAGGGGCAGCCGGTCCCCGGCGTGCGGAGGGCCGCCATGATCGCGATGAGGTCGCGGATGTCGTCCGACGCGCGCAGGGTGGCGGGAGAGGGAGGGGGCGAGGTGTTGTCGGGCATGGCGGCGCGACCCTAGCACGCCCGCGCGGCTCACACTCCCGCGCCACCGTCCTCGTCCACACAGGAGAGATCGAAGGCGGCAAGCCCCTCGTCGAGCAGGTCGGGCAGGTTCGGGATGCCGATGAGGTAGTCCGGCACGGGCGGCCCGATGCGCTCGCGCGCCTGACGCAGCGCCGCGCCCCACTCCTGCCGGTCGAAGTCGCCGCGGCCGATCCAGACGAGGGCGACGAGATTGACTTGCTCGTCCTCGTTGAGCCCGCTCAGGAACGCGCGCAACTCGTCCTCGATCGCGTCGTCCGGCGACGTCTCCAGCACGTCGGCGTAGCCGTCGTCCGACGGGTTCGACCCGCTTTCGGGATCGCTCGCCGCCTCCTTCACGTCAAAGCGCCGTGCCTGCCGGATGAGGGCGCAGACCTTGTCGAGGGCGATGTCCATGGGCGTCTCCGAGGCGGGATGCCCATCCAACGTGGGCGGGAGGGGCGCCGTTCCCGTGCCCATGAGCATCGTCCCCGTTGCCGCGGGTCATGCCGAACCATTGGCGCCACGCCGCGTTGAAGCCCACTCGTGGACAACACGGAGAGCGAAAAATGTCGAACATCATCAAGGCGTTGGCTGTTGCCGGCGCGATCATGGCCGCGCCGCTTGCGGCGCAGGCCCAGCAGAGCACGGTCACGGGCGCCGTCGGCGGTGCCGCCACCGGCGCCATCGTCGGCGGGCCGGTCGGCGCGGCGGTTGGCGGCGTCGTCGGCGCCACGGCAGGCGCGGCGGCGGATGCCGCGTCACGGCCCCATACCCGCGTGATCGAGAACCAGCCGGTCGTGGTGGAGCGTCCCGGCGTCGTCGTCACGGAACCGGCGCCGACGGTGTCGCAACGCACCTGCGTCCGCGACAGCGTTGGCAACACCACCTGCCAGGAAGTCACTCGATGAACTGACCCGGGCCTCACCCGGATGAAATTCCACGGAAGGGCGGGGTCGAACCCCGCCCTTCTTGCTGTGCGAACCATGGTCGGAACGCACGAAGAAGCCCCGTCCTGCGCAGGACGGGGCTTCCATGCGGTGTCGTCAGGACTGGTCGGCGACCGTGATGGCTTACTGCTTCGAGCCAGCCGAGTTCATCTGCTCGCCGTACCGGTAGGACGGCGCGTTCTGCAGGTCCTGCTTCGTCATGCGCAGCACGCCGTAGCTCGGGTAGTCGTAGCGCGACGCGCCGGCCCTCACGGTAGAGCCCGTGATCTCGGTGTTGCTGCGGTTGGCCGTGTTGGCCGCCGTGTTCGGGGCCGGATTCGCCGCCGTGTTCGCCGTCGCATTCGGGTTGGCGGGTGCGCCGGCGGTCGTGTTGTTGGTGGCCATCGTGCTGGAACCGGTCGCCGGGCGCGCGCTGGAAACGCTGGCGTCGCTGCGGTCGCCGGTCATCCACTCGACCTGCTCGAAGGGCAGGGCAACGAGCTTCTCGCCGATGCCGAGGAAGCCTCCGACGCCGATGACCACCGCCTCGACCTTGCCGTTGCGGTCGAGGATCACGTCGTCGACGTCACCGATCTTCTCGTTGTTGGCGCCGTAGACGTCGACGCCCTCGAACTTCGAGGCACGCCACTGATCCTGCTCCATGGCCGTGAAGAAACGGGCGTTGCCCTGGGTCGACTGCATGTTCGTCACGCCGGCTCCCGTCGCGGGCGCAGCACCGGTTGCGGGCTGCTGGACCGTGGAGGGTGACGAGGGGGCCGATGACGGCGGGTTGGTGTTTCCGGACTGGGCGAAGGCGGGCGTGGCGAGGAGCGCCGCCGCCACCGCGCTGGCCGTCAGGGTGGACTTGCGCATGGTCTCTCTCCCGATGCTGAAGGGCGCGCGCTGGGCGCGGGCCCGGACAACGGGCAGGCAGGCCTTTGGTTCGGCTCTGGTCGCGATTTTGGGCGGATGTGGGCCTCCGGCTTGCGCGAAGTCGGGCCGCGTTTCGCGTCGCGTGGTGCGCTCAGCCGGCGAACTTCAGCCCGAGGATCCCCGCGACGATGAGGCCGATGCAGGCGATCCGCGCGACAGACGCCGTCTCGCCGAGCAGGAGGATGCCGAGGATCGCGGTGCCCACGGCGCCAACGCCCGTCCACACCGCGTAGGCCGTGCCGACAGGCAAAGTCTTGAGCGCGAGGCCAAGCAATCCAAGGCTGGCGACCATGCTCGCCACCGTGAGCAGGGTCGGCACCAGCCGCGTGAACCCGTGCGTGTACTTGAGGCCGATGGCCCAGCCCACCTCGAAGAGGCCCGCCAGCAGCAGCATCCCCCAGGCCATGTCGCTTTGTCCTCCATCCCGGCCACGGCCCGCGGCCGGGATGGCGACGGTCGATCAGCCGTTGTTGATCGTCGCCGCGTGGACGACGTGGTCATGATCCTCGTAGACGATCTGGATCGCCGGGGGCACCCCGCCGCCCGAAGCCTGCACCGTCGCGACGTCCACGAAGGTCGCCCCGCCTGCAGCGCCGTCGACGTCCACGGCGAGCACCCCGCCGGTCATCTTCACGTACTGTCCGATGTCCGCCTCGTTGCCGGGGCCTTCGAAGAGCGCCGACAGGTCGATCCGGTCCCCGGCGCCGTAGTCGGCAATCAGGTCCTTGGCGTCGAGCGTGTTGAGCACGAACACGTCGTTGCCCGCCCCGCCGGTCATCGTGTCGGCTCCGAGGTCGCCGATCAGGATGTCGTCGCCGTCGCCGCCCGTCAGCCAGTCGGTACCAGCCCCGCCAAGCAGTCGGTCGTTTCCGAAGTCGCCGACGAGCGAGTCGTTGCCGTCGCCGCCGGAGAGGCTGTCGTTGCCCGTTCCGCCGAGGAGGGTGTCGTTGCCGCCGCCGCCGAGCAGCGTGTCGTGGCCGTCGAGGCCCGAGATCGAGTCGTTGCCGCCTCGCCCGTCGAAGTAGTTGGCCTTCCCGGAACTGCCGCTGTTGCCCGTGAGGGTATCGCCGCCGCTGCCGCCGATGACGCCCTCGATGTCGGTGAGACGATCCCCGGCCGACATGCCTGCGCCGCCCACGCTCACCGAGGAGCCCGGCGAGCCCAGGTTGATCGTCATGCCCGCGCTGCCGTCCGCCGAGTAGTCGACGATATCCAGCGCGCCGGTGCCGCCATTCATCGAGTCGTTGCCGGAGCCGCCGAAGAGCACGTGGTCACCCGCGCCGGCGACAAGGGAGTCGCCCGCATTCGGGGCGCTGCCGCCGAAGGTCACGTCGAGCGTCGCGGTGATCGTGTCGCCATCGTGGTCATGCGCCGTCACGTCGAACGCCGCGACGAGGTCGGCCGGCACCAGCGACTTCACGATGCTGAAGTTCTGCACCCGGGCACCGCCACGGTCGAAGTCGAACCCGATCGAAATCGCCGTGAAGTCCGCGGGGGGATCGATGAAGACCGAGGTCGTGCCGGGGGTGAGCGTCAGGTTGTTGACCGTCCCCGTCTGCGTGCCGGACGGACCCGTCGCCTCCCAGTACAGCGACACCTTGCTCGCGTTACCGACGTAGGCTCCGAGCTCGAACCGAACGGCGCCGATGGGGCCGGTGTTGGACGACAGCTTGAATCCGTCTTCGTCCTGGACGACGGCGCTGCCGACGCCGAACCCGTTGCTGGTGCCGTTCAGGCGGTCGCCGCCGTTGCTGGAGTTCGGGTTCGTGAAGATCTGCTCGTCGTCGTCAGGATCCTTGTTGTACTTCAGTCCGTCCCACGTGACGCTCCCGTCCGGCGACGTGAGGGTGTTCACCGGCTGGTTGTTGCCCGTCGCCGGCACCGTCACCGAGGTCTCGACGACGGGACGGGTCCGGTCGAGCTGCAGCGTGTAGGTGCCGTCCTTGTTCACGGTGATGCTGAAGAAGGGCTGGCTGCCGGCCGTCGTCGCCACGACCCGGTTGGCGAAGCCGTCGCCGTCCGTGTCGCTGTAGGCATAGCTGACGCCGTTGATCGCCGTCTTCGCCGCAATGGTGAAGCCTGCGAGGCCATCGGCCCCGAACTGTCCGTCGTAGAGGCCGGTGACGGTGCCGGTGGAGTTCGCGACGACCGCGTCCATGATCGAGAAGGACGAGGGCGCGTCGTCGAGCAGGCGGATGATCGAGCCCACGTCCACCGACGCCGAACCCGTGTCTCCATCCGCGTCCGTCGCGGTCACCGTGAGCGTGAGCGCACCGGCGGCGAGGCCGCCAGCGGTGGGTTCGTTCTGCTGGGACGGATCCGGCTGCTCGACGGCGCGGAACTGGGTGAGAGTCAGAGTGCCGGCTGCCGCATCGACCGCGATCGAGAAGGCGAGGGCTCCGGAGAGCGTCCCGACGCGCCCCTGGACGAGGCTGTCGCTGACCTTGACCAGCACGATGTCCTGGTCGGTCAGGGAGTCCTTGTATCCCGAGGAGCCGCCCGCCGCCGCGAAGGCGTAGGAGCGGGCCGGCGCGCCGGCCGTCTCGTCGGCACCGATGGCGCCGCCCGCGGTCATGAGGCTCGACAGCGAAACCGTCCGGGCGCCGAGCGCCCCGCCGACCGGATCGACCTCGCCGGGAACGACGGCGTCGTCGGTCTCGTCGATGGTCAGCAGTGCTCCCCCGACAAGCGCCAGGGACACGGCGGGAACGTCGTCTTCGACGGTGATGACAAAGGCGCCGGGGAGGGCCGTCACGGGATCGCCATCGGCGTCCGCGCCGCGAATGAGGCTCGAGAGGTCGATGCCGGCGACAGTCCCGCCGCCCACCGTCTGCAGCATCGCGTTCTCGCCGCCGCCGGGCACGTGGTCGAGCTGGTCGCGGAGATCGAAGGTCCAGGAGCCGTCGGCCGCCACCGTGAGGGTGAAGACGACGCGCGTCGCGTCTCCGCCGAGGGGGACGAAGGCCGTCAGCGTGTTGCCGCTGACCGCATACTGGACCTCGGCACCCTGCGAGAGCAGCCGGGGCAGGCCGGAGGTGTCGGAGCCGAGGCTGATCGCGAGAGACTCGTCGGCGCCCACCGAGAACAGCGCCGTCAGGCTGCCCGCGGCGCCCGATGCCTCGTCCTGCGTGTTGTCGTCGCCGGCGTCCTTGTTGCCGGTCGAGTTGTCGGGGAAGCCCGGCTGGCCGGCGAGACCCGACATGCCGTCTTCCTCCACGCGAGCCGTGACGATCGACTGGGCCTGGGTGGTGAAGTTGACGCGGACGATCTGGTCGTTGAAGTCGCGGTCATCCGCGTTGCCGCCGTCGTCGAAGGCGAGGAAGAGCGTCTTCGTGCCGTTCTCCGACGCGGAGGCGAGCGCCTGCCAGGTGAGTTCGTTCACCGGGCGATCCGGCCCGACGGGGACGTCGGCGTCCGGCTCGAAGACCCCGTCGCCGTCGTCGACGTAGATGCGGACGTTCGTCTGCAAGCCCGGGTTGCCGTTGTTCAGGACGAAGAGGCTCTGTGACGTGTCGGCCGGGTTGTAGGCGAGAGTGGCGGTGGAACCGATGGTCTCGGCCACTGTCGCGCTGGCCAGCGCACCGGTGATGCCGACGGAGTTGAAGAAGCCCGATTCCTCGTAGACCGAGGTGAAGGTCGCGAGCGTGGAGAGCGCCGCGGGCAGCGCGACGGGAACGTCGTCCTGCACGGTGATCACGAAGGCCCCCCGAGCGCCGCGAACGCTGTCGCCGTCGTAGTCGGTGCCGGTGATCATCCCGGAGAAGTCGATGCCCGCGACAGAACCGCCGCCGACCGTCTGGAGGGCGGTGTTCTCGCCCGACCCGGGGACGTGGTCGAGCTGGTCCTTCAGGTCGAAGGTCCAGGCGCCGTTCGGCGACACCGTCAGCGTGAAGACCTCGCGGATGCCCCCGTCGCCGAGCGGGACATAGCCGGTGAGCGTGTTTCCGCTGACGGAGTACTGCACCTCGGCGCCCTGCGAGAGCAGCCGGGGCAGGCCGGCACCGGCCGTCGAGCTCGCGAGCGCGATGGTGAGGTCGTCGTCGGCGCCGACCGAGAAGAGGGCCCTGAGGCTGCCGGCGGGTCCGGACGCCTCGTCCTGGGTGACGCTGTCGCCGGCATCCTTGTTGCCGATCGAGCCGTCGGGGAAGCCGGGCTGGCCGGCGGGACCCGACATGCCGTCTTCCTCCACCATGGCGCTGACGAGCGGAGCGGCCGTCGGGGCCACGTCGACGCCGACGATCAGGTCGTTGAAGTCGCGGTCCTCGCCGGCGCCGCCGTCGTCGAAGGCGAGGAACACCTTCGAGGCGCCGTAGCCCGACGCGGCGGCGACGGCCTGCCAGGTGAGGTCGGAGACGGGGATGTCGGTGCCGACGACCGTGTCCGTGTTGCGGTCGAAGACGCCGTCGCCGTTGTCGACGAAGATCTGCACCCGCGTCGCCGACCCGGCCACGCCCGTGTCCAGGACGAAGCGGCCGCCGGTCGTGTCGGTGGGATCGATGGACACGCTCGCCGTGGATCCGACCGTCTCGGGCACGGTGCCGGACGCGCCGCCGTTGCCCGTCACGCCGAGGGTGTTGAAGTAGCCCGACTCCTCGTACACGGAGGTGAGCGTCGCCTGGTAGGCGGCGACGGGCACGGCGACGGGGATGTCGTCCTGCACGGCCACGACCACGGTGCCGTCGGCAAAGGTCGCGGCGTCCCGGTCGAAGTCGCTGAAGGTGATGAAGGCGGAGAGATCGATCGGCGTCGTCAGGGCGTTCTCGAATGCGCCCGAGGCCGGCGACGCATGATCGATCTGGTCGCTGAGGCGGAAGGTGAAGTCGCCGTCTGCTTCGAGGGTGAAGCGGAAGACCTCGCGGCCGCCGGCCGTGCCGACGATGGCGTTCCCGTCGGTGGAGGCGACGATCGTCTCCCCCTTGGAGGTGAGGGCGAGCGTCTGCGTGGCACCGGCGATCAGTGCGAAGGAAGCGCCCGACGCAACCTGGTCGGCGCCGATCGCCACGAGTCCGGAGAGCGAGCCCGTGACCTCGACGGCGCCGGATCCGGCGGTCTCGCCGGGGCGCAGGGGCGTGCCGTCAGGGTTGCCGACCGAGAGGGGACCCACGAGGCCGCTCTCGTCGACGTTGATGGTGATGGCGCCTTCGCCGACCTGGACGGGGATGTCGTCCAGCACGCGGATGAGGAAGGAACCCTCGCCCAGGGTCACGGTGTCGTTGTCGGAGTCGCTGGCCAGGACGAAGCCGGACAGGTCGAGCGACAGGGGCGTGGCGTTCTCGGAGTTGTCGCCCGTGAGGCCGTCGAGGGAGGGGTGGTCGAGCGGACCGAGCAGGGTGAAGGTGTAGGTTCCGGCCTTCGAAAGCGTCAGCGTGAAGACGTCGCGGGTGGTTTCCCCGTCCACGACGACACCCTTCAGCACGGTCCCGTCCGACACGACGAAGACCTGCGATCCTCCGGAGGTGATGCCCGGCAGTGCGACGGGCGATCCCGCCGG
The DNA here is from genome assembly GCF_054612375.1 of Alsobacter sp. R-9. NCBI lineage: Bacteria > Pseudomonadati > Pseudomonadota > Alphaproteobacteria > Hyphomicrobiales > Alsobacteraceae > Alsobacter > Alsobacter sp. R-9. The sequence goes on along the minus strand of NZ_JBTSWJ010000013.1, from coordinate 92,338 downwards.
GATCGTCGCCAGCGCGAAGGCGGCACCGCCCGTGTCGGTCTTGTCCGCGCCCACGTTCACGAGGGCGAACAGGCTGCCCGTGGCCGTGGCGCCGACGCCGGTGACATCGTTCTCGCCCGGGCGGCCGGAATCGACGTTGCCCGTGGGCAGGGCGTCCTCGTCCACCGTTCCGGAGACGCGCCCCTCGCCGACGAGCACGGGAACGTCGTCGAGCACCTGGACGTCGATCGTCCCCGTGACGGGCTCCTCGCCTCCCGTCAGCACGATCTCGATCTGGCCGAGGTTGAAGCCGGTGGTGTCGGACGGGCCGCCGACGGGGTTGGGATCGGGCAGGCCGACGAGGACGGTGATCGTCGCCGTGAACGTCCCCGTCTGGCCGGGAGGCACCGGAGCGCCCTCGAGCGTGATCGTCACGGCGAGGGTTTCGCCGATGCGCCCCTCGATCAGGGTGTCGCTGACGCGGGTCCAGGTGATGTCGGTCCCGGGGATGCCGTTGGTGTTGCCGACGAGGCCCGCGATGGAGCCGAAGATCGCATTGGCGGTCTCCGACCCGGCCTGGACCGGAATTTCGATCGAGCGGACGGCCACCCCGCCATTGATGCCGGTGCCGCCGGGAACGGCCGACTGGTCGAGGACCGCTGCGCCCGACCCGATCCCGCCGCCGCCGAAGGACGGCGGAACGAGGGGCGGCAGCGCGAAGAGACCCACGATGTCGTCGTCGAGGGCAAGGGCGCCTTCACGCGGCGTCAGGCGGTCGAAGCCGAGCTCGGTGGGCGGCAGAAGGTCGCCGATGCCGAGGCCGGGGCCGATGCCGGGGAAGGGCTCGTCGTTGTTCAGGCCCGAGCTGTCGACCGGCTGGTCGCCTGCGGCCGGCTGGATGCCGTTGTCGAGGAAGGCGGCCTGCAGCGCCTCGCGCGGCACTTCCACGTCGCCGACGATCAGGTTGGGAACGTCGAACTCGGTGGCGGAGCCGGGGACCGGGCCCGTGCCCTCGAGCACGAGGACCTTGCCGTCGGGCTGGAGGAGCGCAAGGACGAGGCGACCGTCGATCTCGACGACGCGGATGGCGTCGAAGGCCGCGCCGGCGGGCAGTTCATAGGCCGCGAGGCCGAGGCCGGCGCCGAACGGAACGGGCTTCAGCAGCGTCACCATGTCCGCCGACGGGAGCGGGATCGTCTTGGGCGCCGTCGCGGGAGCCGGGGTCTGTCCGGGGAGCTGCGCCTGCGCGAGGACGAGGCGCGGGGCGGCGGCGGTGACGTGGCCGGCAGCTTCGGTTCCATCGAGACGCATGTCGGTCAATCCTTCCAGGGTGCTGCGCGGATCGCGCGAACACGCGGTAAAGTTGTTTCAAATGCAACCTAACCGCGGCGGTGCCGCCCGCAATGGTTGAGCAACCCAATTGGAATATTGGGATATGCATCAATGGCTAAAAATGAGCAGATAGTTAACTTAAGAGAATAACTGGATATTTCATCTTTTCGCCGGCGCGTCCTGATCCGGGAGGCACGATGGCCACCAGTGGTGGTCGGTCGCCGGATCGCATCGAATTCCGCCGGTCCTGGAAGGGCTTCGGTTACCGCGTTGCTTCAGCCGGCTGAAAGACGCCGCGGGCGAAGGTTCTGCCGAAAGAGCAGGGCCTGTCGTCATGTCGTCCGCCGCGTACGCGCACCCGGGAACCGCCGCCGCCCTGCGGGCGCTCGTCCTTCTCGTCCTTGGGATGGTCCTGGCGATGGTCCTGGCGATCTGCGGCGCCGGCCGGGTAGGTGCCCAGGACACGGGCCGAGTGCTGCGTGCCGGCCTGCCGGCGGGAGGGGCGGCCTCGACCGCGCGCGATGCCGTGTTCGGCAGCGTCGCCTTCCCCGTTCGCGAGATCGCCGTGTCCCGACGCTTCCGCGCCATCGTCGATGCGGACCCGGCCGGCTTCGTCGCGGGTTGCCTCGCCGAAGAGAGCCGCTGTGCGACGGACGTCCAGCGCCGGCTGCGGCTCCTCGCGCCGCTTCGTGATGCCGACGGGCGCGTCTCGATCCGCATGCTTCGCGAGGTCAACCGGACGGTGAACACCACGATCCGCTATCAGACTGACCCGGTCGCGTGGGGGCAGGATGACTACTGGGCCACTCCGCAGGAGACGGCGACACGGGGCGTGGGCGATTGCGAGGACTTCGCCTTGCTGAAGATGGCGGCGCTGCAGGCCTTCGGGATGGACGCCGCATCGATGACCATCGTGGTCCTCCAGGACCTGCGGCGTGGCATCGGTCACGCCGTCCTGGCGGTCCGCACGGATGGCGTGGAGGAGATCCTCGACAACCTGACGGACGCGGTGAAGCCCGACACGGAGGTTGTCGGCTATCGACCGCTGTTCTCCATCGGATCCGCGGGTGCCTTCGTGCACGGCGTCCGCCGCCCGGTGCCCGTGGCCTCGCTCGACGCCCGCCGCACCGCTCCCTCGCCGGGGTTGCGCGGCAGCCTCAACTGATCCTCAGCCGGGTACGATGTAGCCGACGACGAGATCGGTCCGGGACGGCTGTGCAAGCGTCACGCGCGCCCGGCCTGAGGCGATGGCGGCCGACGTGCGGATGCTGAACCCGCACATCACGACGCGGCCGGGAGGATCGCGAAGCACGTCGATCAGCCGGTCCACCGGGACGTCGAGCGTGAGGCGCGCCTTCGAGACGTCCTCGTCGCTCGCCGCCTGGGCCCGTCCGGTGACGTAGGCCGAGAACTCGGCGTTGTAGGTGACGAGCGCGCGGTTGGCGGAAATCACGAAGCAGGGCAGGGGCGCCGCCAGCGCCGCATGAAGGACCTCCCGCCGCTCCTGTCGCTGCTCGAGCCGGCGCAGCTTCTCGTCGAGCCAGCGGACAGCGTGCACGCGCAACAACGACGAGTCGTTTCCCCCCTCGATCGCCGGTGCGTTCTCGAGGATGTGCCTGACGTGATCGGCGAGCTTGCGGCCCTGCAGCCGCGCCTCCTCCTCGAGCGTGGTCCAGAAGGCCTGCTCGAGCCGGAAGGCCCGGCGCCAGTCTCCCCGCCGCAGCACGCGGAAACGCAGGGACCCCGGCACGTTCGCCGCCGCGGTCTCGCTGCCGTCCGGCGGCTGCATCGCACCGTCGGAGGTCACGTCAGCGCTCCCTCAGGGAGTCCTGGCGTGCCTTGATGATCGGCTTCAGCAGGTAGTCGAGCACGGTCTTCTTGCCCGTGAGGATGTCCACCTGCGCGATCATGCCGGGCATGATCGGGTGGTCCTTGCCCCTGTAGTGGAGCGAGGACTGGTCGGTCTTCACGGTGACGATGTAGAAGGTCTCCCGGGCCTGCTCGTCGTAGACGCTGTCGGCCGAGACGTGCTCCACCACGCCGGCGAGCCCGCCATAGATCGAGAAGTCGTAGGCGGTGATCTTCACCTGCGCGGGCTGGCCGGGCCGCAGGAACGCGATGTCCGCCGGCTTCACCTTCGTCTCGATGAGCAGCGCGTCCTCCAGCGGCACGATGTCCATGACGTGGCCGCCGGCGTTGACGAAGCCACCGACGGTGTTCGTCGTCAGCGTGTTGACGATCCCGTCGACGGGCGAGCGGATGTCCGTGCGCCGCAGCCGCTCCTGCGCACCCTTGGCGGTCTGCCGGATGACCGAATACTCGGCCGACAGCTTGGCGAGTTCGGCCAGCGCGTCCTGCCGGAACTGCAGCCCCGCCTCCTGCACATTGTTCTGGGCCTCGCGAAGCGCCGCCTGCACGCGCGCGATCGTCTCACGGTTCGTCGCCTGCTGGCCCTTCAACTCGACCACCGCGCGCTGGGCGCGCAGCAGCTCGGTCTTCGGGGCGATGTTGCGGTTGGCGAGCGGCGTGATGAGCTCGAGTTCCTTGTCCGCGAGGTCGAGGCTCTCGGCGATCCGGGTGGCGTTCTGCTGCGCCTCGTTGAGCTCGCGCTGGCGCTGCTCCACCCGTTCGGCGAGGGACGACACCTTCTTGCGGTGTGCGTCCCAGCGCGTCGAGAGCAGGTTCGCCTCGTTCGCGCACACGGCCGGCGCCACGGCGCGGATATCCTCCGGGCAGACGTAGCCGGCCTCCGCCCGTCCATCGGCCTCGATCTCCAGACGCGCCACCTGCGCCGCGAGCACGCGCGCCTTCGCTTCCACCTCGCCGAGGTTCGAGGTGTTGATGGTGTTGTCGAGGCGCACCAGGATGTCGCCCTGCTTCACGTGCTGCCCGAGGCGCACGAGGATTTCCTCGACCACGCCCGGCTCGGCGCTCTGGATGGTCTGCGTCTTCTTCGACGGGATGACCTTCCCTTCTCCACGAGTCACCTCGTCCACCTCCGCGAAGGCGGCCCACACCACCAGGAAGGCGAACAGCAGCGCGCCGCCGAGGATGATGATGGTCGAGGAGCGCAACTCCCTGTCGCCGGTGAACCGTCCGGGACGGACCGCGCGACGCCGCGAACCGGCGGCGCCCGCATCGCGCGCGGCGACTTCCGGCCGCGCCGGCGGGGCAGGGGGCGGGGAGGAGGGGGGAACGTGCTTCGTCATGGCAGCCACGGCATCCGCCAAAGGCGCAGGGCGTTTCGCATCATCTCGCGCACGGCCGTGCCCTTCTCGAACGCGACGATGACGCGTCGGCCGTCCTGCAGGCGCATCGGCAGATCGATCCAGGGGCGGGTCATCAGCAGGCGGACGTTCTGCTCGCCGTCCGTCTGCTCGCGCGCCAAAGTCACGCGAAAGACGCCGTCCTGCGTCGTGACCACCCCGAAGAGCGGGATGCCACGGTCCACCCCCGCGTTGCGCAACTCGGGAAGACCCACCCGCGTCACGGCGGCAAGCGGGCCCGTGAACACCACCTCCATGGCAACGGTCGGCGGGGTGCCAGGCTCGCGCAGCGGCCGCAGCGTGACCCGGGCGCGAGAACCGGGACCATCGAGGCTCACCTCCGCCACGAGGGCCGCCGGCGGAGCTTCCGGCGAAGGATCGTCGCCGGGCACCGACGTCCAGAGGACCGTTCCGCCCTCGATGCGCGGGCGATCCGGATCGGCCTCGATCTCCTCGATCAGCCCGGCGCGGTAGGGGCCGGCCGGCAGCCCGGCCTTGACAGCCTCGAACGAGTTCAGCGCGACCGGAGCCGCTTCACCCGGATCCGGGGCCTGGAGCGTGGTGTCATGGACGGAGATCCGGGGCGGCGACAGGAGATCCGCCGCGTAGAGCGGGCGCGGCGCCTTCTGCAGCCTGATCGGGACCGGTTGTCCCGGCCGCGCCGCCGCCTGCGCCGGCATCAGGTTGGGCGAGCGTGTCGAGACCTTCCGCCCGTCGAGGATCGCCGCCACGTCCGACGTGTCGGGCGGCGTCAGCGGCGGCGGCGGCTCCTTCGCGGCCGGTGGAGGCGGCGGGGGGATCGCGGCTGTCGCCTTCGGGGCCGTCGCCGCGGGTGCCGCCGTCGCGGCAGGCGCCGCCCTCGTCGAGGGAGCGGGACGAACGGGCGGCTTCGCGGAGGGACGTGGCGCGGCGGGCGTCGCCGCAGCGGGAGCCGCAGTGTCGGCCGGCAGGGCCGGCGCGGGAAGGGCAGCGGCGGGAAGGGGCTGCGCGCCCGGCGCCTGGCGCGGTGGAGCCGCCGGGGCAGGTGCCACGCCGCGTGAGGGAGGCGATTTCGGCTTCGGCGCCGCCTCTCGACGCACCGGGGCAGGCTTTGCGGCTGGGTTCAGGCCCTCGATCCGCGACGGATCGAGCCCCGGCGCAGGGCGTGCGGTGGCCGGGGGCCGGGCCGGTGCAGCCGGAGCGGGTTCGTCCAGTTTCGGCAGGACAAGGGGGCCCGACTGCGCCCAGCCGTCGAGTGCCGGCACGGCCGCAAGGCCGACCACGACGAACAGTACTGGGCGCAGACGGCGCCGCAGCGTCCCGTGGGGAAACCGCAACGGTTTGGGCATCGTCCGCAGAGGTGGCGCCTCGGGCAGCCCAGTGCAACCCCGCCGCGGTGCGGAGCGGAGGGTGGAGGATGCTGCGCCGCGCGGCGTCATGATCCGCCCGCCGACTGCCGGAGCGATGCAAGCACCGTCTCCTTGGGCCCGTCGGCGACGATCCGGCCGTTGTCGACCACGATCAGCCGGTCGACCAGCTGCAGCATGCTGAAGCGATGGGTGGCGATGATCAGCGTCTGCTCGCGCGGCATCGCGTCCTGCAGGCGCTGCAGGAACAGCCGCTCGGTGGCGAGGTCCATCGCGCTGGACGGCTCGTCGAGGAAGAGGATCTTCGGCCGGATCAGGAAAGCCCGGGCGATGGCCACGGCCTGCCTCTGCCCGGTCGAGAGGTTTCGCCCGCGTTCCCCGGCGGGCATGTCGTAGCCCATCGGGTGCTGCGAGACGAAATCGTCAACGCCGGCCAGCTTGCACGCCTGCACAAGTTCGGCATCGCTCGCCGCAGGCCGAGCGATGAGGACGTTCTCGCGTACGGAGCCGAGGAACAGGTCCGTGTCCTGCGAGACGATGACCACCGACCGGCGCACCTCGTGCGGGTGGTACTGGCGCACGTCGACGCCGTCGACGAGGAGTTCCCCATCGCTCAGCGTGTAGAGCCCGGCGATCAGCCGGCCGAGCGTCGTCTTGCCCGAGCCCACGCGCCCGATGACGCCGATCTTCTCACCCGGTGCGATGCGCAGGTTTACGCCGTCGAGGATCCGGCGGTCCACCCGCGGATATGCGAAGCCGCCGTTGCGAATCTCGATGGCGCCGGCCTCGATGGGCCGGTTCACGAAGTTCTTCTGGCCCACCCGCTCGTCCGGCATCGCCATCAGCCCGTCGAGCGTCGTCATTGCCGAGAAGGCGTGGCGCGCCCGCGTGAGCGTCGTGGCGACCGAGGTGAGCGGGGAAACGGCACGCGACGCGAGCATGACGGTGGCGATGATGGCGCCCGTCGACATCTCTCCCGCCGAGAAGCGGTAGGCGCCCGCCACGACGATCCAGACCGTGACCATCTGCTGGACCAGAAGCGAGAAATAGATGGCGCCGGAGCTGATCGACTTGATCTCCTCCTGCGTCACGGACCCCGTGCGCACCACGTTGTCCCAGCGGCGCAGGAACGCGCCCTCGGCCCGGATGCCCTTGATCGTCTCCAGCGCGCCGACCGCCTCCACCAGCATGGCGTGCCGCAGCGAGCTCTCCGCCTGCGCGGCCGCCATCTTGCGCCCGATCAGGCGCTGCGCGACGAGGCCAGCCCCCACGACCAGCACCATCGCCGCCATCGGGATCAGCACGATCCAGCCGGCGAGCTGGTGGATGACGATGAGGAATACGAACAGGAAGGCGCAGTCGATGAAGACCGTGAGCGTGTTGGCGGTGAAGAACTCGCGGATGAATTCGTACTGCGTCACGCGGTTGACGAACTCGCCGGTCGAAGCCGGGCGGCTCGCCAGGGGCGTGTTCAGGACCTTCTCGAAGATCGCCTCCGAGAGGCGGATGTCGAGCTTCTTGCCGATGGCGTCGAGGAGGGCGGACCGCGCGAGCTTCAGCACGTAATCGAACAGGAGCACGACGGCGAAACCCAGCGCGAGCACCCACAACGTGGTCGTCGCCTTGTTCGGCAGCACCCGGTCGTAGATGTTCATCGTGTAGAGCGGCGCGGCGAGGCCGATGAGGTTGATCATCAGCGCTGCCAGCGCCACCACGCCGAAGCTCGTGCGATAGGCCTTCACCGGCCCCCAGAACCAGTGCTCCCGGTCGATGGCCGTTGCCGGCCGACCGTCGTGGCTCGCGCCGTCGTAGTGCGGCAGCAGCGTGATGCTGGGCCCCGTGTGAAGCCGTTCGAGGTCGGCGACCGCCACCTCCCGCGTACCGCCCGTCTCGGGAACGAACACGCGGCAGGTTTCGCCCGCCGGAGCGTCGACGAGCACGAGGGCGCGTCCCGAGGCCGTGATCAGGATGGCCGGAACGTCGAGGGCGTGGAGATCGGCGATCCGGCGCGATGACACCGCCGCCACCAGCCCGATACGGGCGGCGGCGCGCGGCACAAGATCGACCGTGAGACGGCCCTCGACGAGCGGAAGACCCGCCGTGAGCACGACGTCGGACGAGGGGCGCTCGAAATGACGCGCGACAAACTGCAGGCAGACGAGCAGGCCGTCCGCCGGCTCCGGACCGCGACCCGTGGCGGCGGAGGCCGGGGAGGCCGTCGCCGCCGTGTCGAGGGTCGCGCTCACCCCGGCCTCAGCGCGTGGGCGAGTAGCGCGGATAGGTCTCCGCCTCCGGCGTCGGCGGCACGCCGGCCTTGGCCCGGGCATAGGCGTCCGCCTGCGAGGGAGGCGTCAGGCCGAGCGTCGCAACGAGCTGGCCCGTCGCGGCGGAAAGCCGATACTCGGACAGGACCGACGCATAGCGCGCCGTCTCGGTCAGCACCGACGCATTGAAGCGCGCATTCTGGGCGTCGAGCACGTCGAGCAGCGAGCGCCGGCCCACCTTGAACTGGTCCTGGTAGGCGTTGACGACCCGGGTCGCCTCGCTCGCCTGACGTGCAAGAATGCCGGACAGCTCGTTCTGCTTGCCCCGCCGCTCCCACGAGATCCGGATGACCTCCTCGACCTCGCGGTGCGTCTGGTGAAGCTTGAGCCGCAGTTCGCTCGCCCGGCGAATCTGCTCCTGCTCGTTGGCGCTCTTGATGCCGCCGTCATAGAGGTTCCAGCGCAGCACGGCCCGGCCCTGAAGGTCGTTGGTGTTGCCCTGGATCGTCTCGATGTCGTTGCCGGTGCGGGCGCGGCCCTCGAGGAACAGTTCCGGATAGTAGCGCGACCGGGCCGCCTTCACCTGCGCCTCGCCGGCATCGACGTCCGCTCCGGCTCCGGCGATCTGCGGGTTGTTCAGGCGCGCCTTGCCGATGGCGTCCGCCAGCGACCGGGGAAGGGTGTTGGCAATGGACGGCACGGCGGCGGCGACGCCGATCTGCTGGCCGACCAGCGTGTAGAAGCGGATTTTCGCGCTCGCGAGGTCCTCCTCCGCCTGCTTCTGCTTGGCGATGGCGGCGGTGACGCGCTCGGAGGCCTGGTACTTGTCGGCGTCGGTCAGCGTGCCGGAGCGGACGCCTGCGTCGATGTCGCCGAGGACCCGGCGGTGGAAGGACACGTTCTCGTTGGCGAGGCCGAGGATCCGCTGCTGCAGCAGCACCTCGATGTACTCCCGCGCGATGGCCAGCGCGATGTACTCGGCGCGCTCGAGCACCCGGAACGACGCGCCGTCGACGCGCGAGGCCTGCCGCTCTACCTCGGCCTCACGACCGAATCCGTCGAACAGCTTCTGCGTCACCGTCGCACCGACGTCGGCCGGCTGGAGCAGCTTGTCCTGCGTGCCGACGAGGCGGCGGTTTGCGTTGGAGTAGCGCTGCACCCCGTAGGACGACTCGACATCGAGCCGGGGCAGATAGAGTCCGCGGGCCTGGCGCAGCTCGAACTCGATCGCCTCGCGGTTCATGATCGCCTGGCCGATCGTCGGGTTTGAATCCAGCGCGATCGAGACGGCCTCCCGCAGACCCATGGCGCTGGCGGCACCCGCCGTCCCCAGCACCGCGGCGGAGGCCAGAAGCAGCGCGCGTGCCGAGGCGCCCAGGGACGCCCGCCGCCATGCCCTCTGCCGCACTGCCGCCCGTCGATGGTCCTTCGTCATCACAACCCACTCGGCCCCTGCGCCTTCTGCGCCAGGACCGCTCCCTCGCGACACCACACCACAACCCAATGGCCGACGTCCCCGCAGGAACCCTGCATCGGCCACCACCAAGAAGTCCTTCAATCCAACCCGTGCGGCCCGCTCTTTCGGCCGGACGGTAAAGAAAGCCTGCCGTCCGCCCGCCTCAGCGAACCGCGTTGGTGTAGGCCATCATGCGACCGTAGAAGCAGTCGCACTTGTTGACCCATTCCTCGTTGACTTCGCCGCCGCCGAAATAGCCGATGGCGATGCCGCAGGCGGCCTTGGTCTCCGTGGCCCACACGAAGCGGGGCGACGTGGACGTGACGGTTTGCGGAGCGTTGGCGATCTGGATGGACCGGGAGAAGCGGTCGTTGACCTGCTGCTGCATGTCCCCCGACGACAGGCTCAGAAGGGGCGAGCGAGGCATGATCCCGCAGGCCCGCCGGACCTCTCCCACGTCGGCCGCCAGCGCCGGCGCGGTCGCCAGCAGGGCCAGAGCGAGGACGGATGAACGCACAACCATCTCAAGCGCCTCCAAACAGAAGCGCTACTGGTCCTTCAATTGATCGGCGACGTCAACCGCAGGGTGACACTTCGACGGGTCCCCGGCGGTAGAACGGGCGATCCCGATGACTGTTTCCCTCCGTGTGTGTCATCGAAGCCTCACCCCGCGCTGCGCCGCAGCAAGCGCTTGGTCAACGGAATGTTTCGAAGCTTGGGCATGACCGTCGATTACGCCGCGTGTCGATGCGATATTGAAAATATACTACGTATCCGGCATGTTTATCGTGACGAAGCGGGGCGAAAACATGCAGACGCTCGTGATGATCGGTTCGGGCCAGGCCGCCGCAGGCCTGCACGAGCCTGCACCGTTCGTGGAGGGGGCAAGACCCCGGGTTCCCGGGACGCCTTATCAACGGACGAAAGGCGTGGCGGGGCCGCGTGCGGTCCTTCGACCATCCGAGGCGGCCCTCCCGCCGATCCGCGGCAGCCGCGACGGTGACATGGCGCAACTCTCCGGTTCGCATCCGGACGGATCAGCCGAGGCACGAACCGCTCCCGCGCCCTCGCGCCGCCCTCAGGTCCTGCTGGTGGAGGACGAGGCGCTGCTGCGCGAGACGACCCAGGAGGGGCTCGAGGAGGAGGGCTTCGCGGTGATCGCGGCGCCCGACGGCGAGGCGGCGCTGGGCCTCATGCGCCAGTACGGCAAGGACATCGACTGGCTCTTCACCGACATCCGGCTGCCCGGAACGCTCGGCGGCTGGCACGTCGCCTTCGAGTTCCGCTTCCTCCACCCCCTGCGCCCGGTGCTCTACGCCACCGCCTACGCCGATGACCTCCCCCCGATGGTGTCGGGCAGCGTTGTCCTGCGGAAGCCCTACGTCCTGTCGGAGGTGGTGGAGGCGCTGCAACGGCTGGACGAGGCGTTGGGAAGCGCCGCCGGTCGCTGAGGACCCCGCGGCCGCGACGTCGAGGTGCAACGGCAGCCTGCCTTGGCGCCGCCGGCTTCGGTCAGCGCGGCGCCCTTGTGCTGGACACGACGCGATACACCGAGAACCAAGGGGTCTGGCGAACAAGTGAGAGTTGCGGGATCAGGGGCGCGATGGCTGGCTCCCCGACGACGAACGCGAAATCGAAATCGTCCGTCCACGTGCCGATGTTTTCGGGCGTTCCCACAGGCGGGGTTCCGATCGCGATGGCCCGCAGGAGGGCCATAGGCACGAGCCCGCTGTCGGTCGCATCGAGGCGGCGCACGGTGTCGGTGAGGCCGATTGGTTGCTTTCCGACCGTCGTGAAGAGTTGTGGAACGAAAGCTCCTCCATATCCCACGGCCAATGTCGGGGCATGGAAGAGCGGGTAGTCCCTCATCCGGTCCACGGGCGGATCGCCCAGCGGCAGTTCAGTGGCTGCGATGATCCGGGAATGTGGCGGGAGAGCCCTGGCCGCGTCGACGAAGGCTCGATAGATCGGCTGGTAACTGAGGGAGACGGACTGGGACCACAAGCAACTGAGCACGGCCATCGCGATCCCAACCGAGGGGATCACACGGCCCGCGCGATCTTCCGGAAGGCTGACGTTGGTGAACGCCGGCAGGATCGCCATCGCGCCCACGAGGACGCGCGTGTCCACGTAGGCTGTGCCGACGAGCATGAACGGCATCAGAAGATAGAGGCCGGCAAAGCCCGCCGCGAGCAGTCGGCCCGACTGGGTGAACTGCAGATGGCTCCTGCGAGCCAGATACTGGATCACTCCGACGGCGATCACCCAGTACGCAGCGCCCATGTTCGAGGAGTAGCCGTTGAACGCAACAAAGAAGTTGCGGATCTTGGCGGCTGCTGACCACTCGGTTCCCCCGGTTCCGACTGCTCCGCCCATCGTCTTCAGCAGGATGTAAAGGACGACGACGGGGACCGATAACTGAACGAGCCGCAGGGCGAGCGCGATCCGCCCGTTTCGATCGCTGGCGGCTCGCCACACTTCGTGCACACCCAGCGTGAAGCCGTAAAGCCCAAGCGCCATCATGTGTGACGCGAACAGCGCCGAGACGACGATCGAATGGATCAAGAACCGCGGGACAATGGGCCCGTCCTGCATCGCGATCCAGGCGGCCATCCCCCACAGGGCGATGCCGAACGCGAGCTGGAAGTTGAGGAAACCGAACGCGAACGGTCCGGACCACAACACGATCGCCGCGACTGGGCCGCCAAGGACGATTCTCCCTTTGACGGCGTACTCGAGCGCCATGATCCCGGTGCCGACCGCGATCTGGCTTGCTGCGAGAAAGATGCGCATGGCCGTCTCGACGTCGACGAGGCGGGCGAGGAGCGGAACGAGCAGGTCGAGAGCCAGATTGGGGTAGAATGCCCACCTCAGGACATAGAAGGGCGACGTCTCGCCGTGCGAGAGCGCTACGATGAGTTTCATCCGGGCGAGGTGATTGGGATAGTCGACCATCGCCGGGATCTCGACGGTCGCCGACGGCAGCAGCGCCAGCAGGGGAAGGCATGCGAGAAAGAGGCCGGCACGGCCAGGCCGGTCAGTTGCCAAGGGCCGAACCCCTGCCTTCCATCGTGCCGCAGAGTTCCCGCTGGCCGGCACGGTCCAGCACCGATGAGGGTTCGAGAAATCCCGCCACGCGTCGCCTGCAACTGCCAGGGCCCCTGGTGCCTCGGATACCATGAGCCGGTAAAGGAAGCGCCTCCACTGTGCCTGCCGGGGCTCGGCTAACGTGCGGAGGCGCCGTGCCCGGGTTGCAGGAAGCGGCAGAATCCCCGCAGAACGGCCCAATGACTGCCGATCCTTTCTATCATTCGCCCGCTGACGCGACGGAGGGTGCACCCCTCATCCTGACGGCGTTGATCGAGGACCATGCGCAGCGCCGCCTCGATGCGCTGCGGCGCGCTCACTACCCCGCGGATCGCAACCGGGTTCCGGCCCACCTCACGCTGTTCCACAAGCTGCCGGCGGATTGGCTGGAGCGGGTCGACGAACACCTCGAGGAGCGTTGCTGGAGCCTCGATCCGCTTGCCGGCCGCGCGATCGGCTTGCGCTTTACGGGCCACGGCGTGGCCGTCGACGTCGACGCGCCGGCCCTTGTCAGGTTGCGAGCGGAACTGGGCATGGCGTGGCGCTCGGTCCTCAGCCCGCAGGACCGCCAGCGTTTCGTCCCTCATGTCACGATCCAGAACAAGGTGACGCCTGCCAAGGCCCGACGGACTCTCCAGGGACTGGAGGCCGTCTTCGAACCCTTCGCCTGCGGCATCGAGGGCCTCGCCCTGTGGCGCTACCGGGGCGGTCCGTGGGAGCCCGTCGCAAGCTATCCGTTCGGAGGCGGGCCGTCCCAGCGGTGAGCGAGGCGAGGGCGGGCGCGCCTCCACAGGCGAGGATCATCGGGCGGCGACAGCGTCGCGGCACGCAACTGCATGAAGCGGATGCAGCCCGGCGCCGAGGCGAAGCGCGCCATTAAGGGTTTCGGTGGTTCAATCGGAGGGTGAAGAGGCGCCGCACTGCAAGGCGCGGGCAATCCAGCGACCGGACGCAATGAGCCTTCTCGACGTGGTGTTGATGGCCTTTCCGGCCCTGATGGCCTACGCGGCCGCCAGCGATCTCCTGACGATGACGATCCCCAACCGGATCACCATCGCGCTGGCCGTGCTGTTTTTTCTGCTGGCCCCAATCGCCGGGCTCGGTTGGGAGCAGATCGGCTGGCACGCTGCGGTCGGGGCAGGGGCCCTCGTGATCGGCATTGCCGTCTTCGCATTCGGATGGATGGGCGGCGGCGACGCCAAGCTCATGGCGGCCACGGCGCTCTGGTTCGGACCGACCATGGCGCTCGTGAACTACTTCGTCTGCTTCGCGATCGTCGGCGGTGGCCTTGGACTGGCTCTCCTGACGTTCCGGCGCTGGCCGCTCCCGGCTTTCGCGCTGGGGTGGGGCTGGCTTGCCCGCCTGCACGAGAAATCCACCGGCGTCCCCTATGGCATCGCGCTCGCGGCAGGCGCGTTGGCCTTCTACACCGAGAGCCCGATCTGGATGGCGCACCTTGGTCAATGAGACCAGCAGGGGACGGCCGCGCGACGCGCCGACCGCGGACAGGGCGTCGGTTGAACCCCCGACCTGAGGGCTCAGAGGGTGACGGCAAACGATCGGCGCCATTCGATCCTTGTTGAGACCATGCCGGAGCCACGGGGCAGCCTTCAGGCTGGCAGGTCTGGCGGATGCCCCTGAGCTTGATCTGTGCTTGTCCAGCCAAGGTCCGCGCCAACGCTGTGTAACGCACGAATTAACTCAACTTTCGGTAGGGCCCGCTGCTGCAGCGCGGAAAGCTTGAGCTTCCAGCGTCCTTAGGAGATAATTAAGCTAAATCTAGTGCGCCCGCGCGGCGTGGCAGCCTACCGACCGGATGGCCATGGAAACGAGCACACGCGGATTGCTGAAGCGGTTTGCCGGAAACGAGAGCGGTGCGGCTCTCATCTTCTACACCACGATGGCCGCTGTCACCTTTGGGCTGGTTGGCCTCGCCGTCGACAACAGCCGCTACTACACGCTGACGACCGAGCTCCAGAACTTGGCCGATGCCGCGGCGCTTGCTGGCGCAAAGGAACTGGACGGCACCGTTGGCGCTCGGGATCGAGCGCGTGATCGCGCGGTCGGTCTCCTGAGCAACAGCCCGAAGTTCGCCGACCTGGCGCCGGGCGTGGACATCGTTCGCGCCAACATCACGTTTTACACGAACCTGAATGACACGAGCGAAGCGGCCAGTGACGCGACGGCGAGGTTCATCCGCGTTCCCACCTCGACCCGTTCCGTTACGGCCAGCTTCGTTCGGGCCCTGGGCATCACGCGAGATCTGGGTTGGACGGCATCCGCGACGGCGGGGTCGCACTATGTAGCGTGCAACGTCCAGCCGCTGATGATCTGCAACCCCTACGAGGCTCAGGGACGCACCCTGTCGAACGCCCTCGCGCCGGCAGGGGACCGCGGGCGCATGTTCCGCTTGAAGCCGAAAGGGGGGCAGAATGCCTATTTCCCGGGCGATTTTGGCTGGCTCGACCCGCCAAACGTGCAGAACGGCGCCAACGCCCTTTCCCTGAACCTGGCGTCGAGTTCTCCCAATTTCTGCTACATCTCGAACGTGACTGTCTCGACGGGACAGGTCGCGAGTTCGGTCGCCGACGGCATCAATCCAAGATTTGATGTGCCTGTGAACGGCAACAGTGCCCTCGCCCAGACGATCAATGCGATGCCGGTGCCGAACGTCGTGATCAAGGGCTACCGGCAGAACAACTGCAATTTCAATCTGAATGCGAACCCCAACGAGGAACCTCTGCCGCGCGACGACTGCATGCCGGTTCGTGGATCCAACACCACGTCCAATACGTGCGGCGCAGGTGGGACGGACTCCAACGTGGGGAGCGGCGTCTTCACGACGGGACGTACGCGATACTTCAACAATCAGCATTTCCAGGATCGCGCGCTGGCAACGAATTACCAGACACGCTTCGACATCTATCTGGCCGAGTCCGGTTGCAACGCGACCACCGGCGTTTGTCCGACCACGGTTCCAAACTCGCCGCTTCGCTTCGGCAACTCCAACCAGGACGAGAATCCCGCGCCACGGTGCATGGCCAACCGCACCGGAGGCCTAGACCGCCGTCTCATCTACGTGGCGATCGTCAACTGCTCGCAGTACGCCGTGCGCGGTAACTCGCCCCTCGGGATCGTTCCCCAGCAGTACGGGCAGTTTTTTCTGACCGAACCGGCCTCAGGGAACGAAATCTATGCGGAGTTCGTGAAAGTGGTGAACGTCGGCGATGATGACAGCAAGGTGCATCACGTCGTCCAGCTCTATCGACGCAGCGTAGCCCCTGAAGATCTTTACTGACATGCGCGGGCTCATCCGACGCTTCTGCAGAGACGTTCGCGGCGGCGCGCTTGTGGAGGCCGCGGTCGTGATGCCGCTCGCCATCGGCCTCGCGGGCGGTGTCGCCGAGTTCGGGCGGCTCTACATGAGCTACGACACGCTGGAGAAATCCGTCCGAGGCGCCACGAGGTATCTGGCTCGCGTCCCCGCCTCGGCGCTTTGTTCGGGCTGGGGCCTCACCAACGCGCAGGATCTCGTCGTGTACGGCAGGACAGGCGTCAACCGCCAGAGCCCGCCTGCGGCACTTGTTCCCGGCCTGACCGTTGCCAACGTGACCCTCGCGAGCCCGACATCCTGTGCAACCATGACGGAGCCAGTGATCGTCCGCATCAATGTCACCGCCCCTTACACGGGGATCATGCTGACTGCAGTCCCCGGGCTGTCGAATGCGATCACCCTGAGAGTGAGCCATGAAGAGCGCTGGATTGGCGAATAGGTTTCGCCGGGCCGTGTCAGGCTCGAGCATCGTGGAGTTCACGATCATCTTTCCGGTTCTCGCCGTCGTCGCGCTGGGGACGGTGGACTTCGGCCTCTTCATGTACACTTGGAACGCGGCCGCAAAAGCCACACACGCGGGTGTCCGCCGGGCCGTCGTCAGCCCGCCGGTGGCCAGCGGCGTGATGAACCTCACCTGGGACGCCAACAATCTCGGAGCCAATTGCTCCAACTCGACCGGTTCGACCGGTCTTTGCCCAACGGTCGACGTCACGTGCACCAGCTCGGGCTGCACCGGCAGTATCTGCGCGACGGCCAATAGCTGCTCGACGACGATCGCGTACTCGTCGGCGGCGCTCGACACCATTCGGGATCGCATGCGCGAGGTCCTGCCGGCAATCCAGAGTGCCAACATCCAGGTCAGCTACGTGTCGACCGGATTGGGCTTCGTCGGCCGGCCTGACGGCGTGCCGATGACGGTGACCGTCAGCCTGCGTTGCCTGACGCAGAGCTACTTCTTTATCGACCGATTGTTGCAGTGGACCCTGCCTGGCGCCGCCCAGGGGTGCCCGGCCGCAGCGGGAGTGCCCATTCCGGCGTTCCCGGCCTCGCTGCCAAGCGAGTCCCTTGGTTCGACCTTCGCGGTGGGTGCTCTCGGCCCGCCGACCGTCAACGGCGGCGGCTGAGGTAGCCCCAGTAAGAGATGTGGCTTGCCAGGCAAGCTGCCGCGAGCGCCAGCGTCAGGAGGGTGCCCGTCAACGTGTCCCACTCCAGTGGCACAGGCACGATGGCGGCTGTCGATCTGCCCTCATCGCCGGCAAACCCGAGAAGCGCGAGTGACGCGGCCACGGCGAAGCATACGTTGGTCGCTGCCGCAAGAACGAAGCGACAGTTCGGCCGGCTCGCGACGGCGAGGATCAGGAACGCGGAGAGCGCGAAAAGCGGCCACGCCGGCGTGAACAGGAAGCGCACGGGTGAGACCGGGCTGCTGAGAAAGCGGACGAGACCGAAGACCTCCAAGTTCAGCCACCAGAGGGCGGCGCTCGCAGGATGGATGGCGAGAAGTTCGGCCGCCACTTCGGCTGCGATGAAGAAGCCCAGCGCCACGGCCAGGGCCGCAATCTGAATGATCCTGCTCATGAGCGCACAGTAATGCTTGCTGGTTAACGGCTCACAACCGCCGCGGGAAAGCACGTCATGGTAGTGAGTTAACTTTACTTCCGGCCTTTGTTACCGAATCATTTCCAGCATTTGACAGATTGCTTCGTTAAGTGTTTATTAATCCCGGGCTTGGGTGACAGCTGGCTGTCATGCCTTGGGACCCCGGTAAAGTTGTGTGAGGCATCAGGAGAGTATCATGTCGAAGCTTCTCAAGTCGTTCGCGAAGGATGAGAGCGGTGCTGCCCTCATCGAGTACACGGTTCTTCTTGGCGTTCTCGTCGTGGCTGTCATCGCGACGATCGTCGCCGTCGGCGGGTGGGTCAATACGCGTTGGTCTGCTCTGAACAACCAGCTCAACCCGTAATTGAACTCGCACCATTAGAGTTGGATCAATCCCATGAAGAAGTTGCTCGCAGACTTCGCTACCGATAGCTCGGGGGCTGCGTTGATCGAGTACACCGTCCTTCTCGGCGTCCTCGTGGTTGCTGTCATCGCGACGATCGTCGCTGTCGGCGGGTGGGTGAACACTCAGTGGTCCGCACTCAACAACCAGCTCAATCCGTAAGCGGTTGCGGCCCGGTCTAGCGACCGGGCCGAGCTTTCCTCAGTACGATGCGTTTGGAGTGAGCCATGAGGTTCCAGTCGGCACTCGTCCTCCTGATCGCCATCCTGCTGGGTGGTGTGGCGGCCTTCTTTGCCCGGAACTTCCTGCTCAGCCAGACGGCGGCGCCGGTGCCAGAGGCCCGGACGATCGTCGTGGCTGCGCAGCCGCTGGCTTTCGGAGCGGAACTGACCGCGGAAAACACGCGCGTCATCTCCTGGCCTGCCGATGCGGCACTGAAGGGCACGTTCCAGACCAAGGAGCAGCTCTTCAAGGACGGGCGTCGGCTAGCCCTTTCCTCGATCACGGCCAACGAGCCCATCCTCGACACCAAAGTGACCGGCCCCGGCCAGCGCGCGACGCTCTCGACGCTCATCGAGCACGGCATGCGGGCGGTGGCGATCCGCGTCGACGACGTCAAGGGCGTAGCCGGGTTCGTCCTGCCGAATGACCGCGTGGATGTTGTACTGACCCGTGGCGAAAGCCGTGACGAGGTCGCCGACATCCTGCTTCAGAACGTCAAGGTGCTGGCCGTCGACCAGTTGGCGTCCGATCAGTCGGACAAGCCGACGGTGGCGCGCGCCGTCACGCTGGAGCTCAACGCCCAGGACGCGCAGAAGGTCATCCTCGCGCAGGGTGTTGGACGTCTCTCCCTGATCCTGAACCGTGCGGGCGGCACCGCGGCCGCCGCCCCGACCACCCGCGTCACGGTCGGCGATCTCGCACCGGCCCCTGCCGCGGCGCCCTCAGCTCCGGCCGCGACGACGGTCGTCCCGATCGTCCGGGACACCAGCAAGGTGGTCAACGTGGTGCGCGACGGCAACAGGCGGGAGCAATACAGCGTGAACAGCGAAGCTCGTTAAGCATAAACCCTTCCGGGCCTGCAGCTTAAGGGCTTATGTAATTCCTGCAGCCGCAAGGTGGCAGGGTTGGGTATGCGGGGGAGTGGCGTAATGGGTCCGATCTTCGGCTTTGGGTGTCGTGCCGCGAGGGCGTCGCTGCTGGCCGTGGGCCTGATCGCGACGACGCTACCTTGGTCGCCAGCCGTCTTCGCCCAGTCCACCGCAGTCGCATCGACGACGCGGGTTCAGGTGCCAGCCAACAAGTCCCAGACGGTCCGCCTCGAAAATGCTTTCAGTGACGTCCTCGTCGGGTCGTCGGAGATCGCGGAAGTCATTCCACTCAGCGACCGTAGCCTGTACGTGCTCGGCAAGAAGGTGGGGACGACCAACATCTCCGTGCTGGATTCCTCGAAGCGCCTCGTCGGCATCGTCGACGTCACCGTGACGCTCGATGCCCGCGCCGTCGCCGGGCAGGTCTCCGGAATCGGCGGTGCGCGGGGTATTTCAGTTCAAAGTGCCAACGACCGGGCTGTGCTCGGAGGCGTTGCGCCTGACGCTCCGGCGGTCGATCGGGCCTACAGCGTGGCAAACGCGGTGGCGCCGGGTGGCGTGATCAACATGGCACGGGTGGGGTCGCCCCAGCAGGTCATGCTGCAGGTGAGGATCCTCGAGGTCGCGCGCCAGGCAGGCAGGGATCTCGGCATCCGCTGGGGCTACACGGGCAACACGAACCGCGCGAGCGTCGGAAGCTATGGACAGTTGGTCAACGTAGGCCAGGGCATCAGCGTCCAGAACCTGACACTGGCCGCGGTAACCCCGATCTCCGGCGTCGCGCCTGTCGCCAACGCGATCAAGACGATCACCGGCGCGGGATATAGTGTCGACGTCATGATCAGCGCCCTGGAGGAGCAGGGGCTGGTGCGGCGTCTGGCCGAGCCAAACCTCATCGCGATGTCGGGGGAGACCGCCGACTTCCTCGCCGGCGGCGAGTTCCCGGTTCCCGTCTCGTCCAACACGACGAACGGGTTCCCGACGACAACGATCGAGTACAAGGAGTTCGGCGTCCAGCTGGCTTTCACCCCGACCGTTCTTCAGGGCGGGATCATCAACCTCCGGGTCCGTCCCGAAGTCAGCGACATCGATCCGAGCCTCTCGGTGGTTTCCGGCGGTGTTGCCGTTCCTGGCCTCATCAAGCGCAAGGCCAACACCACCGTCGAATTGCGCGATGGGCAAAGCTTCGCCATTGCCGGGCTCCTGCAGGCACAGTCGGCGCGCAACGTCGACCAGCTTCCGTGGCTCGGCAGCGTGCCGGTGCTGGGAGCGCTGTTCCGCAGCCAAGCCTTCCAGCAGAAGGATACCGAACTGGTCGTCATCGTGACGCCCTACCTCGTCAAGCCGGCGAAGCCCGGCCAGCCGCTGGAATCGCCGCTCGATACGAAGATGCGGGCCAACGACATGGACGCCTTCATCGGCGGAAAGGCCGACGTGAACTCGCCGCGCCCGACGCCCCTGCAACAGTACCTCACCTCCACCGGGGCGGCGATCGGAGCCTATGGCCATATCAGCCCCGCGCGCACCGGATCCAACTGATGGTACCCCGCATGTATCGCCTTGTGGTCGCCGTGGCCGCGGGATTGTCGCTCGTCGGCTGCAACCAGTACATCGACCGGATCGACACGGTCGACTTCAGCGACGGCAACGCCGTGCGGGCCAACATGGCTCAGCACATCATCGACCCGTGGTCGCCGGCATCGAAGAACACACAGATCGGCATGGATGGCAGCCGCGCCCGGGCTGCGGTCCAGGCCTACCGTTGCCGGCCGGCGGGTGGCGCGCTCAAGGGGCAGTCCTATGCGGTCGCGGGTGCGTCGACCGGCGGGGCCGACGGACAGAGCGGGGGCGCCACGCAGGCCACGACGGCACCCGGCGCGCCGGGCTGCTGAGCCGCGCTCCGCGTGCCGCCCCGGTCATGCTCGCCCTCGTCGTCACATATCCCGGTGAGCAGGCTCACGCAAAACCTCTGGTGGCCGAACTCGAGCGGCTGCGCAGCACCGTTGAAATCGACGACATCGACAACCTGAAGGCCAGGCTCCAGCAGTCGGGGCTGCCGGACATCGTTCTGATCCTCGATACGCGGAACGAGGCCGCAGTCGGCCGGATCGTGCGCAGTCTTGCCGCCAATCCGTCTCCCGTCGGCTACTTCATCTATGTGGCCGATCAACTGGATGCGGAGGTCTACCGGGAGTTGGTCCGGACGGGGCGTGGCGACTGGGTGCGTGCCAACAAGCTCCGCGAGGACCTGAGCGAAGTCTTCGCTCGCATGGTCTTGCCATTTGACAAACCAGTCGCCGGCAACGCGCGGATCGTGACGTTTATGCCCGTGGCGGGTGGCGTCGGCACCACGACGCTGGCCATGGAAACGGCCATCGATCTGGTTCGGCGCAAGGGGGACGCCAAGCGGCGCGTCTGCGTTCTCGACCTCAACATCCAGACGAGCTCCATCGCCGACTTCTACGACATTGAGCCGCGTTTCGATGTCCCGAGCGTCCTCGACGATCCTTCGCGTCTCGACGAGCACCTCGTCGAACTGCTGACGGCGCGGCACGAGAGCGGCGTCGACGTCATCTGCAGCAAGCCCACGTCCGTCGACCTCTCCCGCATCGACAGTGCGCTCGTCTTCTCGCTGCTCGACCAGCTGGCGACGCGTTACGATCTCGTGGCGATCGATCTTCCCGTCGCGCGCGCGACTTGGACCGACGATCTGCTCGCGGGATCGGATGCGGTCGTGGTGATCGGCACCTTCGATGTCCCCTCGCTGAAGCGCCTCACCGCCGCGATGAAGCACCTCGACGGTCTCGGCGTGGACAAGACGCGCCGTGCAGCGGTGGTCAACCGGTTCGAGAACCGGATGTTCGGGAGCCTCATCAAGCGGTCCGATATCGACACGGCGCTCTCCGGCAACACGATCTTCACGGTGTCGTCGGATGCTGTCAGCGCTTCGGAGGCGATCAACACAGGGCAGTCCCTGGTGATGGCGGGGAAATCCCGCAAGCTCGTGCAGGACCTGACCGCGCTGGCCACCTGGATCGACCAGCCCGACGCGGCCAAGGCCCAGACCAAGACGTCATTCTGGAAACGGTGAGGGCTGAACCATGGGCTTCTCCTTCTCGGACCGCTGGCGCCGCAACAAGGCCGATCCCGTCAAGGACGTCACCAACGTTCCCGTGGTCGTTCCGCAGTCGCCTGAACCGCAGCAGCAGCGGGGCACGAAGCTCGACCTCATCGCCCACAAGGTCGCCCTCCACAATCGCATCATCGACGAGTTCAACCTCGCCCTGATCGACAAGCTGTCGGTCGACGATCTGCGTGACCAGGTCCGCGAGTTCGTTGCGGAGTACGTCAAGAACGAGCACGTCGTCCTGAACCAGCGGGAGTTCGACGTCTTCGCCGATGAGGTCCTCGACGAGATGATCGGTCTCGGTCCCATCGAGCCGCTCCTCAAGGACCCGACCGTCAACGACATCCTCATCAACACGCAGGACATGGTGTTCGTCGAGCGCAGGGGCGTGCTCGAGCCGACGTCCGTGCGCTTCAAGGACGAGGCGCACCTGCTGCGCATCGTCAACAAGATCGTTGCGTTCGTCGGCCGGCGTGTCGACGAGTCCTCCCCGATGGTGGACGCGCGCCTGCCGGACGGCTCGCGCGTGAACGTCGCCGTTCGCCCCATTGCCGTCGACGGACCTCTGGTCTCGATCCGCAAGTTCTCGAAACGGCCGTTTTCTCTGGACCGCCTCGTGGAGATCGGTGCCATCAAGCCGGCAGCGGCGGATGTCCTGAAGGCTGCCGTGCAGGGCCGCATCTCCATCATCGTCTCGGGTGGCACCGGCTCCGGCAAGACGACGATGCTGAATGCGCTCTCGACGTTCATCTCGGACAAGGAGCGCCTCCTGACGATCGAGGACGCGGCTGAACTGCAATTGCAGCAGACCCATGTCGCGCGTCTCGAGACGCGGCCTCCGAACGCCGAGGGCAGGGGCGAGATCCGGCAGCGCGAGCTCGTCAAGAACGCCCTGCGCATGCGGCCAGACCGCATCATCGTCGGCGAGTGCCGCGGCGAGGAAGCATTCGACATGCTTCAGGCCATGAACACGGGCCACGAAGGGTCGATGACGACCATCCACGCCAACAATCCCCGAGATGCCATCAAGCGCCTCGAGCAGATGGTGGGCATGTCAGGCATGCCGATGACCTTGAGCGCGATCCGCGGGCAGATCGCGGCAGCCATCCAGGTCGTGGTCCAACTGCAGCGCCTTTCCGACGGCCGCCGCTGCGTCACGAGCATCAGCGAGATCACCGGCATGGAGGGCGACATCGTCCAGATGCAGGAGATCTACCACTTCGTCCGGACCGGTATCGATCCCGACGGGAAGGTCCTGGGGACGATGAAGGCGACCGGAGTCCGGCCGAAGTTCCTGGCGGAGCTCCGCTCGATGGGCTTCGACTTCCCGGCGTCCTACTTCGACCCGACGTCGAGCCTGGGGGCGCCGTGATGACGGAACCCTGGCTCGTCTACTTCGCCGTCTTCGGCGCCGTCTTCCTCATCATCCAGTTCGGGTTCCTTTTCGTCTCCCGCGACGTCAGTACGCGACGGCGCGTCAACCAGCGCCTCGCCGACATCGATGCCGGCCGCTACTCTCCGGTGACGCCGACATTGCGGCGATCGACCCCGGGGAGCATGATAGGGCCGTTCACCGGTCTCCTGCGGCTCTACGCACAGGCCGGGGGTCGGAACGCCCTGCTTCCCGTGGCGTTCGTGGCGTCAGCCGTTTTCCTTCTGACGCTCATCCTGCTGATGACGTCGGGGCACGGCGTGGCGGCCCCATTCCTCGCCATCGGCCTGGCGTTCGGCGTGGCATTCCTCACGCTCACGATCATGCGGACGCGCCGCATCGGAGCGTTCGGGGAGCAGTTTCCCGACATGCTCGACATCGTCGTGCGCAGCCTTCGCGCCGGCCACCCGATCACCGTTGCACTCGGGCTGGTCGCGCGGGAGATGCAGGACCCCATGGGCAGCGAGATCGGCCTTGTCACCGACGAGGTGGCCTACGGCCGTGATCTGCCCAGCGCGCTCGAGAACCTGCTGGATCGCGTGGGCTACGAGGAACTGCGTTTCTTCACCACTGCCGTCTCGATCCAGAGCCAGACCGGCGGCAATCTCGGCGAAATCCTGACCCGCCTCTCGGCTTTGCTACGCGATCGCTTCCGGATGAAGCGTAAGGTCAGGTCGCTGTCGGCCGAAGGGCGATTGTCAGCGTACTTCTTGAGCGCTTTCCCGTTCCTTCTGTTCGGCGCGATCAGCCTTATTTCGCCTGCCTACTACGGGGATGTGTGGACGAACCCGCTCTTCGAGGCCTGCATGTACGTTTCGGCCGTCCTGCTCATCATCGGCAACGTGATTATCTTCAGGATGATCAACTTCAAGGTCTGACATGGGCGCCGCGAACCTCGACATCTGGATCGCGACTGCGGCGGCCTTCGGCGCCGTGCTGCTGCTGGCGCTTTGGGCGGGTTGGTCGCTGACGCAGCGCACAGCCGTGGCGCGACGCATCGGTCCGGGTTCGGGGTCAGGATTGGCTCAGGCGACGGCCGAGGACCTGACGTCCATTCTCGAGAAGCGTTTCGGCAAGGCCTTCTGGGGCGATGCCGAGACACGCTCGACCCTGAGGGCCCAACTGATCCGTGCGGGGTATTTCCGGCCGGATGCCCCGATCATCTACAGCGTGATCCGCCTCGGGTGCGTCGTAGCGCTTCCCGTCCTCGTCTACTTCCTCGCGCTCGGCGCGCTTCAGATCGAACCACTCTTCAAGTTCGCGCTGCTCACCGGATCGCTGCTGCTCGGCTATTTCATCCCGGAGGCCTGGATCAAGCGGCGGGAACGCCTGCTCCAAGAGGAGTACCGCATCGCCTTTCCCGAGTTGCTTGACCTTCTGGTCGTGGCCGTCGACGCCGGATTGAGCATCGAAGCCGGGCTCGAGCGCATCAATTCCGATGTCGGACGGGTTCATGACGAACTGGGAAGCAACCTCGCCATCATGATGGGCGAGACCCGTGCGGGGCGAAGCACGGTCGATGCGCTGCAGGCCTTCGCCGACCGCCTCGGGATCGAGGAGGCCAAGAGCTTCTCCGTCCTTCTCAAGCAATCGATCGAGTTGGGATCCGATATCGGCACCGCGCTGCGCGTCTATAGCGGAGAAATGCGCGAGAAGCGCATGTCGCGGGCCGAAGAGAAGGCCATGGCTCTTCCCGTCAAGATCGTCATGCCCCTTGGGGCATTCATCTTTCCCGTCATTCTGCTAATGGTGCTGGCTCCGGCGTTGATCAAGCTAGCCAGCGTGATGAAGTAAGGACCCGGTTTGTCATGACCCCCATGCTCCTTCGTTGTGCCGCGGCCGGCATACTCCTGACCGCGCTCGCCGGATGCCAGACGTATCCTGACGGCACGCCGGTCGGCGGGGCGTCCGCCACGGCCACCCCGCCGGACACGTATGTCGAGTCAAACGAACCCGCCAAGATGGGGGACATCGCCTTCCAGCGGGGCTACTACGGTCTGTCCGAGCGATACTACCGGGATGCCGTCGAGAAGACCCCGGGCGACGTGGCCTCGTGGATCGCGCTGGGGGCCAGCTATGACAACCTGAAGCGCTTCGATCTCGCCGACCGTGCCTATGCGCGTGCACGCGAACTCGGTGGAGACTCCGTGGCACTGCTCAACAACCGCGGCTACTCCTACATGCTGCGGGGCAAGTTCCGCGAGGCGGATGCTGACTTCCGGAAGGCCCTCCGACTGGATCCGAACAACCTCGTCGTCCAGAACAACCTCGCCCTGCTGTCGCAGGCTCGGGCGAAGTACCGCCGCTGAAACCTAGTAGCCGCTCAGCTTCAGTCGTCCGTAGACGATCTCTACCCTGTCGATCCGCCTCAGGAAGCTCATGCCGAGCAGGCTCTGGACGAGGCTTCCGGGAGGAAGGACGACCGCCTCGACGTCCCGAGCCGTGATGGATCCGATCTTCATCTCCCGCAGCCGAACGGGCGCAGCCGCGACCATGCCGTTCGCGGTGGCCAGGGAGGACCGGTAGTCGCTTGCTTGCAGCCGGATCCCGGCCCGCGCGGCGTCCTCGCTTGATAGGGCGACAAGGCTGGCGCCGGTGTCGAGCAGCATCGTCACCGGGACCCCGTCGACGGTGGTATCCAGGTGAAACTGGCCATGGGCATTCGGGGAATGCTCCACGGTGGACGGTCCCGTCACGATGGGGGCGCGGGAGGGAGTGAGCCCGCGAGAGGCCTTCAGCGTGCGCTGCTCGAACTCTGCGGGGCGCTCCCCGACGAAGG
The DNA here is from genome assembly GCF_054612375.1 of Alsobacter sp. R-9. NCBI lineage: Bacteria > Pseudomonadati > Pseudomonadota > Alphaproteobacteria > Hyphomicrobiales > Alsobacteraceae > Alsobacter > Alsobacter sp. R-9. The sequence goes on along the minus strand of NZ_JBTSWJ010000013.1, from coordinate 65,843 downwards.
GCGCCGCGGGAGCACCTTGGAGGACGGCGTCAGGCTGGACGGCGATCGACAGTGTCCCCTCGGCGCGAGCACAGGTGGGCGTAGCAGCGCAGGCTTTCTTCACCCTTGCCTGGAAATCCGCTGCCTTCTCTCCCGCATAGGGCATCAAAGCCGGCTGCGCTTCCGCGGGAGTCAAGGAGAACACGACGAACGCCGCAAGTGCGAGAGGGGCGAGTGATCTGCCGGCAGCCATGGTAATCGGTGGCCTCGAAGCCATGAAAGCTTCTGCCAGTACAACTCAACGTTTGCAAAAAGTAAACCGCGCCTGTGCAAATTGTGGACGCATGGAAAAGCTCGCCACCGTCGTCGATATGAGCGGCAGATCACATTCAACGATTGATCAGGCGGCGCTTCCACGACGGAGCAGCGTGATCTTCGTCTGTCTGCTCTTGCTCTTCGGCCTCGTTGCCCCCTCCTCGGCCCATGCCCAGGCGATCGACCTTGGGGAGGGTGGATGGAGCGTTGAGGTGGTACAGCCGGACGGGGTCTTCCTCAGGACGGATCTCCGCGAAACGAACCGAGGCCAGGTCATCGGTGCCTTCATTGTCTCGTGCGAACGCCAGAAGATCAGGGCCGTGGCCTCCATGAGAGGGGCTTCGGGTTTGCAGAGCAGGGCGGTCGTGGCCCGTGGCACCGCGAGCATCCGGATCGGGGTCGCCGCGTCGTCCATGCGGCGGATCATGGCCGCGGCCGACGTGCTCGAGAACGGTGGCTTCGAACTGTCCGACGTCGTCGTCGAACAAGGCGGCGCGCTTCTTGGAATCGTCCGCGAGATCGCAAGCGGAGCGAAGCTCATGACGATCGAACTGCATGCCCCCCGTGATCCGCGGCGTTTCGAGCCTCCCCGCACCATTCGCCTGAGGGTGGTGGCGGCCGAGTCCGATGAGGAAAGCCTGCTTCAGTTCCAGCAGAGTTGCATTCTGCTCCAGCGCTACCGGCAGGGCTAGCAAAGCGTGCCGGCCCACGGCCCGTTGGGTCTGGTCGATCAGGATCTGACGAACGCTACGCCCCGGTCATCGGCATAGAGCTTGCGCCAGCCCGGCAAGGCCTCGAAAGCGGGAATGGCATCCGATCCCGCGGTCAGGAGGGCTGCCTTCGCACCATGGCGATCGAGGAATTCGAGCAGCACGGCAGGTGAGCCGGGAACCCGGGTCTTGTAGTACTCGGAGATGAAGCCGCCGAGGAACAGTTGGTCGCTGCGCCCGTCAATGAACGTCTTCTCTCCCACGAAGATCAGGAAGCCGCCGACGCCATAGTCGTTGTAGAGCGGGCCGTCGGTGACGCGGCGGATGGCCGCGAGGGCGGCCGACGGAGCGTTGATGCCCTGTGGTTCCGGCAAACGGATGGCGATCAGCGACAGCACGGCGAGCGACAGTGCCGTGACCAGCGCCGGTAGCTTCCGCGCAAGGGATTCGACGACTCGTCCGCCCCGTGACGCCAGCCCGGGGGCGGCCTGGGCGATGGCGGGCCCCATGATCGTTCCCGTGACGAACGAAAAGAGCGCCCCGAAGCGGACATGCATCGCCATCATGGCCGCGACCATCAGCACGATCGCGAGCCGGAACACGTTGTCCCGGGGACGCATGAGCAGGAAGGTCACGGCGGCGGCAAAGGATGCGGTGGCGACGAGGCCGAACTCCGAGAACACATCGAGCCGCCGCCATTCGTCGATGTACTGCATGGCTTCGTTCTGCTGTGCGAGGACTGTCGCGACGAGCAGGGACTCGAAACCGTAGGGCGTGAGGCCGGTCGCGAGGAGACTCACGACACCGAAACGTCCCCACCCGACCATGACGTCGCGCCGTCGGCCGGCCGGCGCTCGCACGAGGGCCTCGAGGCCCAGCAGTCCGGCGATGGGGAACGCGATCGGGAAGCTAGCATGAAGGTTCGCCCAGAGGGCGATCAGCCCGGCGGCCCAAAGCGGGGGCGGCCGGTCGTCTCGGCGGGCGGTCAGGAGGATCACCATCCACGCGACGATCAACGGAAAGTAGAAGACAAGCGGGCGTGCCAGGTAGTGCCCGCTGGCGAGCGTGTAGGCAGCGATGACGATCGTGGTCGACGTGACGAACTTGAGTTGGCGCAGAAGCCAGGCATAGAGGAGGGCCAGGGCCGAAGCGATGAGCGTCGAGGTCAGCACCACCACACCCGTCCACCCGGCCATCGCGTAGGACAGCCACATCAGCGTCTGAGCCAGCCACTCCTTGGCGATCCATCTCTGGCCGGCGAAGGTGTGCGATGCCGTGTCGACCGTCGGCATGGAGAGCGTCGCGAGGATCGATCGCCCCGTCGCAAGGTGCCAGAACGTGTCCGGGTCCAGCAGCAGGCGGGAGGGGCCGGTCCACAGCGACAACTGAACCACAACGAAGCAGCCCAGCACGAGCCAGCGGCGCGTCATTGCGTCCAGTTCTCGTACCGGTGCGTCGATCAGAGTTTTTGCCAGGCTTAGCAACGTCACCTCGAAGATCGATCCTGTGGTACGCCCTGCGCGGCAACACACTGCGTCGCCGCCATCAACGAACCGTTAGTCGCGTATGGCCTCCAAAACTGCTGGTTATCAGAAATTTTCTACTGCCGACTTATTGGTCAGCGGGATCGTGGCAAGGAGTTGAAGAGACGGATGGCGGCCCAGAGCGACAGGCGACGGCTCGATGCGGCGGAAAAGTGGGTGACGGTCCTGTTGTTCGGCCTGTTGGCCTACAGGATGCTCTCTTCCTACCTCGAGGACGGATCGGCCTTTAACCTCATCTACCTTGCCGACCAGCTCCTGGTCCTCGTCTTCGTCGCGATCCGTCGCTCGACGGATGCGATCAGCGTGCGCCCTCGCGACTGGCTTGCCGGGGCCGCGGGCACCTTCCTGCCGCTTCTCATGGGGCCGGCCGGTCCACATCCGCTGGCGCCCGGCCCGGTGGTGCTGGGCTTCATGTTGACGGGTCTGTCGTTCCATCTGTGGGCGAAGCTGTCGCTTCGGCGCAGCTTCGGGCTCGTGGCTGCCAACCGAGGGGTGAAGGTCGAAGGGCCGTACAGGATCGTTCGCCATCCGATGTACGCCGGATACGTGTTGACCCACATCGGGTTCCTGCTGGCGGGGCCCACCCTCAACAACGTTGTCGTCGTGGCTGCCGCCTGGATCGTGATGGTCTTCCGCATCGAGGCCGAGGAGGCCATGCTCAAGGACGATCCTGCCTATGCCGCACTGATGGGCCGGACGCGCTACCGCCTGATCCCCGGGCTCTACTGAGGGTGCGTCATGAGCATCGAGGATCTGTTCGGCTTCCGGTCGCTGCTCCTGGTCGCGTTGATCTTCATTCCGCTCGAGCATCTCCTTCCTGCCCATGGAGGTCGGAAACTGCCTCGTGCCGGCACCGTCACCGACCTGGCGCACGTCGTCATATCGGGCTTCTTCATCAGGGTTGGCCTGATGGGCCTGATCGTGATTGCCGTTCAGGCGGGCACGTTGGCGGTCCCGGGGGCCGTCCGGGACGGCATAGCGTCCTGGCCACTCTTGGTGCAGGTCGTCGTGGCGACGGTCATCGCAGATCTGGGCTTCTACGTCGCGCACCGCATCATGCACGCGGTTCCTGCGCTCTGGCACTTCCATGCCGTGCACCACAGCAGCGAGCAACTCGACTGGCTCGCTGCCTCGCGCGTCCATCCGGTCGACCAGGTCTTCACGAAAGGGCTGTCATTGGGCCCCGTGTTCGTTCTTGGCTTCTCCGACACGGCGCTCGCGATCACGGGCGTGATCTACTTCTGGCAGTCGGTGGTCGTCCACGCGAATGTCCGCCTGCCGGTCGGCCCTTTGCGGTGGATCATCGCGACGCCGGAGTTCCATCACTGGCACCACGCCAATCATCCAGAAGCCTACGACAAGAACTTCTCGGGCCAACTGCCGCTCTGGGACATCGTCTTCGGAACGGCGCACATGCCCGGTGGGATGCCGACCCGCTACGGCGTCGATGATCCGATCCCGCTCGGCTATGCGAGCCAGATCGCCTATCCGTTCCGCAAGCTCTTCGCCGCGCTCTCCACTCGAAAGCCGGATTCCAACACGAGCCATGGGACGGCGGCGCCGTCGGGTCCGCCGGCCGAGCAGCGCGCGGACTCGGTCACCGAGTGACGGTCACGCTCGCGATCGCCCGCCTGACCTTGTCCTGTCCCCACACGACGGGCGCCTCCGGGCTCCGACGAGGGCGAAGCGTCGTTCCCTGGCCGCGTTCGAGCGTCACGGCTCCCTGCCGCGTGCGAACCTCGACGCGACCTTCGAGGACAAGGACACCATAGGCTCCGTCGATGGGGCCGCCCCAGACGGTCGTTCCGCGAACCCCGAGCGTGGCCAGCGGCGTGCGCACCTCGACGCGGGGGGAGGGGGTCTTCTCGACCAGACCGCCCACGAAGAGGAACGCGCCACGCAGCGAGCGTGCCACGAGGCGCCCGCGCGGCCGCGCCGGATCGTAGACGAAGGCATCCACGGAGAGCGCCGCGTTCTCCCCGAGGGTGAGCGTCGTGCCGTCGTCCAGTTCCGTGGCGAGCCGCGCGCCTTGCCCTGTCCGCAGCGTATCCCTGAAGAAGACCTGGCCACCCGGCTCCAATGGCCGCGTGCGGCCGCCCTGGCGCGAGGCGGTGGCATCCGCCTGCACGGCGGTGACGGCCCCGATCGCCACCGTCTGTGCGTGCGTCGGTTCCGACACCGCGAGGAGGGCTGCGATCATGAAACCGAAGCTGAGCTTCATCGCCGTTCACTCCCGGTGAGCCGGCCAAGCTTGCGTCCGCAGGCACGGCTCTTCAAGGGCGGCGGCGCGAAACGCGTTACTGCCGAACCCGAAGGAACACGTTGATCCCGTCCGCCAGCGTCTTGTTCCGGGGCTCGCCACCGGCCTCGGCTCGGCGGGCCGGGCCGGCCTCGTGTTCCTCCCGCGTGATCCGCCGCAGCGGACGGCGACTGCCGTCAGGCGACAGTTCGTACTCGATGACGACCGAAGGATCGCGCGGGTCGCTGAGGAAGATGGTGTTCGAACGCGGCACTGCGGTCTCGACGGTCCGCTTGCCCGGCAGAAGCACGACGAATCCGATGAAAAGGGTGGCGACCGCGGCGAGCCCGGCGGTGGCCAGGGCAGGCCACGGGATGCCACGTCCCTGGACGACCTTCTTGCCAGGGCGCCGCGAAAGGGCCTTGGCCTCGTCCTGGGCGATCAGCGCGGCGGCGCTCTTGAGCCATTCTTCGATCTGTTCGCGGTCCGCCATGCGCAAGTCGGCACCACGCAAGCGCCAGAACTCGGCATCCTTGCTCACGAGGGGCCGCGGATCGGTGAGCGACAGGTCGCTGCCCAGGACGGCCCGCACGAGGACAGCGCCGGCTCCGAGCCCGTTCAACGCCGGGGCGAGCGCATGGAAGCGGACACGCGCCGTCCGCTCGGCGGGGAAGGTTTCGACGCCGACCCAGCCGCGGCCGCGGAACGACGAAAGACGTCCCGGCGGAATGCTGACGACGATGACGTTCGTCTCGCCCAACATGGGCCGCCTCACCTCTGCGCACCCGTCCGAACAGGGAGGAAGTCTAGCGCGCGAAGGTGAACCGCGCTTTAAGGGGCCGGAGGTCTCATTCCTGCAGGAACCTGCGCCGGGTGTTGAAAGACGATGCGATTTCGGGCGATCATGCTTAACGTTTTGCCTTATCCGATGGCCAGAGTCACTTAAAGCCGTCGGCAACCTGTCAGCGTTCTGTTCGTTTGGGCCGGATAGGATGCAGATGCGTGCAACCGCGGCTGGCCGGCCGGAACGGGTCCGCCGGAGGCCGCGAGGAAGAGGGCGCTCGGGAATGAAGAAGACGCTCAAGATCGCTGTGCTGCTGCTGGGGTCGGCAGCCCTGCTCTCCACCTCCTGGCAGGCCGGGCGCCTGTCGCTCGGCGATCACGCCTTCGCTGCCGGCAACGGTGGCGGAAACGGCAACGGTGGTGGAAACGGCAACGGTGGTGGAAACGGCAACGGCGGAGGAAACGGCAACGGCGGCGGGAACGGCAACGCTGGTGGCAATGGCGTCGGCGGCGGCGCCGCTTCGGCCGGCGGCATGGGGAACGGCGGCGGCCATTCCGGCGGCAACGGCATGGGCAACGGCTTCGGCCGCGGGGTTGGATCGGACGTCGCGGGCAGCGGCGGCGGCAACCGCGGCGGCGCATCGTCATCCGGCGGGCTCTTCGGCGCCATCGGCGACTTCCTGAACGGCAACGACAAGGCGAAGGGTCATGCCCGCGCCTCCGGTGGCCAGCGCGAGCACGGTACGCGGAGCGCGTCGCGCGAGACGGCCCGCGCCGGTTCGACACGCGAGACCACCACGCGGTCCTCGGCCCTCACGGGGGGCTCAAAGTCGCTGAGCACGCAGGAGCGGCGGGCCAGCAAGGCGACCGCGATGTTCGCGTCGCCCTCGCAGCTCGGCCGCCTCAACGCGTCTCACGCCTCGCTTCGGGCGATGGAGCGGGCGTCGCCCAACTCGGTCGTCGGCAAGCTCGGCGCCTATCGCGAGGCGATGCTCGCCGCGGCCACGGCCGGTGCCACGCTCGCCGCGGCGCAGGAAACGCTGGCCAAGGCCACCGAGGATCTCGCCAAGGCAAAGGCCGACCTCGACAAGGCCAAGGCGACCCTCGATGCCGAGAAGGCCAAGCTCGCGGCCGATTTCGCTGCCATCGAGAAGGCCCAGCAGGACATCGCTACAGCGAACGCCAAGATCGCGGAGCTGGAGGGGCAGATCGCGAGCCTTAATCCGACGACGGACGCGGCCAAGATCGCGGACCTGAACAAGCAGATCGACGCGCTCAACACGGAGATCTCGACGGCCGAGAAGTCGGCCGCCACAGCGCAGGCCAAGATCGACGGGGCGACCGCCTACCAGACCGCGCTCTCCGACTACGACAAGGCCGTCGCCACCGAGCAGAAGGCGACGGACCAGGTCGCCTCCGCCGAGAAGGCGATCGACACGGCAACGGAGCAACTGGCCGACAGCAAGATGACGGCGACCGAGTCCCTCGCGGCAGCCGCCAACAAGACGATCACCGAAGGCGTCGTCGCCCAGGTCAACGCCAACCTGGGGCTTGAGGCGGATGCCGATCTGACGTCCGAGATCGCGACGGGTGCCGAGGACCTGCGCACGGGCAACTGATCCGCTCAAGCGCCAGAAATCCAATAAGGGCGCCGGGCATCCCCGGCGCCCTTTTCCTTTCCCCTCCGCAGCAAAGCTTCGGAACGGACCGCACCACCAAGCGTTCCCCGCCTCGTTGTCATGACATCGGGGCGCGCCGTGCAGTCAGAGGACGGTCATCAGCCGGAACACCCGCTTCGCACGGCGTTCCGCAACATGCGGCCCGCACTGCGCGCCATCGCTGGGTTCAGCCTTTTCCTCAACCTTCTGGCCTTCGCCCCGGCGCTCTACCTGATGAGCGCGTTCGACCGCGTGCTCGCCTCGCGCAACGCCGTAACCTGGGCGTTCCTGACGCTTCTCCTGGCGATCATGGCGCTGGCCTACGCCGTTCTCACCAACCTGCGGACGCGGGCTCTCGTAAGGGTCGGCATCGCATTCGACCACGAGTTGAGCGACCGGCTCTTCAGGGCGGTGCAGGGGGCCATGCTGTCGCGCGGCACGGGGCAGAGCCCCGTGAGCCCGGTGCAGGCAATGCGCGACCTCGACACGATCCGCGACAACGTTTCGGGGCGTCTCGTCGTGGCGGCGGTCGACCTGCTCTTCGCGCCGCTGTTCCTGCTCGGCTGCGTGCTGCTGCATCCCTTCATCGGGGCGGCGACGCTGGTCGTCATGGCGCTTGTCGCCCTGTTCGGCTTCCTGATGAACGCACCGTCTGCGGCGTGGACGATGCGGGCGACAGCGGCGAGCCTCAGCGCCACGGACTTCGCCGGGACGATGCTGCGCAACGCCGAGGCGGTGCAGGCGCTCGGCATGACGGGCGCGTTACAGGCCCGCTGGAAGCGGCTGCGGGATGCCGGCCTCGGCTGGTCGGCAACATCGGCCGATGCCGGTGCGACGGCCGGGGTCGCACTGACCTTCGTGTCCTTCGCCGGCGCATCCTTGGTCTCCGCGGTGACCCTGCTTCTGGTCATCGAGAACATGGCGTCGGCGTCCGTCCTGTTCGGCGCCATGCTGCTGGCCGGACGCGCCATGCAGCCCATGGCGACGCTCGCCACCAACTGGAAGACCTTCGTCGTCACGCGCTACGCCTTCCAACGCCTTGACCGCCTTCTGGCGGAGGCGAAGCCGGACGAAGAGCGGCTGCCGCTGCCCGCGCCAAGCGGCCATGTGACGCTCGAGGGCGTGACGGTGCGGGCCGGACGAACGGACCGGATGCTTCTGGACCGAGTCTCGCTGACCCTTGCCCCCGGCGAGATCGCCGGCGTGGTGGGTCCGAGCGCCGCCGGCAAGTCCTGCCTCGCGCGCGTGGTGACCGGCGTCTGGCCGCCCACGGAAGGAGATGTCCGGCTCGACGGCCACGAACTGCGGCAGTGGCATCCGGACGAACTCGGCCGGCACATCGGATACCTGCCGCAGGACGTCGAGCTGTTCCCCGGCACGATCGCCGAGAACATCGCACGGTTCCGGGACGTCGACAGCAGCGAGATCCTGGAGGCGGCCCGCGTCGCCGGCGTCCACGCCCTCATCCAGGGGCTCGAGGACGGCTACAACACCCAGATCGGGGAGGGTGGGGCGCGCCTGTCCGGCGGTCAGCGCCAGCGCATCGCGTTGGCCCGCGCGGTCTTCGGCCGCCCGGCGGTCGTCGTGCTGGACGAACCCAACGCCAGCCTCGACGCCAAGGGCGAGGAGGGGCTCGTCGAGACCCTCAGGGCGCTGGCGGCGCAGGGGACCACGGTGCTGCTCGTCACCCACAAGGCGAACATCCTCTCGCACGTCCATCGCATCATCGTCATGGCCGAGGGGCGCGTGCAGGCGATGGGACCGCGGGACGAGGTCTTCGCGCACTTCGGGGCACCGAACGTGCGGCGGCTGCGCCCGGGGGAGGCACCCGCCGGAATTCGTCACGAACCCGCCGCTGCACCTGCCGGGCGGTCGTCGGGAGCAGGGGCGGCGGCATCGGACACGGTGGCGCCGGGCACACGGACCGCAAAGGCACCGCCCGTCTCGCCGCACTGAAGAAGAGCAAGAAGAGGCGCGCGAACGCCCAAGCACTGGGTCAGTCGTTGTGACGAAATTGCGGTGCGCAACACCTCGATGGCCTCGGCGACAAAATAAACATCGGTGACGCCGTGCGTTTTTCCGGAACGCCCCTCTCGGCAAGTCGTTCATGGCCAGTCGCCGCGGCAGCAACGGCGACATGGAGAGGCCGGAGGAGGTTCGGTCTCGACAGTCATGAAAAGGTGATGCAATGCCCTTGACCTATCAGTTCGACAATACCGGTCCGCTGGCCGACTTCGACGACATCCTGGGCCGCTACGGCACGGACTTCTCGACATCCCTCGAATCCGCGGTTCCGTCGCTGCCCGACACCGAGGGCAATGCCGGCAACGTCAGCCTGCAGGTGCTGGACACGGGCGGCGAGACCTTCGACGCCTCGTCCTTCGAGGGGGCGTATGTCACCGACACCGCCTCCGTTCCCGACGCAGCGCCGATCGTGGTGTTCGGTGAGGAGGCCGCGGCCGGCGGCGGCATCGGCGTCAACGTGGCCCTCAACGGGAATGTCGACCAGTTCATCGGGTTGACGAGCGAGGACGACACGCTCGCGATCAAGGCGTCGGGCAATGACGGCGACCTGGTGATCGACGCCGGCGACGGCGACGACACCGTCACCAGCGGCCGGGGCGACGACGCGATCTATGGCGGCAACGGCTACGACCTCATCCGCGGCGGCGCCGGCAACGACTGGATCGACGGCGGTGACGGCGACGACAAGCTCTTCGGCGGGCAGGGCGATGACGGCGTCATCGGCGGCTCCGGCGACGACAGCCTTTATGGCGGCACCGGCGACAACATGCTCGACGGCGGCGAGGGTGACGACGTCTTCCAGCTCAATGCCGGTCGGAACACCTCGAACATCGTGGATGGCGGCGACGGATTTGACGAAGCCTACATCTTCGGCCGGGCCGGCGGAGACTTCACGTTCGACGGGACGAGCTGGAGCAACGGCGAGGGCACCAGCTTCACCAACGTCGAGTACGCCGACGTCGGGCGCGACCTGCTGATCACCGCGGGTTCGGAAGGCGAGGCCACGGTCGCAGCCCTGTTCCAGGTGCTGACCGACCACGACCCGAGCGCTGACGAACTGCGGGACGCCTTCGCCTTCATGGGCGACGAGGACAACACGGCGAGCGACTTCGCCCAGCTCCTCGACGACAGCACCGGCGAGGCGGTGTCGGGCACCGACGACATCCGCAGCTACGTCGACGACCTGTTCGACAACGCCTTCGACCACAGCCACGGCGAGGGCGTGCCGGACAGCGCCTGGCTCGACACCTACGTCAACACCCTCGTCGAGGCCGGCGGGGAGACCCTGGTGAAGGCGGACATCGCGGCGGACTTCGCCTCGCAGGCGGTCGTGGAGGAGCACCTCCACATCGCCGTCGCCGGAGCGACCGAGGTCATGGCCTGACGAAGCGTCCGTACCGAGACAGGAAGCCCGGGGCATGCCCCCGGGCTTCCGCTTGCCGATCGCAGAACGAACCCATTCAACCGGGAGAGGGGTCCAGCCGATGAGCGCGCAACCCGCGGACCCCCGCGCCCCAGAGCAGCGCCCTGACAGGCCACAGCAGCCTGCAGACCTGTTGCGCGAAACCCGACGAGACCGGCGAGCGGCCGAAACCACAGCAGCAGGCCCGGCATCCGTCCCTCCACACCCGGATGATCCGTCCGCAGGGGCGCGCGTTGGCGGCGGTACGCCCTCGAACGCCCCGCTTACGGCTCCACGCCCTTCGTCTGCGCCCGCCAGGGCCCCGGCTTCAGCCCGCGATGGGGAGCGCCGGGTCCAGGACCCGCGCCCCGTGCCCAGCCAAGGGGTGCAGCCGCCGGTCGCCGCTCATCCAGGACGGCGTCCGCCTGTCGCGGCGCCAGCGCCGCCCTCCACCACAGCCCGACGCGCCGTCCCGACCCGGAGGCCCCACCTCTCGCCGCCGGCGCTTGCCCCGCGGACGCCTGCGCTGCCCTGGCTCGCGCCGCCTGCGCCTGCCGACTGGCGAAGCCTCGTCCTGCGGGCCTGGCTGGTCGTGGCGCTCCTGTTCGGCGCTGGCGGGCTCTGGCTCGTCACCGCCCGCCTCGACCAGGGCGCCATCGCGCCGGGCGTCGTCGAGGTCGCTTCGAACCGCAAGGTCGTCCAGCACCTGGAAGGCGGTATCGTCGCGGCGCTCGATGTCCGCGATGGCGACACGGTGGAGGAGGGCGCCACGCTGCTGCGCCTCGACGACACGCAGGCCGCCGCGCAGGTCGCCACCCTGCGGGTCCAGCTGGCAGCGGCACTTGCGGAGGAAGCGAGGCTCGTCGCCGAGCGCGACGAGGCGGAGGCGATCCGGTGGCCGCAGGCCGTCCTCTCGGTGAAGGACGACCCGGTCGTGGCCCGCGCCATGGCCGACCAGACGACGGCCTTCCGCGAGCGCCGGGGCAACATGACGGGGCAGCAGTCCATCTTCGAGGCGCGCATCCGCCAGCTCGGCGAGGTGATCGAGGGCACGCGCGGCGAGCGCACGGCGGGGGAGGAGCAGGTCGCCACGATCCGCCGCGAGCTCGAGGGCCTGAAGCAGCTCCTCGCCAAGAACCTCGTCCAGCTGCCCCGCGTGCTGTCGCTGGAGCGCGAGGAGGCGCGCCTCAAGGGTGTCGTGAACCGCGCCAGCGCCGACATCGCCCGCTACGAGCAGAGCATCGGCGAGGCCCGCATCCAGATCAGCCAGCTGCGCCAACAGATGCGCGAGCAGGTGAGCCGCGACCTGCCCGCCGCCCGCAAGGCCGCCGCCGAAGTGCGCGAGAAGCTCGCGGTGGCGCAGGACACGCTGCGCCGCGTCGTCATCACCGCCCCGCAGGCCGGCGTCGTCCAGGGCCTGCGCGTCTTCACTGTGGGCGGCGTCATCAAGCCCGGCGAGACGCTGATGGAGATCGTGCCCGCGGCCGACGACCTCGTCGTCCGCGCCAAGGTGAACCCGCTCGACGTCGACACCGTCCACGTCGGCCAGGAGGCCGAAATCCGCTTCCCCGCCTTCGCCACCCGCAAGCCCCCCCTCATCCTCGGCCGCGTCCGCGCGCTGAGCCGCGACCGCCTCCTCGACGAAACGGCCCAGAACGCCCCCTACTTCGCCGCCGAGATCACGGTGGATCGCAGCCAGATCCCCCAACCCTTCCGCGACGCCATCCAGGCAGGCATGCAGGGCGACGTCATCATTGCGACGGGGGAGAGGACCGCGTTGGCGTATCTGTTGGGACCGTTGATGAACCGACTGAGGTTCGGCATGCGCGAGCGGTGAAGGGGGTGGGCTTAGTTCCGCTTATCGCGCGTCGTCGGGAACAACCGATGCGACCATCGGATTGCAGGACGCTCGACGAGTCTCCAGAACAGTGCAGCGAAGATCAAGCAGACCGCGATTGCCACGGCCGATAGCAGGAGATGGAATAACGGTCCGTCCCCGAAACGCCGTCCAAGGTTCACGACGCGCCCCCCGACCGGGACATGCGTCAGATAGAGCGAATACGAGATCAGTCCGGCCTTGAGACCCATCTCCCTCGCCGGTGACGGAAGGCGACAACCCCGAAGAAAATGGATCATGAGCGCTGCGGCCGCGCCAACCGAAGCCTGAATGAGACTGGCATTCACCGACAAAACAACGGTAACGCCGACGAGGCTGAGCCAAAGAAGGACATTCTCCCGGCCTTCGTCGATGGAAAGCCGGAACACAAGGCCGCCGAGCAAGAAGTAGAGCACGTAAGTCGAGAGCCCTGCAGACGTGGCCGCGGCGAGCGTGATCGCGACCGCGCAGAAAGCGAGGGTCTGATTCCGGCGACCGATCACCGGGAAGGCAATCGCCACGAAAAGGTAGAAACAGAATTCATACGCTAGTGTCCAGTAGACCGGCTGCAACCACGGCTGGTCGAAAACCGGGGCAAGGTAAAGCAAATGGGACAGGATCTGGCCGGGCTGGATGGAAACAGGAGTTCCTGCGAAGCCCGGTGCGGCTGCTGAAGCGAAGCCGAGCAGAACTACGAGGCCTATGCTCACGAAGTACGGAGGTTCCAGGCGGCACAATCGACGGCCGAGAAAGGACGGCGCATCCCTCAGTTGGTACGAGCCGTATCCGGTCCTGATCGACGTCGGGACGATGAAGCCCGAGATCACAAAGAAGATCTCGACGCCGAGAAAGCCATAGGCCCCGCTCATTTGAACCGGCCCGGGCGGATACGTATTGGTCATGTGAAACCAAGCGACCGATAGGGCCGCGGCGCCGCGCAGGTAGTCGACGATCTCGATGCGCTGTTGGCGATTGATTGCAGCAACTCGCGGCGATGTTGTCATACTCGATTAGGCGTGCAGCTATCCCACGCTCATCTGAGCATATTCCGCATGGATGTATAGACGTGCCGACGCCAGTCGCAGCTGATGAGGCGCCGTGTCAGCGGCCCCCCACCGCTGAACTCGCTGGCCAAGGCGAGGGGAAGACGATCAAAGAACACCTTGCTCCTGAAATAGCTGTCGAAGACTCTCTTGGCGGTCGCGCCCAGTTGCCGGGCCTCGCTTCTTCGGGCGCCCAGGATATTTGGGATTCTGGCAATATCGGCCTCGTGAATCCTCACCGAGAAGTCCTGCCAGTTGCCGACGGGCGGAGGCGCCCAATCATGACCGATGACGACCGGCGCACGGCCGCACGCCATGGCTTCGAAGATGCGGATGCTCGACCGGCCGAAGCCTCTTGGGCACAGGACGAAGTCACTGTTCAGGAGCGACTGCCTGTAGGTGTCGCGACGATCGAAGTTCGGGAAGAAACTTGGCGCATCGGCGACGTCGACGCACGGAGTTTCGTCTGTATGCAGCGCGGCAATATCTCTCCGGATCGGATGGGTGGCCACGCGACCCAGGAAGGAGAAGAGGTATCGTGATTTGCTGTGTTCCGTATCGGGCCATGCTTCTGCGTCGCACGCGGACAGATAGGACCACCCCGTGGCGCCGGCCATGAGGGACACGGGTCGCATGGACGGATAGGTCCCCGGAAAGACGGGCAAGGGCCAGTCGGATTCAATGTGCGCGACGATGGGCGGCTTGAACTGACGGCGGAGCTGCAACGCGTCTGCAAAAGAGAGGTACGCATCATCGACGACAAGGATGACGTCGGCCTTTTCAACATCACTCAGCACGAGGGCACTGCTTTGGCTCAGGACGGCCAAAGCTCTGGCGAGAATGGGTTTTTTGTCCCCCGCGATCGTCGTTGGATAAACGCGAAGCATCAACGGTCAGTCTGGTCCATGCCGGCAGTCCTTCAGAATGGACTCAACGTAACAACAGATCCGAAGGAGCTCCACCTGCTAACCACAACCGCATGACCTTGCGCGGTAAGGTTGCATTAACGACGTCGCTGGGCGAAAACCAGAGGCCGTCGTGCGGACGGGTGCGTGATGAAATGGATGGGGATCTGTGATGGCGTTCGACTCGCGCACCATTCCGTCGCGTAGTCGACCCCGCCATCCTGCGTCCTTGATTCACAAGACGGCTGCCCCCGCCCTCGCGGTCGTCTTCGTACTCAGTTTCTTCATCAACCTCTCCGTCCTCGTCTCTCCCCTCTACATGCAGAACATCTTCGATCGTGTTCTGCAGACGCATCATGGTGAGACGCTCGTCTGGCTCACGGTCGTCGTGATGGCCATCCTGCTGGTCATCGGCGTCCTCGAGGCGCTTCGTGGGCTCGTGCTCGCGCGCATCGGGCGGTGGTGGGACGAGACGCTGCGGGAGGATGTTCTTTCAGCAGCGGTGGAGAGCACGCGGCGGACCGGCATTCCGACGACAGGTGTCGTGCAGGACCTCGCCACGGTCCGCAACTTCGCCGGATCCAGCGCAGCGCTGCCGTTCTTCGATGCGCCGTGGATGCCCCTGTTTCTCGGCGTCATCGCGCTGATCCATCCGTTGCTCGGCCTCATCGCGCTGCTGGCTGCGCTGACGCTCGTCGGGCTCGCCTTCGTCATGGACCGCGGGTCGCGGGCCCTGCAGGCGACGGCGGCCGACGAGGGGCAGCGCTCCACGGCCTTCGCGGCCTCGATGATCCGCCACGGCGACACCGTGTTCGGGATGGGGATGCTGTGGAACCTGCTCGATCGGTACAAGGCCCTGCAGCAACCGGTCGTGCAGGCGACTCAGAGAGCGGCGGACTACGCGGCTGGCATCACCGGCCTCACCAAGTTCGTCCGGCTCGGCATCCAGATCTTCCTGCTGGGCGTGGGCGCGTGGCTTGCCATCAACAACCAGGTCACCTCGGGCGGCATGATTGCGGCGTCGATCATCCTGGGGCGGGCGCTGGCGCCGGCCGAGCAGGCGCTCGGCGCGTGGCGCAACTTCAGCCAGGCCCGCGCAGCCCATCGACGCCTGGTCCTTTTGCTCGAAGCAGTGCCACCGCCAGCGGAAACGATGAAGCTGCCGGCCCCGCAGGGAGACCTGGAGGTCGAGAACGTCATCTTCGTGCTGCCCGGGCAGGAGCGTCCCGTGCTGCGGCAGGTGTCGTTCAAGGTGCCCGCCGGGCAGACCCTGGCCCTGATCGGCCCCTCCGCCTCCGGCAAGAGCACGCTCTGCCGCCTGCTGGTCGGCAGCTGGCTGCCCTCCCAGGGGCAGGTGCGGCTCGACGGCGCCGCGGTGTCGTCCATCAATCGCGCGCAGGCCGCACGCTACGTCGGGTATATGGCCCAGTCGGTCGAACTGTTCGCCGGCACGGTGAAGGACAACATCGCCCGCTTCAACGAGGCACGTGACGAGGACGTGGTGGCGGCCGCGCGATTGGCGGGGTGCCACGACATGATCCTGCGTCTGCCCAAGGGGTACGAGACCGAGATCGGGGAGGGAGGGTCCTACCTCTCCGGCGGGCAGCGCCAGCGCATCGGCCTCGCCAGGGCCGTGTTTGGCGATCCGCGGCTCGTCGTGCTCGACGAGCCGAATTCGAACCTCGACAGCGACGGCGAGCAGGCCCTGCTGCGTACATTGGAGGCGCTGCGCCAGCGCGGGGTCACCGTTGTCATCGTCAGCCACCGCGCCGCCGCCCTGAAGGCCGCCGACTACATCGGCGTGTTCCGCGAGGGGGCGCTCGAGCGCTTCGGCGAGCGCGAGGCCATCACGCGCGAGTTGCGCGGCGCGACGGGACCCCGCCAGCCCCAGGCTGAGCGTCCGGCGGCGCTGCGGCCCGGGCCTGCGTCGAACGACACCGCGCCGCCCGCGGCCACGGCAGAGGCGTTGTCATGAACGAGCGTCCGGCCAACCTGATCCCGGCTATCGACCCCGAGCGGGCCGCGGACCTGCTGCGTCGCCTGAAGGAAGCCAAGGCCCAGCTCGACCCGACTTCGCCCCAGGCGGAACGCGTGCTGGAGGCCCTCGCGCGCCTCGCGGTGATCGAGCGCGAGGGGACTCTCAAGGCGCGGACCGACGACGAAGAGCCGTCGCTTCCGCCGCAGGAGGCGGCCCGGGCACCTCGCCACGAGCGGCCGCGCCTTCCACCGGTCGCCGAACAGGACGACGTGGCGCCGGCTGCGGACGATCATGCATCGGCAGCGCCCCCGGATCGCGTTGATGGCGCAGGCTCGTCTGGGGTCACCAAGCCCGTGGCGGATCGGCTCGCCCCGCTGCGCCGGCTGCTGGAGACCGTTCGGGCGGAGCCGGCCGACGATCCGACGGCGCGTGCGGCGCCGGCCGACAGCCCCGAGGCGCGCGCGAGGCTGCTGGCGATGATCAAGCCGACCGCCATCGCCGGCCTGTCGCTGATCGGGATCGCCTTCGGCGTCTTTGGCGTCTGGGCGGCGGTCGCCCCGCTCTCGGGGGCCGCGATCGCGACCGGGGTTGTGAGCCCCGACTCGAGCCGCAAGACGATCCAGCATCTCGAAGGCGGCATCATCAAGGAGATCCTCGTCCGCGAGGGCGACCAGGTGGCCGCGGGCCAGACCCTCTACAAGCTCGAGGTGACGCAGGCCCAGGCGAGCTATGGCAGCAAGCGTGAGCAGTGGCTGCGGTTGCTGGCGACGCGCACCCGGCTGGAGGCTCACGCGCAGGACGCCGCCCGGATGACGCTGCCGGCGGAGCTGGCAGAGCCGGACAGTGCCGACCTGAAGGCCTTCGTCGAGAACCAGGTGCAGCTCTTCGAGCTTCGCCGGCGCGGCCTCGAGGAGCGCGAGAACATCCTCCAGCAGCAGCTGCGCCAGCTTGAGGAGCAGGCGAGGGGCAAGGCGCTCGAGAACGAAGGCTTGGACCTGCAGCTGAAGCTGCTGGAGGAGGAAGCGGAGGACAAGGCGACTCTCATCCGCCAGAAGTTGGCGCGCAAGCCGGAGTACCTCGCGGTCCAGCGCACCATCGCCGAGGTAAAGGCGCGGATGGGTTCGAACATTGCCACCATCGGCTCGTTCAACGAGCGCATGGGCGAGATCCGGCTGCAGATCAACTCCAACCGCACGCAGTTCCGTGACCAGAACGCGGAGATGCTGACGAAGGCAAATAACGACATCGCCCAGGTCGAGGAGTCCCTTGTCGCCTCGCAGGACATCCTGCGCCGCACGGAGATCGTGGCGCCGGCCGCCGGCACGGTGCTGAACATGCGGTTCAGGACCGTCGGCGGCGTCATCCGCCCCGGTGAACCCGTCGTCGATCTCGTGCCTAAGGAAGACGTCCTGATCGTCGACGCTCGCCTGCCGGCGACGGACATCGACGTCGTCCGGACCGGCCTGCCGGCGCTGGTCCACCTGGTGCCCTACCTCACTCGCGACACGCCGATGCTAGAGGCGGTGGTGACCCACGTCTCGGCCGACAGCAACGTCGACCAGCAGTCAGGCCAGCGCTTCTACGAACTGAAGGTCAAGGTCGACAAGAGCAAGCTCGACCGCCTGACGCATCCCGTGGAACTGAGCCCCGGCATGCCGGTGGAGGTGTTTGTGAGGACACGGGACCGGACCGCTTTGGGGTATATGGTCGAGCCGCTGACCCGCTCGATCCGGCGGGCGTTCCGGGAAGATTGAGGGATGGCCGATGGGGTCTGCTCCGACTGTCGACCCGTTGGCCAGAATGATGAGATCTGATGCTTCACAACGCGTTCAACATCATCAAGCGCCATACTCATCCACGTGTTGCGCGGTTCATGAGACGCTGGGCCACGGCGTTTGTGACGCCTGTTCGATTTAGTGTGCTTCGAGGTCACGCCCGGTCGTCGCTCGCCGAGCTCGCGGTGGACCGGAGAGGTGCACCATTACCATGGTACACTTATCCTGCGATCGATTTCCTGGATGCGCGAAACTTCAGCGGCCGTTCCGTCCTTGAATTTGGGGGTGGCCAGTCCACCCTGTGGTGGCAAGAACGGGCCGAGCGTGTTGTCACGATAGAGGGGGATGAAGCCTGGGCAGGCCAACTGCAAGCGAGATCGACAGGCAAGGTAACGGTCCTCCATGTTCCGGTCGACGAGGAAAGGCGCGACATTAGCGCGGTTATTGAGGCCATCAGCCAAACCGGACACGAAACATTTGATCTTGTCGTCATTGACGGTCATCTGAGGGAGGAACTGGCGCGAATTGCGACGCGCTACCTGAAGCGCGATGGCGCCGTCATTATGGACAATTCGGAAGGCTATGAGTTTTTCGAAGCCACACGTAAGTCTGGCATGCTCCGCGCAGATTTTTATGGATTCGCTCCCGGAGTGTCACTTCAGCATTGCACGTCAATACTGTTCAACCCGGCTTGCTTCCTGTTCGATGTGGCCATTGAAATAAGGAAAATCGATTGAGAGGCCTAAGGAAAAACGCCGTTCGCAGCAAGCGTGGGGCTCGTCACCCTTGTCAGGCGGATCAAGGCGCGGGCTTTGGTGCTAAGAATGCTTAGGCCACGTCGATTGTGGATGCTGTCAGTCGGGCCAGTCTTGCTGCACATGTTGTTGTGGCCCTCCTTCGTTCGGGCCCAGTCCATTGAGGTCGGCTCTCGCTCCGCTTGCGAACAGTCAGGGCGTCTCCCGCAGGCAGAATGCGACAATGCGTTTCTCAACGCCCAAGCGGAGTGGGACGAGGGAACGCCGCGCTTTAGCAAGCGTGCTGACTGCGAGAAGCGCTTTGGCAGGTGCCAGATCGCCAGCATCAACAGGGGAAAGCCGTCATTTCAGCCAGCGATGAGCAAGGTTCGCATCACTGACCGCGGCAGCAACAGGACGGTGGTCCCGGTTCCGCCGCGCGGCATGCAGGGCCTCGTCCGCTTTTCGGAGCGCAGCATCCTGCAGCGGCGGACGGAGCGATCGGACCGCAAACAGCAGGAGGCGCAGCGTCGTTTCGAGGCGGCGTGGGGTGCCGCGGATGCCGCAGGCCAGCCGGAAGGGTTGGAGGGCGGCGCGGACTGGAACGGGTTTGCCGCGGAGAAGCCGGAGCCTTTCGATCCGAACTGGCAGAAGCAGGAGGGTGTCCGCACCTACCCGGGGCCAAAGGCTCGTCAGAAGGCCGCTCCGCCGCCTTGATCGTCCTTTACTTGGTTGCTGGCCTCGCGTAGGCGCAGGAGCGGCTTCTGGGCGTGGAGGCGGCACGGGCGGACGGATGCCACTGGGTTTCATCAACCGGTTGAAGGAACGGTGGCAGGGTTCTGGAGAGCCTCAAGAGCGTCCGCGTGCGGGCTTGCCGCCGGGCATTCGCATCTATGCCATCGGCGACGTCCATGGTCGCGCAGATCTCCTAGAACGCATGGCCGGGCTCGTGGAGCGCGACCTTGCCGAGTTTCCCCTCCCGTCGACGGGACAGGCGGCGGATCGGTCAGGCGGATTTCACGGAGCCGACGGCGGCATGCGAGGGATCGTATCGATCTTCCTCGGCGACTACATCGATCGAGGGCCCGATTCCGCGCAGGTGCTCGAGCGCCTCGCCGTCGGCGCCTGGCCCACTCCCATAATCTCCTTGCTGGGCAACCACGAGGTCATGGCGTTCGATTTTCTGGCCGATCCAGCGATCCTGCCGGTCTGGCGGGCCGTGGGCGGCCTCGCAACACTTGCGTCCTATGGGGTCGACGTCTCGGCGGCGATGTCGGCCCAGCCGTCGCCGGAAGCGATTGGAGCCCTGCAGCAGGCGTTCGAGGCGCGACTGCCCGAGCATCATCGCAGCTTCCTGAAAGATCGCGCGCTCCGGTCTTTCACGATCGGCGACTACTTCTTTTGCCATGCTGGAGTACGCCCCGGCGTGCCGCTCGATCGCCAGGACCCGTTCGACCTGATGACGATCCGCGATCCCTTCCTGTCGAGCACCGCCGACTTTGGAAAGATCGTCGTGCACGGGCACACACCACACGAAACGCCGGTGTTTCGCTCCAACCGGATCGGGATCGACACGGGTGCTTATGCGACGGGTGTGCTGACGGCGCTTGTTCTGGACAACACTTCCATTCGCACTCTGTCCACAGGATGAGGCGCGGCTATGTCCAGCGCCGGTCGGCAGCGAGATGCGAATCTCTCCTGACGAAGAGGATGTCGCCTTGGTGGAGGCGGTTGTCACGCTGGCGTGCCGCGAGCGCGACAATGTCGTGAAGCTCGAAACCGTGATCGGCGAGCCAACCCACGAGTTCCCCGACGTGCGGCTCGTCACCGACACTGTAGAACGAAACTTCGGACAGGATAACTTCGATGCGGGACAAGACGGCGCGAGCGCCCTTGAGCGCCTCGATTTCATGCCCCTGCAAGTCCAGTTTCAGGAACGATCCCGGTTCGATGTCTGCTCCACCCCGAAACAGGGTATCGAGTGTCTGCATTTGGACCTGGACGGTGGTGCCATCGGTGCGCGCATCGTCAGGTCGAACGACTTGGGCACCTGTCGATGTCCCTGCGTCATCCGTTCGCATCGATACCAGCCCCGATCCGGCCCCGAGTGCGACGGCGTGAATGCGCACGCGGTCAGTTGCAGCGAGTGCGGCCAGAGCCGGCCGACATCCAGGCTGCGGTTCGATCAACTCGAAGCGGGCGTTGGGAAAGTGCCGTCGGGCCAAGCGGGTAAACTCGCCGACGTTCGCTCCGCCATCGATGATGGTTGGGGGCCGATATCCGCGGTCCTTCATGGACTGAAGCGTCTCGCTTTGCGCGTTGAAGCGATTGAGATGGGTCCGGCGTACGACGCGGTACGGCGTGAACGCCAAGAGTTTCTTCAGTATGGCCTTCATTTCGTGTCCAGCACGCCCTCGCCAGGCTGGCGGGGAACTCCGCCGATCGTCCGGCAATTATCGTTTGTTATTTCGGCTCATGCATCCCTTAATGCGGCGCGCATCGGGCGTGGTGGGTTTCTGACGGAGTGGGCATGAAGAGTGGTCGCAAGACCGCCCTCGTCACGGGGGGCGCGGGGTTTCTCGGGTCGCATCTTTGCGAGCGGTTGTTGGGGCAGGGCAAGAGCGTCGTCTGCGTCGACAATTATTTCACCGGCAGCAGGCAGAACATTGCGCACCTCGTGGGAAATCCCTATTTCGAGACGCTGCGCCACGACGTGACGTTCCCGCTCTACGTCGAGGTGGACGAGATCTGGAATCTTGCGTGCCCGGCCTCTCCGATCCACTACCAGTTCGACCCCGTGCAGACGACCAAGGTCAGCGTCATCGGCGCGATCAACATGCTGGGCCTCGCCAAGCGTGTGAAGTGCCGGATCCTGCAGGCCTCGACGAGCGAGGTGTACGGGGACCCGACCGTCCACCCGCAGCCTGAGAGCTACTGGGGCCACGTGAACCCGATCGGCCCGCGGGCCTGCTACGACGAGGGCAAGCGTTGCGCCGAGACGCTGTTCTTCGACTACCGGCGACAGCACAACCTGCCCATCAAGGTGGTGCGGATCTTCAACACCTACGGCCCGCGGATGCGTCCCGACGACGGACGGGTGGTCTCCAACTTCATCATGCAGGCCCTGCGCGGCGAGCCCATCACCGTCTACGGGCAGGGACAGCAGACGCGGTCCTTCTGCTATGTCGATGACCTTATCGAGGCCATGCTGCGCATGATGGACACGCCCGACGACTTCCCCGGGCCCGTCAACATCGGCAATCCGGGCGAGTTCACGATCCTGCAACTGGCGGAGACCGTGATCCGCCTCACCGGGTCCCGTTCGAGGATCGTGTTCGAGCCCCTGCCGAAGGACGATCCGCAGCAGCGCCAGCCCGACATCGCCCAGGCGCGCGCGGTAATGGGGTGGCAGCCGGAGATTCCGCTGGAGGAGGGGCTCCAGCGCACCATCGCCTACTTCAAGGCCATGTTCTGACGGCGATGGCGACGCGATCGTTGTAGACGCACAACTGAATGCGGGCGCACTGTAGAGATCAATCGATATTGAGTAGAGAAAATCTCTTTGTCTTGTGCGGACTCTTAAGGCTGTTGTAATCGTGCTTAATAGTCTGAGCGCTAACCAATCTGCGCGAAGCGGAAATGAATTCGTGAACAAATCGTTGACAAAACGTCTCGTCCATTGCTAGGAGTGAAACCAGAAGTTGAGCTATTTCGGCTTCGCTGTCGCTTGGCGTCGACTTGACGGTGCTCATTGTGGTTCGGTGCGTGGACGTGGGGATGACGTTGGTCGAGGGCGGGGCGTCTCCCAATGAGCGACGGCACGGTGGTCAGCGAGATCGGCAGGCCGATGCCAGGCGATGGTACCTCGTGTTCACCGCTCCCCGTCAGGAGGAGCGCGCGCGCCTGAACCTTGAGCGGCAGGGTTTCAGTCCGTTCCTGCCGCAGATCGACCGGAGCGTGCGTCATGCGCGCCGCATCTCGACGGTCCGCAGCGCGCTGTTTCCTCGCTATCTCTTTGTTTCGCTGGACCTCGGGGTGGAGCGCTGGCTCAGCATCCGGGGCACGTTCGGCGTCAGCAGCCTCTACATGGCGGGCGGATTGCCCGCTCCGGTGCCGCATGGTGTCGTCGAGTCCCTGCAGGCCTCCCTCGGCAACACCGGCTCCATTAATCTCGATTCCGGCCTCGAGGTCGGCAGCGAGGTGAGGGTACTCCGGGGGCCTTTCACCGACCTTGTCGGGATCCTCTCCCGCCTCGACGACAACGGCCGCGTCCGGGTCCTCCTCGACATCATGGGCACGCGGACCCCGGTGACGCTGCCCCGCAACGCGTTGATGCCGGCCTGAACATGGCATCGCGCCGGTTGGCGCGCGGCCTCGACGAACCGCGGACGGGTGGATTCACCCGAATGGCGGTAGCATGCCTGAATCAATCGTGACCCGATTGCCGCACAAGGTTAAAACGATTGAGCATAAATCTGCTCAAGGGTTGCATCATTTTGGATGCTCCGATTGTGTTGGCATGCGCATGAACGGGTGTGAGGGCAGGGCATAGTCCATGGTGCTGCGTAAGCTCTGGCGCCGCCTCGTCGAGGTCGGTCTGGTGGTGGGCCTCGGCGTCTCCCTCGCTGCGTGCGAGACGACCGATCCCTATGTCGCTGCCGCGAACTCAGGCCAGGCGGCCGCGCCCGAGCAGTATCCCGAGATCAAGCTGTCCCCGGGCGATCGCCTGCGGGTCACGGTCTTCGGCGAGGACAAGCTGTCAGGCGACTTCGACCTCGACCTGAATGGCAACATCTCGCTGCCGCTCGCCGGGACGGTCAACCTCGCGGGACAGACGAAGCAGCAGGCGGAGGTGACGCTCGCGCGCAAGTTGCGCGGCGAGTACCTGAAGAGCCCCAAGGTCACCGTCGACGTCAGCAGTTTCCGCCCGTTCTACGTCATCGGCCAGGTCGAGCGTCCCGGCGAGTTTCCCTACAAGAACCGCTTGAACATCATCTCGGCCCTGGCCGTCGCCGGCGGACCGACGTTCCGCGCCAGCAAGTCGAAGGTCTACATCCAGCGAGGCGGCGTGGGCACGTTCGAGGAGGTCGAACTGTCGCCGACCGTCCCGGTCTTCCCTGGTGACGTGATCCGCGTTCCGGAGCGGTATTTCTGAGCATGGCCAATCGCCTGCGCACACTTGTTCACTTCGTGCCGGCGCTGGCCGCCGGTGCGGTGATCCTGGCGTGTGCAGACGAAGCCTCACTGGCACAGGGACGGGGAAATCGCGACTACGGCCCCATCCAGTGGGGCGACTGGCTGGTGACGCCGACCGTCAACTTCGGCGCGATCTACAACGACAACGTGTTCTCGTCCGCGACCGACAAGATCGGCCGGCTCGGCACGACGTTTGGCGGCTCTGCCTACGCCTCGCGTGTGGACGGTCTCTCCCAGACGCAGGTCTACATCAACGGTCGGGCCGACATCTATCCGTCCGAGACCAAGGCCAACGCCTACACCGGGGCCATCGGTGCCACGCATGCGCGGGAGTTCGGCCAGGACCTGCTGTTCAACGGCGGTCTCGAGATCGCCCGCATCCAGAACAGCCTCCAGGCGCAGACGCTGAACGCCAACAACGTCTTCGACCTGTCGAACACGAACTACACGCAGTTCCAGACGCAGGCTTCGCTGAAGAAAACCTTCAACCGCTTCTTCCTCGAGGGCGGCGGCAGCTTCGTCACGCAGTTCTACGACGAGAACAACCCGCAGACCGGCAATCTCAATGGCTGGTCGGCAAGGGCCCGGGTGCGGGCCGGCTACCAGGTGGCGCCGCTCGTCTCGGTGTTCGTCGAACCGTCCGTCAACTGGCAGCGCTACGACAACAGCTTTTACGACACGGACGGCTATCAGATCGTGGGTGGCCTGTCGTTCCCGCGGCTCAGCCTGTTCACGGGCGAGGTCTACGCTGGGTACATGTGGCAGCGGTACCCCAATGCGGGCGGCGAAACGCAGGGCGCACCGACGGTCGGCGGAAGCGTGTCGTGGCTGCCGACGCCGGACATCACCGTGACGCTCGGGGTCACGCAGAGCTTTGGCATCAACGGTCCGACTCAGGGGACACCGTTCTCGGTCCTCAATTCCATTCCCGGCGCCTCGCCGGCGGGAGATGCCCTCGTCAGCGTGGTGCCCGCCACTGCAAACCCCACGGCTACCGCCAACGGGCAGGCGACACGACTGTCCAACAACCTGATCGGCCTCGTCTCCGGTGCATCGACGCCCCAGCAGCTTCTGTCCTCGAACGGGTCCGGGACGAAGACCACGGTCGTGACGCTCGGCGGCACTTATGCGGCGACGCAGGCGATGTCGCTGGGGACCACGTTCGCCTGGCAGAACCAGTCAGCCTCGGCCACGCTCGCGACCTCGCCTAACAGCGACGTCTACATGGCGCGGGCCAACGTTGATTATTCGCTGACCGCTAACTGGGGCATCAGCGCCACTTATGCCTTCTCCCGCGTGCTCTACGACACACCCGGGCTAAGCTACAGCCAGAACGTGGTAACGCTGGGCGTCAACGGCCGGCTGTGAATTTTCACTGGCATTTTGAGCCAGGCTCGCTTAACGTGTTAAAGAGTGATTCACCACTAAACAGGGGACGGCCGATGTCTTTTCGGAACGCCGGACTGATGATCGGAGCTCTGGCAGTGACGGCTGTCGGGCTGATGGCTTCTGCGCAGGCAGAAGATCGCCGGTTGTCGTTCCTCGGCCGGACGTCCCAGTCATCGTATGACAAGTGCGATGACGACTACCGCGGCTGGAGCGGCGATGATCGCAGCAGGTCCGGCTATAAGCCGCGGTGCGTGAGCAAGGTACGTTGCGACAACGGTTGGGGCAACGGCGCCGACTGCACGAACCCCGGCAGCCCGAAGGGCAATGACCGGGAGCGCGAGTCCAAGACGACGCAGTCGGGCACGAACGGCAACGGTAACACGCAGACCGAACGCTGACGTTTGCTGGACGACCGGAAGGGCCGCTTCGTCGGCCGGTGAGGGGCCCGTGAGGCCCCTTCTTCGTTTGTGACCAAGGGTGGGATGAACGACCTCTCGAAGACGGCGGTGGAACGCAGGGGACCGGCACGGTGGATCGCCGCCGCCTTTGCCGCCACCGTGGCGGTGGGACTGATCACGGTCGGGTTCGAGGTCGCCAGCTTCGAGACTTCATCCCGCAGCCTGCGGGACGCGATGGACGGTGCGGCCGGACAGGCTTCAGCACAGCAGGTCAGGAGTTGGGCGGCACAGGCTGGTACGTGGTCGGGCTCGAAGCTGCTACCGGTCCGCTCCGCGAGTCTCGCCCTAGACGTCGAGCTGTCCGCCGAGAAGCCGGACACGGCCCGCGCCGTCACGATCCTCTCGGGGCTGCTGGCCGCGAAGCCGGCCCACGCCTCGGGTTGGCAGTCGGCGGCCGATCTGGCGACGGTCGAAGGTGGCTCGGTCGAGGCAGCGCTGCCGCTCTGGCGTCTCTCCTACACGCTGGCCCCGAACGAGGGCCTCGTGATGCTGCAGCGGGCGATGTTCGGCATCGAGAACTGGAAGGCGCTGCAGGTCGCCGACCGGGACCGCGTGGTGCACGATCTCGTGGCCGCGTTGACCTACGACTTCGACGCATACCAGTACACGCTGTTCCAGGACGTGCTGAAAGGCATGGATGGGACCGTGCGGTCCCAGGTGGTGCAGGCGGTGCGGGCCCGAGGGCCGTCCGCCGAGAAGGCGCTGTCCCGGATGGGGGTGTCCTGATGCACGCCGCCGCGGCCCGTTCGCGACCGCGCTCCAGAGCCCATGTGGAAGGCGCGACCGCACGGGCGTGGGCCATATCGCCAAGCGCCTTGAGAGGCCCGGAAGGCGTGCTCACGATGGTCGTGGCGCTCGTCATGGCGTGGCTTCCCGCCGCCATGCTCGGCCAGACCGCACTTTCCTGGGGCACCAATGCCCTCATCGCTGGCGTGCTTCTGCTGGCAAGGGAGGCGCTGGCCCTCCGGTCGGGAGCGACGCCGGGCGTGCCGCTGGTTGCGTTCCGGTGGCCCGCGCTGCTGATGGCTCTGGTGCTGGGGTGGATCGGTATCCAGCTCATTCCGGGCGTGCCCGGTGGTCTGGCGCATCCGGTCTGGGGGATGGCTGCGGAAGCCCTCCACACGCCCATCGCCGGCCGGATCACGGTCGATCCCGAGTTGACTCAACTCGCAGCGCTGCGCCTTGTTACGGCGCTGGCACTCTTTTGGGTCGCGGCTCACCTGGCGGCGCGGACAGATCGGGCCTACTTCCTTCTCGGCGCAGTGGTGGCCATTACCGCGGCCTATGCGATCTACGGTCTGGTCGCCGTGGCCGGCGCCGCCCCGGCGCCGGGCGAACCGGTCGCCCGGACGGTCGCCTCGACCTTCCCGAACCGCAACACCTTCGCGACCTTCGCCGGCATGGGGCTGGTCGTGGCCGCGGGTCTTCTGCTGCGCCTCGTCCGACGCAGGATCGACGAGGCCGGGTCGGCACCGCATCTCGTGATCGCAGCCATCATCGAGCGGAGCGGCGGGGCAGGGGCGGTGCTCGGCGGCGCGTGCCTGTTGCTGGGCGCGGCCCTGCTGAGCTCCGGTTCCCGGGGCGGGGTGTTGGCCACGGGAGCGGGCCTCACCGCTCTTGTACTTCTCGCGGGGGCGAGGCGTCGCGGCCACCGGGGACGCAATCTTTGGACGGCTGTGGGCCTCCTTGGGATTCTTGCGCTGGTCGGCGGCGCTGTTGTGGTCGGATTCGGCGACGTCATCGGCGGACGGCTGAGCGAGAGCGGGCTCGGCGATCTTGGTCGTGTCTTCGCCTATCGCACGACGCTCGACGCCATCGCCGCTTCGCCTTGGCTGGGTTACGGCTACGGAACCTTCGCGTCAGTTTTTCCCATGTTCCACGACGGCAGCATGGACGTCTGGATGATCTGGGATTTGGCCCACAACACCTACCTTGAGGTGTTCCTCGGCCTCGGTCTCCTGGGCGGATCGGCCCTTGTCGGCTCGATCGGCCTCGTCGTCGTCGCGTGCTGGCACGGCGCTCGCCATCGTAAGCGGCATGCGACGATCCCCGCCATCGCCGCGTCGGTGGCCGTCCTCGCCGGCACGCACGCCCTCGTCGATTTCAGCCTCCAGATCGAACCCGTCGCTCTCATTTTCGCAATCATTCTCGGGGTAGGCTTCGCGCAGGCTCGAAATTGGCCGGAAGCCTCGTCTCTCGTCAGCCGCCAGGGTGTTGCGTCGTGAACAAGCAGTTCCAGATCGCTGCCAATGCCCTGCCGGAGGAGCCCGTCGCCGACCGGTCGGCCTCGTTGCGCGACTATCTCGCCTTCGCGTGGCGGCACTGGGTCTTCATCGCCTCGATCGCTGGTCTGTCCCTGCTGTTCGGCCTCGTCTGGCTGGCCCGGGCCGTTCCGCTCTACACGGCAACCGCTCAGGTGATGCTCGATCCGATGACCGAGCGCGCACCGGTCCAGAACAACGCGACGCCAAATGTCTTCTTCCTCGATCCCGCGATGATCGAGAACCAGATCTCGCTCATCAAGTCGGACGCGCTGCTGCGACGCATCGTTGAGAAGAACCGGCTCTACTCGGTTCCGACCGGCAAGCCGGCGCCGGAGGAACCGCAGGGCTTTTGGTCGCTGTTCACGCAGAGCCGGGCGCCGACGCGGAACACTCCGGCCCCGGCTTCGGCCGAGGAGCAGGCGATCATGGCTGCGGTCGAGGGGTTGCGGGGTGCTATTGGCGTACAGCGCACGGGCCTCGGATACATCCTGTCGATCTCGGCCACCGATCCCGATCCCGACCGCGCGGCGTTCCTCGCCAACGCGGTGGCCGATGCCTACGTCGTCAACAAGCTCGATGCCCGGCTCGAAGGCGCGAAGCGGGCGTCGGGCTGGCTCAGCGATCGGCTCGTGGAACTGCGCGAGCAACTCAGGCAATCGGAAGAGGCAGTCGCCCAGTTCCGGATCGAGAACGGCCTCGTCCGCGCGGGCGGTAGTGTCACTCTCACCGAGCAGCAACTATCGGAACTCAACGGCGAACTCCTGAAAGCGCGGCAGGACACCGAGGTCAAGCGCACGCGTGTTGAGTTTCTCGAAAAGAGCCTCGGGTCGGGTTCCAAACAGAACTTGCCCAACATTTTCCAGTCGCCGGCCATGGGGAACCTGCAGGCAAAGCTCACCGACATCTCGCAGCGCGAGGCGGACCTTCTCGCCCGCTACTCGGCCCGGCACCCGTCGGTGGTGAACCTCCAGGCCGAGAAGCGCGATGTCGAGCGAGCCATGGCCGCCGAGGCCCAGCGCCAAATCGACACGATCAAGACCGAGTACGCCATCGCTCAGGCCCGCGAGGCCTCGACCGAGCGCGCGCTGAAGGAAGCAACTGGCCAGACAGGGGCCGATGACCGGATCTCCGTGAAGCTGCGCGAACTCGAGCGCACGGCCGCGGTCAACAAGACGCTCTTCGAGGAGTTCCTGCAGAAGGCCAAGGTCACCGACAACACGGCGAGCTTCGAGGTCCGGGACGCTCGGGTCCTGCTGGCGGCGAAGCCGCCGGGCGGCCCCAGCTTCCCCAATCAGAACCGCGTGCTGATCATGGCGCTCGGCATCGGCCTCGTGCTCGGCCTCGGCGGCGCGTTCGCGCTTGAGAAACTCAACGCCGGCTTCGTGACGCCGCGCCAGGTCGAGGACCGTCTGCACGTGCCCGTGCTCGGGTCGATCGCCCGGATGGGCGAGGCAGAACGGACGGTTGACGGCGAACTCCTGACGTTGCCGGCCTACCAGGCGAGAAAGCCACTCGCGCGCTTCAGCGAATCCATCAGGACGCTGCGCACCGGCATCCAGATGACGAACGTCGACAACCCGCCCAAGGTCGTCCAGGTGACGTCGACCCGGCCAGGTGAGGGCAAGACGACGATCGCGATCTCGCTCGCCGTGTCCGCAGCGCAGGCCGGTCAGAAGGTGCTCATCATCGACGCCGACCTGCGGCATCCGTCGACTTCCAAGTTCTTCGGCCGTGAGAACGACCCCGGCCTCGTCGAGATCCTGACCGGCGAGGCGGACTTGCGCGATGTGCTGAACTATGACGAGGCCACCAAGGTCATCGTGATCCCGGCCGGTGGAAAGACGCAGAACCCGCCCGATCTCCTCGGCTCCGAGAAGATGAAGGCGCTCGTCGGCGCGCTGCGCAAGACGTTCGACTACATCGTCGTGGACACCCCGCCGATGGGACCCGTGGTCGACCCAAAGGTCGTCTCGCTCCTCTGCGACAAGACCCTCTACGTCGTCCACTGGGGCACCACGGCCCGCGAGATGGTCGAGACATGCATCCAGCAGTTCCCCGAGCCGCGGCAGGTGGCGGGCGTCGTGCTCAACATGGTCAACGAGAACAAGGCGCAGCGCTATGGCACTTCGGGTGCCAGCTATTATTATGGCCAGCGCTACTACGGAAAGTACTACTCAAGCTGATGCTCGGCATCAGGCAGCATCGCGAGGCGGCGTGAGCGAGGAACGGATCCGTCCCGTCCCCGTGCGCGGCGCGGAGGGACTTTCGGCGATGGAGGGACCGGGCTGGATCCCGCAGCAGGCGGCGCCGCTGTCGCCCTCGGCCCGACCGGCCGAGCCGACATCCGCGCGCCAGTCCGGGGCACCTGCCACGAGTCCGATGGGCGTCAGCCACGTGACGGTAGGCCTCGATCCGACCAGTCGATCCAGCGCCCAGGTGGATGTTGTCGCCGGGTCGATGCTGTGTGCTGGCCTCGTGGCCGCGCTGGTCCTGCCCGCGGTCCTGTGCAGCTACGGGATCGGCATGTCGCAGCAGGACTTCGAGGTCGTCCGCGAGACCGGGACGGCGGCCGTCGTGGCCTTGTGCCTTGCCCTCATCATCGTGCGGCGCATCCTGACCTTCCCACTGCTGCGCTCGGTCACGTACATCCTGATCGCGTTCGCGGCCGTGTATCTTGGTGCTGGAGCCTTCCTGAAGCTGATCAAGCTCAACTTCTCCGCGCCGCAGTTCTACCTCTCGGCGGCGATCAGCATCGCTGTCGTCGAGACATTCCTCGTGCTACGCCGACGCCGGTCGCGCCCGGTCTTCGCGGTCCTGCCGAGTGTCGAGGATCCCGACATCGAGAGCCTCGCCCTCGTGCGGCGGGCCGTCTGCCGGACTCTGCCAGCCGTGCCGGACGACATCTCGGCCTATAGCGGCATCATCGCCGATCTGCGCCACGATCTGGAACCGCAGTGGGAACGGCTGTTGGCGCTCGCCGCGCTACGCGGCATTCCCGTCTTCCACGTCAAGCAGTTCCGCGAAATGCTGTCAGGGCGGGTGGCGGTCGATCACCTCTGGGAGAACACGGTCGTCGGCAGCCTTCCTGCGCTCGTCTATCCCCAGATCAAGCGGTTCCTCGATATCGTCGGCTCCCTCGTGCTGCTGCCGCTCATCATTCCCGTGATCGCCGTTGCCGGGATCGCAGTCCGCCTGGAGACGAGGGGACCGATCCTCTTCCGCCAGAGCCGAGTCGGCTACGGCGGTCGGGTGTTCGAGATCGTCAAGCTTCGGACGATGACCGCGGATGCCGAGGCGAACGGCACCGCCTTCACCCAGAAGGCCGATCCCAGGATCACGCGCGTCGGCGCCGTTCTGCGCCAGTATCGGATCGATGAACTCCCGCAGGTCCTCAACATCCTGCTGGGCCACATGAGCTGGATCGGTCCCCGCCCGGAAGCGGTGAGCCTCGCCCAGTGGTACGAGCGCGAAATTCCCTTCTACGCCTACCGCCACATCGTCCGGCCCGGGATCAGCGGCTGGGCGCAGGTCAATCAGGGCAACGTGGCCCAGATCGACGCGGCGCGTGTGAAGCTCGAATACGACTTCTTCTACATCAAGCACTTCTCGTTCTGGCTCGACGCCATCATCGTCGTGAAAACGATCCGCACGATCCTGACGAGGGCCGGGGCGCGGTGAGGGTGCGCAGGATCCACATGGCAACAAGCAAGGCAGTCGACCTGTGACGTTGCCCCCGATCGTGACCGCACTTGCTCGGCTTCCTCGCCAATTGAGAGCGATCGCCGCGCATCCTCTCAACGACGGTAAGGAAGGCGCAGCCCTCGCGCGCTGGCTCCGGTGGCAAATCTGTTCACGCCTCGCTCCCGGCCCTATCGCCGTGCCCTTCGTCGCAGGCACTTGCCTTTTGGGGCGAGCAGGAGAGGCGGGCATCACGGGTAACGTCTTCTACGGCCTCGCGGAATATGCCGAGATGGCGTTTGCCCTCCGTCTGCTGCGGATTGACGATCTGTTTGTCGATATCGGCGCAAATGCTGGCTCTTACTCCATTCTGGCAGCAGGCGCCTGCGCGGCGAGTGTAGTTGCGTTCGAACCTGACGCGAACGCATCTGCGCGATTCGTTCAGAACATTCGCCTCAACGGCCTGCAAGATCACATCGTGCTCAAGCGGGTGGCCGTTGGGGATCGTGCTGGTCCGATCGAATTCACCACGGACGCCGATACCGGCAATCGCGTCTCCACAGGGCGGAATGCGGCAGGTCCAAGAACAACGACCGTCGAATGTGTGACCCTCGACGAAACATTACGGGGGAGGGCTCCCACTCTCATTAAGATTGACGTCGAAGGATTTGAGGCGGCCGTTTTGGCGGGTGCGAAGGACGTCCTAGGGACGCCGTCTTTGCTCGCCCTTATCGTCGAGACGAATGGATCCGAGTCTGCATACGGAAGGACCGAGAATGGTGTGACAGGACCTTTGAAGGCAGCCGGGTTCCAGCCGATGCAGTACGACCCGTATACAAATCTCCTTACGCCGATGGACCCGTCTCGCAGGACGGACAATACGATATTCGTTCGGCCTGGCGATGCGGTCGCTGCCCGTCTTCGGTCGTCGGCCTTTCGGAACGATTTGCGATTGCGCGAACCACCAATGCCGGTGCGCTGAGTTCTATGTGCGCCATCAACGGCATTTTCGCCTACCAGCGGGCCGCCGCAGAGCCGAACCTGCGCGAACTGGTAGCAACGCGCGACGCGATGGCGGCGCGCGGGCCCGACGGGCGGGGCGAATGGTGGTCGCAGGATCGCCGCGTGGCCTTCGGCCATCGGCGGCTGGCAATCATCGGCCTCGGCGAGCAGGGTGCCCAGCCCATGTCGACGCCGGATGGTCGCTTCACCATCACGTTCAACGGCGAGATCTATAATTTCGGCGAGCTGAGGCAGGAGCTTATCGCGCAGCGTATCGAGTTCCGAGGTCAAAGCGACACCGAGGTACTGCTTTACTTGTATGCCGAACGCGGCCCGGCCATGGTCGAGGCGCTGCGCGGCATGTTCGCCTTCGCGATCTGGGACGCGCGCGAGCACACCCTGTTCCTGGCCCGGGATCCCTACGGCATCAAGCCGCTCTACTACGCCAATGACGGCTGGACCTTCCGTTTCGCCAGCCAGGTCAAGGCGTTGCTGGCAGGCGGCGGCGTTTCGAGCGAGCCCGAGCCGGCCGGTCTCGTGGGGTTCCGACTCTGGGGACACGTCCCTGAACCCTTCACGATCCACCGCGACATCCGGGCCGTGCCGGCTGGTCATACCATGCTTGTCGACCTGAACGGCCCGAACCTGCCGCAGCGCTATTGGTCACTCGCAGGCGTCCTCGCCGGACCTAGTGGGGCCTCGCCCGAAGGCGACGCGGCGACCAGCATACGGCACGCCGTGAAGGACAGTGTCCGTCATCATCTCGTGGCAGACGTCGAGGTTGGCGTCTTTCTCTCGGCCGGCATCGACTCCGGCGCGCTGCTGGGCCTCGCCCGCGACCTTGGCCATGACCGGCTTCGCGCCATCACACTGGCCTTCGCGGAATACACCGGAACGGACGACGACGAGACGCCGCTCGCCCGGCAGGTCGCGGCTCTCTACGGAGCCGAACACGTGGTGCGCCGCGTCGAAGAGGCGGAGTTCCGCCAAGATCTCCCGGCGATCCTCGATGCCATGGATCAGCCCTCGATCGACGGCGTCAACACATGGTTCGTGGCCAAGGCGGCCGGGGAGGCCGGGCTCAAGGTGGCCCTGTCAGGGCTCGGTGGCGACGAACTGCTCGGCGGCTATCCGAGTTTCCGGGATATCCCCGCGTGGCGCCGCCGCTTTGGGTGGGCCGCCCTAATTCCGGGCCTCGGCGCCCTCACGGAGCACCTGCTGCGGGCCTTGGCTCCCGACTGGGTGACGCGCCGGCCGAAGGCGGCGGGCCTCTTGCGCTACGCGGGCTCGTGGGAGGGGGCCTACCTCCTGCGGCGGGGACTGTTCCTGCCCTCCGAGCTCGACGACCTGCTGCCGCCCGACATCGTGCGCGAGGGTCTGCGACGGCTAGCGCCCCTGACCCGCCTGCGGCAAAGCCTCCAGCCCGATCCCGGCCACGATGTGACGCGCGTGACGGCGCTCGAATCCTGTCACTACATGCGCGATCAGTTGCTCCGCGACGCTGACTGGGCCGGCATGGCCCATGCGGTCGAGATCCGGACGCCGCTCGTGGATGCCTCACTGGTCGCCACACTGGCGCCTTTCATGCCCTACCTTCCGGTCGGGACGGGCAAGCGGCACCTGGCTGCGGCGCCGGTGACGCCCTTGCCTCGCGCCCTCGTCGACCGGTCCAAGACCGGTTTCACCGTGCCCACGGGCCGGTGGATGGCAGAGAGCGCCCGCGCACGGACGGGATCGCGCTCACGCGGTCTCGTCTCGCGCGACTGGTCCGGCGTCGTCCTGGCGGGAGCCGCTGCCGCAACACCCACGGCCGCCTGACATGGCCTCTCGTCCCTGCATCCTCGCGCTGGTGACCGAAGCCTTCGGCGGCAAGGGGGGCATCGCCCGCTACAACCGGGATCTTCTCGCTGCCTGGGCGGAGCAGGCCGACATTCATATTCTACCGCGTTCCGCCGGTGAGCAGGAGCTGCTGCCGGCTGGCGTCAGTCAGACGTTCCCGTCGCGAGGTCGTCTGGGTTATGCGATCCGCGCTGCAATGGACACGGTGCGGGTCCGGCCCTCGACGGTGTTCTGCGGGCATCTCTACATGGCGCCGCTCGCCTGGGCCTTGGCGAGGCTCACCGGCGCGAAGTTCGTCCTGCAGGTGCACGGCATCGACGCATGGACGTCGCCGGGCGCCTTGCGCCGCTTCGCCTGCGAGCAGGCGGACTGGATCCTCAGCGTCAGCCGGTACACCCGGTCCCGCCTGCTGACGTGGGCGGCGATCGAACCGAATCGCGTGATAGTGCTTCCGAACACGGTCGATGGGCGCTACCGTCCGGGGGACCGGGGCGCGGCAAGGGCCCGCTTCGGGTTCGGCGATGGCCCCGTCGTCGTGAGCGTCGGACGCCTCGACGCCCGCGAGCGCTACAAGGGGCAGGACGCGATCATCGCGTCATTGCCGGACCTACTGAAGCACCATCCGGACCTTGTCTATGCGATCGCAGGGGAGGGGGATGACCGCCCAAGGCTTGATAGCCTCGCCGCGTCGCTTGGAGTATCAGGTGCGGTTCTATTCTTGGGCGCTGTTCCCGACGACGCCCTCGCAGACTTCTACCGCGCGGCGGACCTCTTCGCGCTGCCCTCTACCGGTGAAGGCTTCGGCATCGTGTTCCTCGAGGCAATGGCCTGCGGCACGCCGGCGCTCGGCCTCGCCGAGGCGGGCGCCGTGGACGCGCTCGCTGAGGGCCGATTGGGTGAAACTTGCCACGGAAATGAACTCGCCTTGAGGCTGAACGACATTCTCCTCCGCCTGCCCAGCGGCGAAGGTGAGAGACAAGAACGCGTGAGCGACATATCTGCGAAGGTTAGGTGGTTTTTCGGAGCTGACAGTTTTCGAGAACAAGCCGTCAGCATCCTTCAGGGGCGGTTGTAATGAAGACACTCCAAATGTTGAATTCTATATATAGAAGTGCATCGGCTAAGGTAATGTTCTCTTCTCTCGCTTTTCTCTGCGTTGCTCAGTTAAGATCATCAGGCAAAGCATGCTGAAGTTCATTGCTCGTAACGCTCTCGAGACGCTGGGCTCGCTGCCAGGCGCGATGTGGGCAATTGAGAGATGCGCGCTTGCGCCGGCAAGGTTTAAAACACCTGAATTCCAGCGAGCGCTCGCTAGAATGACCCGCAGTCGCCGCTGGTCCGGGCGCTTGGTCGAGACGAATCTCGGCTACGACTTGAGCATCAGGGCGCTCATCCCAGCGGAAAAAACGGACCTCCTGTTTGGTAGGCCGGAGAACAACTTAGCAGAACGGGGCACGATGGCACTCGCACGTGTTCTCGCTCAAGGTTGTTCGGCCTTCGTCGACGTCGGTGCCAACGAAGGGTTGTTCACGTTTGCCGCGGCGGAGGTTCTCGGTCGCGGCCGTTCAAACCTCGTGCACGCATTTGAACCGGATCCAATACTGTTCCAACGATTGTCGGATAATATTAGGCGAAACGGTTTGGACGTCCAGCTGATACAAGCCGCTGCTAGTGACAAGACCGAGCGTCAAGTATTCTATCGAAACATATCAGATGATAGCTCAGGATCTCTGACTACGTATTTTGCGGATAAACACGAAACAGATCAGATAACAGTCGATGCGCTCGCTCTTTCCCACTACCTTGACGAGAAAAATATAACCGATGCATGCGTGAAAATTGACGTGGAAGGTGCGGGCGTTGCCGCTTGGTGCGGGCTCGCGCCAGCTGCCGGCAGAATTGGAAGCGTAATCATTGAAATTATCGGTCCAGAAACTGAGGCCCAGTTGCCCTATCGAATTATTCAAGAGACTGGTTGGAACGCCTTCTACATTCGCGATTACGAGCTTGTTCCTTCCAGACTAGGTGAGTTCGATTATGTTGCTCCGTTCTACAATTGGCTATTTACATCGCTTAGTTTGGATGTACTTCGGAAGAGAATCAAGAACTCGCCATTGAAAATCATAAGGTGAGGGCTCCGCCATTAGTAATTGGCAAATACGTTATGTGGTAATGAAATGAGATCGATGATTCTTCTAATAAAAGGCAAAAGAAACACGCAGAGAGATGAAAAATAAGTATAGATTACAATAATGAAGATGAGAATGCAATCTTAATAACCCCTAGTATAAATAGAGATAGTATGGTTTTATCTACGATAAGGCGGAAATTAGGAAATCTCAATCAGTTTGAGTTCTTCTTGTATTCGTATGAACGATTTATTTGTATGGGATCATCATCATTGGAGACGTGCTCCCGTTGACTTATCGCGATCGAACAATAGGCCGCGGCGACGCTCACGGCGATCTGGGCGCCGCGACCGACAGTTCGGCGAACCGCGTCCTCATCCTCGAGGCGGGGCGTGCCGAGCGCCACTACTGGCGCGACCTGTGGCACTACCGCGAACTCTTCGCGATCCTGGCTTGGCGCGACGTGGCGGTTCGCTACAAGCAAACCGTCATCGGCGTGCTGTGGGCGGTGCTGCGCCCGTTCCTCACGATGGTCGTCTTCACGGTGGTCTTCGGCAAGGTCGCGCAGCTGCCTACCGAAGGCGCGGCGCCATACGCCCTCCTCGTCTTCGCCGGCATGCTGCCTTGGTTCCTGTTCGCCACGATCCTTAGCGATGCGTCAAGCAGTCTGGTGAGCAATGCTCAACTCGTTGGTAAGGTCTACTTCCCGCGCATCATCATTCCCGGTTCGTCGGCCGTCGTCGCGCTCGTCGATTTCGTCATCAATCTCGCGATACTCGCGGTTCTGATGGCGTGGTACCGCTTCCTCCCCGACATCCGGGTCCTGCTGCTTCCCGCCTTTATACTGATGGCGGCGCTGGCGAGCCTCGGCCCGGCGCTGCTTCTGACCGCGCTCAACGTCAAGTACCGCGACTTTCGCTTTATCATCCCTTTCATCGTCCAGTTCGGGCTCTATCTGTCACCCGTGGGCTTCTCCAGCGCGGCGATCCCCGATCAGTGGCGCTTCCTCTATAGCCTCAACCCGATGGTCGGCGTCATCGACGGCTTCCGCTGGTGTCTTCTGGGCGGCCAAAGCCAGCTCTACGTGCCTGGTTTCGCCGCGAGCCTGGTCGTCATTGGCGGCCTGCTAGCGCTCGGCATCTGGTACTTTCGGAAGACCGAGAAGACCTTCGCGGATTTGATCTGACCATGTCCGACGTCGTCATCCGCGCCGAAGGCCTCGGCAAGAAGTACCTGATCGGCCATGAGGAGAGGAAGGAGCGCTACACGGCACTGCGCGATGTCATCGCGCGGCAGGCGAGGGGGCTCGCCCGCTCGGCCCGCGACCTGCTCGCCGGTCGTCCCTCGATCGCCGGCGACGAGATCGAGGAGTTTTGGGCCCTGCGCGATGTCGACTTCGAGATCAGGTGCGGTGACGTCGTAGGAATCATCGGCCGCAACGGCGCGGGCAAGTCGACACTCCTCAAGATACTGTCGCGAATCACCGAGCCGACGGCGGGGCGCGTAACGATCCGCGGTCGCGTTGCGAGTTTGCTGGAAGTGGGCACAGGCTTCCATCCCGAGCTGACAGGCCGGGAAAACATTTACCTGAACGGCGCCATCCTCGGGATGACCCGTGCTGAGATCCGGCGCAAGTTTGACGAGATCGTTGATTTTGCCGGCGTCGAGAGATTTCTCGACACCCCGGTGAAGCGGTACTCGAGCGGAATGTATGTCCGTCTTGCCTTTGCCGTCGCCGCGCATCTCGAGCCTGAGATCCTCGTCGTCGACGAAGTGCTTGCGGTGGGAGACGCTGACTTTCAGAAGAAGTGCTTGTCGAAGATGCGGGACGTGGGGGGCTCCGGTAGAACGGTCCTTTTCGTGAGCCACAACCTCGCTGCCGTGCAGGCCTTGTGTGACCGGGGGCTTTTGCTGCAACAGGGAGCGAAGCTCGCGGATGGTGCCGTCAACGAAACGCTGCTGCGCTACGCCTCCTCTGCTGGAGGAGCGGCCTTCAGACGTGGCGTTCGAGCGGGCACGGGACCGAGCCTGATCGAAGCCTCTGTCGAAGTGGTCGTACAGACGCCGCCCGGGTCATCGCCGCGTCGAGTGGTCAGCGCCATGCTGGCGTTTGCCACCGGTCAATCCGTCGATGTCAACATTGACCTGAGGGTCCGGGACCAGTTTGGGGCACCGGTTGCGTACGGCACCCTCGGTGGGATGAGCGTCGAGACGCCGGTTCGTCTAGAGCCGGGCACAACCGTCGTGAACCTCGAACTCGACGTCAGCACGCTCGTGGTGGGTCGCTATACTTTGGGCGTCGACTTGACGAAGCCGTTCTCCCACAAGATGGAGCAGGCCGACGATGTGGTGGAGTTCGATATCGACATGCACCACTGGCCTGACGTGGTGCAACCGGCCCGACAGTCGTTCGGGCTCGGCAACGTGATCCTGCCCCTGCGGCGTCTTGGTTGAAGTGGCGGGAGTGTTGACCGTGGACGGTCCGCCATCCACCGTTTGCATCGTCATCCCCTGCTTTGACGCTCAGGAGACGCTCGCGGCCACCCTGGAGAGCACCGTCTCCCAAGAGCACGTCTCCGAGATCGTCGTCGTGGACGACGGCTCGCGCGATGGAAGCTTCGCGATTGCCGAGCGTTTCGCGCCGCGGGTGCGAACCTTGACGGGACCGAACCGAGGTGTATCGGCCGCCCGGAACCGCGGGATCGACGAGACATCGGCGGAATGGATCCTGTTCCTCGATGCAGACGACCTTTTGATGCCGGGGACCATCGCCGCGAGGCTGGACAGCGCAGCGTCGGCGGACGTCGTGGTTTGCGACTGGGAGGACCTGGGCACGGATGACGCCGGTCTGCCCGCAGTCGGCTCGCGGCGCAGCATCGACTGGGTAGCGCTGCGGCGCGATGCGGAACTGGCGACGGCCACTGGCGCATGGGCCACGACAGCAGCCATTCTCTACCGACGTTCGCTAGTTGAGGCCATCGGAGGGTTTCGCCAGGATTTGCCCGTCATCCAGGATGCCCGATTCCTCTTCGACGCGGCGGCTGCTGGCGCTCGCTTCAGTCCGTCCAATCACGTCGGCGCCCATTACAGAATTGTCCCAAACTCGCTGTCACGCCGCAATCCGGCGCGCTTCTGGAGGGACGTCCTGCTCAACGGCCAGCAGATCGAGGCCCTCTGGCGAGCGAGGGGCACCTTGAATGACGAGCGCGAGGCGGCACTCGCCGGCATTTACGACAACGCCGCGCGGGGGCTGCTCGGTGCCGGTGACAAGCGGTTCTTTGAGGCGGTGGCAGAAGCGCGACGGGTGGCCGCGGGCGGCTCCCTCTTCGCCGCCATCGCCGGCCCGATGGCGCGGGTGTTTGGGATCAGCTTGACCCGCGCCACGCTCTCGGCGCTGGGCCGGGTCTAGGGATCCTGCGATCCGTGCGCGTGGTCCAGTCTACGGCGTGGTTCCCTCCCTTCGACATGGGCGGGACGGAAGTCTACGTCGACGGGCTCGTCCGTTCGCTGAGGACGGCAGGCGTGGAGAGTTCGATCCTCGTTCCACGACATCCCGATGCCCCGGCGGCCTACCGGCACGACGGCACCCCGGTCGCGACCTATGCGGTAGGCTCGCCTTCGTTCGGCGAGTTCCGTCGCGATGACGTCCATGCCGGATTCGAGGAGTTCCAGGCCCTCCTGCGGGACCACCGTGGCGCGGTGTATCACCAGCATTCCATGACCAGGGGTTGCGGGTTGCTTCATCTGGAGGCCGCCCGCTCCATGGGGTTTCCGACGGTGATGACGCTCCACCTGCCCAGCACGACGTGCCTGCGGGGCACGATGCTGCGGGACGGTCGGGATCCATGCGACGGAGAGATCCTCGAAACCCGGTGCGCCGCCTGCTGGCTCTCGGCACGCGGTCTTCCTGCGCCGCTTGCCGCGCTCGCCGCACGTGCGCCGGCACGACTTTCAAGGCGGGCGTCCGACATACCCGGACGGGCGATGACGGCCCTGGCCGCGCGCGAACTGGTGCGAAGGAAGGCGAATGAGTTGCGTCGGATCCTTGCTGCCGCGGACCGGGTCGTCGCGGTCTGCCGCTGGCAGTACGACGCGCTCGTCCTCAATGGCGCCCGGCGCGACATGATCGTGCTGAGCCGGCAGGGAATCTCGCCGGATTGGGAGGCTCCCACTGATCGAGAGCGGGATCCCTTGGCCTCGTTGCGGGTGTTGTACGTCGGTCGCATCGCACGCGAGAAAGGTGTCGACGTCCTCCTTCGGGCCATCCGCCATCTTCCCCCGACAGTCCCCCTGTCCCTCACTGTCCACGGAGTGCCTTCGGACGCGGACAAGGATTACGCAGCCGATCTACGGCGCCTCGCTGAAGACGACTGCCGGATCACGATGGCTGGGCCCGTCGCCCATCGCGAATTGCCGCAGGTCATGACCCAGTACGATGTGCTGGCGGTCCCGTCCCGCATCTTCGAGACGGGCCCACTCGTGGTGCAGGAAGCCTTGAGCGCGGGCCTGCATGTCCTCGGATCGAACATCGGTGGGATCGCCGAGTCCGTTGCCGATGCCGGGGAGGGAACTCTCGCACCTGCCGGCGATGTCCCGGCGTGGCGGGAGGCACTTCTCAAGCTCGCTCAGCGTCATGCGACGGGTGAACTCGTCCCCCGACCACAGGCTGTGAGGACGATGAACGACGTGGCTCAGGAAATGGCCTTCCTTTACCGGACGGTTCAGTGAACTTCGAAACATCACGACGCTTGCGTATCGCATTGACGGCCGATCCGGAAATTCCGGTGCCGCCGACCCACTACGGCGGCATCGAGCGCGTCATCGACATGCTGGCGCGCGAGCTCGTCCAGAGAGGCCATCACGTCACGCTGTTCGCGCATCGTGGCTCTCAATGCCCGTGCGAACTCAAATCTTGGCCGGGGGCGCACAGCGGCTCCCGGCTTGATACCGTCCGGAACGCGGCGTTCCTCGCGCGGCACGTGCTGGCGGGCCGGTTCGACGTGGTGCACAGCTTCTCGCGGATCGCGTATCTCGGCCCGATCCTGCCGCTGCCGATCCCGAAGCTAATGACGTACCAGCGCGAGATCAGCCCACGCACGACGGGTCTCGCGGCGACCCTCTCGCGGGGCACATTGGAGTTCTCCGCCATCAGTCGGCACATGCAGGACGCAAAGTGTCTTCGGGGCGTCTGGCACATGGTGCCGAACGGCCTTCTCCTGCTGCTGTACCGGTTCCAGCCAAACGTCGCCGGCGATGCACCCTTCGTGTTCCTCGGCCGGATCGAAGAGATCAAGGGACCGCATCTGGCCATCGAGATCGCCCGCCGCACCGGGCGCCGACTGGTGATCGCGGGAAACATTCCGGCGGGCCACGAACGGTGGGTCGAGGAGCACGTGATGCCGCATATCGACGGCGACCGTGTGACCTATGTCGGGCCGGTCGACGATGCCGCGAAGGACGAGCTCCTCGGGCATGCCGCGGCCTTCCTGATGCCGATCCTCTGGGAGGAGCCCTTTGGCATCGTCATGATCGAGGCGATGGCTTGCGGAACCCCCGTGCTGGGGCTGCGTCGCGGCGCAGTGCCCGAGGTGGTCGAGCATGGTCGGACCGGCTTCGTCGAGGACGACGTCGACGGCCTCGTGCGCAGCGCGAGCCTTCTGGGCACTCTTTCGCGGTCCGACGTCCGGGCGCGTGTCGAGCGGCTCTACAGCGCCGAGGCGGTGACGGATGCCTATGAAGCCATCTACCGACGCTTGATCGGCGCGCGGCTGAATGGCGACGCCGTCGCGAGTTCGGCTCGGGCCTGATGAGATCCGTCGTCGCCTACCCGGGCACCATGGACCACGCGCAGCAGGTGGCGCTGGCCATGCACGAGGAAGGATGGCTGGAGGCCTTCGTCACCACCTTCGCGTGGAAGCCTGACAGCAGGGCGGCTGGCCTCGTCGGACTGCTGCCCGGGTCCCTTGCCAAACGGCTGGGGCGCGAGCTCGGGCGCAGGGCCGTCACGGCCGTCCCTGTGGACAAGGTGCACACCGACGCTGCGTTGGAGATCATCCGCACGGCTGCGTCCGTTTTGCGGGCAAGCCCGATCCTCGTCGATCGCGCGTGGGATCGCATGATCCGCCGTTTCGACCAGAACGTCGCACGTCGCCATGTCGAGCAATCCGACGTCATCCAGGTGTTCGAGTACTCGGGCCTCGAGACCCTCAAGGCAGCGCGACGGGCCGGGCGGTTCTCCGTGCTGCACCTACCCTCACTCGACAGCCGTGCTTTCGAAGCGATTGCCGGCGCGGAGAGGCGACGGAACCCGGAACTCGCAAGCGCTGCGGATAAGTATTTCGCTTCTCGCTTCGAAGAACGCTATGCGCGCCGGTGCGAGGAAATCGCCTTGGCGGACCTCGTCCTCACGAACTCGGCCACCACCACGCGGTCCCACGTTGCGGCGGGTGCAGATCCGGCGAAGTTCGTGGCGGTTCCCCTCGCTGCGCCGCCACCTCTCGCTGCGGTTCGCGACATCAGGCGCGACAAGTCAACCCGACTTCGTGTTCTCTGGGCAGGTAACTTCACGCCGGGCAAGGGAGCGAACCACCTGCTGGAAGCGTGGACCCGCCTCCCGGCTGGACACGTCGAACTCCACGTCTATGGTCGTGTGCCAGACGCCCGGCTCCAGATCGCAGGCGCCCTCGAAAACATCGTCTTCCATGGCTCAGTGCCAAGGAGCGTGCTGTTCGAAGCGTATGGCGAGGCTGAGGTCCTCGTCTTCCCCACGCTGTCCGACGGCTTTGGCATGGTAGTGGCGGAAGCGTTGGCGCATGGCCTGCCTGTCATCACGACGGATCAGGCCGGGGCTGCCGATCTCCTCGATGATACCTGCGGCCTCATCGTCCCGCCCGGCGACGCAGCAGCCCTCGCCGATGCGCTGATGCGTTGCCTTGATCAGCGAGAGTGGCTTGCCGAAATGCGGCCTCATGCCCTGGCTGCCGCCGCGCGGCGGCAATGGTCGGATTACCGGCGTGATGTTCGCGCGGCGATCGCCAGCCGCCTCGGCGCAAGTCCTGGCCGATGAGTGTGCGTCGGCCGTCCATCTGCATCGTGACGCCGGGGGCGCTTGGTTCCAATCCCCGCGTGGTCAAGGAGGCCGACGCGCTCGCAGAGGAAGACTTCGACGTCCGCGTGGTGTCCACCCGGACGCTCGACCTCGTCGATGCGCGGGACGAAGCCGTGCTGAGGCGCGCTCGATGGACATCCGAGCGGATCGACCTTCGGTCGAGGCTGGCATGGCGGGCTCTTCGCCTGCCGCAACTTTTGGCCGCACGAATCTACCGTCACGCGCCGTTGCCGCAGCTGCGGTCTCCCGCGCTGCATCCCGCAAGCGGGCTACTCGCCGCTGCGGCCAGGAGGCAGCGGGCCGATCTCTATATCGGCCATTATCCGGCCGCGTTGCCGGCCGTTGCCGCCGCTGCGGCCCTGCATGGAACGCGCTTCGCTTACGACGCAGAGGATTTTCATCTGGGCGACTGGCCGGACGATCCCGCCTTCGAGGCGCAGCGGGCGCTGCTGAGGGACGTGGAGGGGGCCCTTTTGCGCCATGCAGCCTACGTCACCGCCGCATCGCCGATGATCGCGGACGCGTACAAGGAGGAGTACGGGATCGCGAAGCCAGCGGTGATCCTAAATGTGGTTCCGCTTGCTCAGGGTCC
The DNA here is from genome assembly GCF_054612375.1 of Alsobacter sp. R-9. Lineage (NCBI taxonomy): Bacteria > Pseudomonadati > Pseudomonadota > Alphaproteobacteria > Hyphomicrobiales > Alsobacteraceae > Alsobacter > Alsobacter sp. R-9. The sequence goes on along the minus strand of NZ_JBTSWJ010000013.1, from coordinate 21,222 downwards.
GATCTCGCCAACGGATCATGGATCAGCGCGTCCCGCACCATCGGTCTATTGGGTGTCCCAAACCGTCGGACCCTCACGTGGGCTGGAGGCGGCATTGCGGGCTGTAGCCTTGTCCCGCGTCAGACCCCACCTCTATCTGCGGGGCAGCCCGGCCGAGGGCTTCGCAGCTGCTTTGCTGGAACTGGCAAAAAGTTCGGGGGTTGGTCACCACCTGCATTTCTTGCCTCCAGCCCCACCGCACGCTCTGGAAGGCCTCGCGGCAGATTACGACATTGGCCTTTGCTCTGAACCTGGCCATACGCGGAACAACCTGAAGGCGCTGTCCAACAAGCTCTTCTCCTTTCTCGTCGCAGGTTTACCACCGCTGATGTCCGACACGCCGGCCCAGTCGGCGTTCGCTCGCGATGCAGGTCTTGTCGACTGCCTCTATCGCATGGAAGATCCAGCCTCTCTCGCCACCAAGTTCGACGAAATGCTGGGAATTTCGGGCGCTCTGGAGAGCGCGCGAAGGCGGGCATGGTCACTCGGCCAGACGCGCTATAATTGGGAGGTCGAAAGCCGCGCATTGGTCGATCTTGCGAGGGCGGCCATCGGTCCTGCTGTGGTTGGCATGGGGAAGGCGACCGCATTGATCTCCGACCCTGTAGGTCCCTATTGAGCGACCTGTCCCGAACACCGGTTGAATTCGCGGCGAACGGCGGTCGCACCGTCGTGATCGTCTCGCCGCATTTCCCGCCGAGCAATCTGGCGGGCGTGCATCGCGCCAGGATTCTTAGCCAACATCTCGAGGAGTTCGGCTGGCGCCCCATCATCGTGACGACGGACCCCCGCCACTACGAGGAGGCTCTTGACCCGGGTCTTGCCGGCCTCGTGGACCCGTACCTGGAGATCGTCAGGACACCGGCGCTGCCGACGCGGCCGGTTCGTGTCGTGGGAGACATCGGCGTTCGTTCCTTGCCGTATCACCTCGCCGCGCTGCGTCGACTGCGCGCGGAAGGTCGGATGGATTTCCTCCTGATCACCATCCCATCGTTCTTTTCCGCAATCCTCGGGGAACTCCTCCACCGGGAGAAGCCGCTCCCGTTCGGCATCGACTACCAGGATCCCTGGGTCCATCGCTGGCCGGGGACGGAGGTGCCGCTTTCGAAGGCGTGGGCCTCCATGAAGCTGGGCGAGTGCCTGGAGCCTTTCGCTGTCCGGCACGCCCGCCTGATCACCTCCGTCGCCCCCGGCTATCTGGATGGCTTGCGGCAACGACATCCTCGCTTGTCCGAGCAGGCGGTCGTGGATTCGATGCCGATCGGGTTTTCGGCGCGCGATTTCGACCCGCGGAACTTCGCGAAGGTCAGGCCATCGCAGTTCGATCCCGGCGACGGTCTCTTCCACGCCGTCTACGCGGGAGCCATGCTACCGAAGGCGAGGTCCGTCCTGGAGCGGATTCTCGCGGGCCTGAACGCCCTGCGCGACCAGTCGCCCGAACAGGCCAACCGGATCCGCCTCCATTTCATTGGGACGGGAACGTCACCTCAGGATCCCCGCGGATATGCCGTGCTCCCCGTCGCCCAGCGTGTCGGCGTTGCGGACCTCGTCACGGAACATCCTGATCGCATGTCCTACTTCGAGGTGCTCGCCAACCTCACCCACTCCTCCGGCGTGCTGATTGTGGGATCCACCGAGGCCCACTACTCCCCATCGAAGGTCTATCAGGCCGTGCAGTCGCGGCGTCCCGTGCTGGCCTTCCTGCATCCCGCGAGCACGGCGGTCGAGGTCCTGAACGGGAGCGGCGCCGGACGCGTCGTCCTTGTCGAGGAGGAGAAGCTGCCGACGGCAGGGGAGGTCGCCGATGCCCTGCTGGGCATGGTTCAAGCGCCCTACGACCCCGACGCTGTCCACTGGGGCCGCTTCGATGCCTACTCGGCACGATCGGTCGCCCGGCGCATGGCAGCCTGTCTGGATGAAGCCATCGCGAAATGATGCGCGATCCAGTCGACACGCCGAGGCTTGCGATCGTGACGTCGCATCCCATCCAGTATTATTCTCCGCTCTTCAGGGAGTTGTCGAAGCTCACGCCCCTTCACGTGTTCTTCGCCCACCGGCCGACGCCCCAGGAGCAGGCGGGTGCCGGGTTCGGGGTAGCCTTCGACTGGGACGTAGATCTCCTCGCAGGATTGGAGCACACGTTCCTGCGCAACGTCTCTCGAGTGCCATCTACCTCGCGCTTCACCGGGAGCGACACGCCGGACGTGGCCGAGGTTTTGCGCAAGCAGTTCGATGCGGTTCTCGTGACGGGATGGAACCTCAAGACGTACTGGCAGACGATCTTCGCCGCGCGGCAACAGGGGACGCCGGTCCTCGTCCGCGGGGACAGCCATCTGCACACGCCGCGCGGCACCGCCAAACGGATGGCAAAAACGTTTGTCTATCCGCTGCTGCTCAAGGCGTTTGATGGCTTCGCGTACACCGGGTCCTGGAACAGGGACTATTATCTGAATTATGGCTGCAGGCCGGAGGACATGTTCTTCTCGCCTCATTGCGTCGATGTCGATCGGTTCCGCACGGAAGCGACGCCCGATGCCCGGCGTAAGGAGCGCGCTCGGCTTGGGATCGCGGACGACCAGTTAGTGATCCTGTTCGCTGGAAAGCTCGATCCGGCCAAGAGGCCGCGTGACGTGGTGGAAGCCGCTGCCATCATTGAGCGAAAGGGGATCCACTGTCGCGTTGTCATCGCCGGTGCTGGCGCCGAGGAGCAGTCGCTGCGGGATCGGGCAGCAGCTGGTGGCGTCACGATCGATCTCCTTGGATTCTGCAACCAGTCCCGCATGCCGTCCGTCTATGCCGCGTCCGACGTCCTCGTGCTGCCCTCCGAGCATGAGACCTGGGGCCTCGTCGTCAACGAGGCGATGGCCAGTGGCCGTCCGTCAGTGATCTCGGACGCGTGCGGATGCGCGGCGGACCTCGCAGTGCCCGGAGGGGCCGCCAGGGTCTTCCCAGTCGGTAACGTCACCAAAATGGCGGAGGTCATCGAGGGAGCGCTCACGCTGGGTCCTACGCGCGCTGAAGTCGAGGAAATGTCCCGACGGTTCTCGCCCGCCGCGGCCGCCGATGGCATCATGGCTGCCGTCCGCCATGCCGTCGCGAGGAAGAGGCTCCTGGTCCCGTGACACCGTTCGAGAGGACAGGCACGCGAGCGACGCAGGCTGCCCCGGTCAGAAAGCGTTGGCCGCCCGGGTTCGTTCCCATCGCCGTTGTGGGCATCGGTTTCAGCATCGGCACGGCCAATCCGCTCCTCGCGGCGACGGCGATTGCCGTTCTTCTGGTCGGCGCGTGGCTACTGTGGCGTCCCGACGAAGCGCCAGTCCTCCTGATAGTGTTCGGGATCGCGTGGCTCGGGGCGGCGACCGCCGTGTTGCAGTCCAACTGGCTGGGCATGCCACTCGTATTCTATACGCGAATGCCGTCAAACGTACCCCTCGCGACGCTTCTGAGTCTGGGAGGGGTTCTCGCGATGGCCATCGGAATGCGGCTCGGCGCAGGATCCCCGCGTCATTCGCAGGCGGGCCAGAGGGCGCGTTCTCTGGCTGTCGCCGTGCCCGTCAACGTCTGGTTCCGCGTCTACGTCATCGCGCTAGTAATCGCGCTGGCTGTCAAGGTGGTGACGACCGTGGCGCCGGGACTGGGACAACTCGTCATCGGCATCAGCCAATTGCGCTGGGCCTTCTTCTTCGCTCTCGCCTACCGGACATTCATGGACCCGCCCGTGGCGAAGGGGTACTTTATCGCGGCGTTCCTGATCGAACTGGGACAGGGGCTCGGCGGCTTCTTTTCGGATTTCAAGTTTGTCTTCCTCGCATCCATTGCAGCTGTAGCGGGGACCGCACCGCGCCTGTCCCTGAGAAACTCGATCGCGCTCGGCGCGATGGCCGTGCTCCTGGTGATTTTTGGAGCGGTGTGGTCCGCTGTGAAGGGTGACTACAGGGCCTTCCTTGCCGGAGGACGAGCCGAACAGGTCGTCACGGTCGACTATGAGACCCGGATGCGCGAACTCTTCACTCGCTCGATGTCCCTCTCCGGGGAGGATCTCGCTGAGGGCTTCGACTCGATGTTCCGGCGAATATCTTACGTCGAGTTCTTCGGTATTGTTCTCAATGTGGTGCCGCGAACGAAACCGCACACTGAAGGAGAGATCCTGCTCGACGCCCTCGTTCGCCCAGCGATGCCGCGCATTCTGTTCCCTGACAAGGCGGTCATCAACGACACTGATCGCACCAATGAGTTCACGGGCGGCTGGGCCGGGGACCAGCCCGGAACCTCGATCAGCATCGGCTATCTCGGCGAGTTCTACATCGACTTCGGTATCGCCGGTATGTTGGCGACGACCCTGGCACTGGGCGCCCTCTATGGGTTCATCTACCGGTGGCTCGTGGCGCGAACATCCGTGTCCCCCCTCATCGGCACCGGTATAGCATTAGCAATTCTCTTGCCGTATGCCTCGCTGGACAACAGTTTCACCAAGACCTTTGGTGGCCTTGTTGCAGGGCTCATCGCCGTTTGGCTGACAATCCGTTTCGCGGTACCGCTCATGTGGCCATGGATGGCCAGTGAAAACAAGAACCGCATCAGATAAAGATCCCGGATGCGTATTCTGCACGTCGTTCCCACCTATTGGCCAGCGGTACGGTATGGAGGACCCATCGTCTCCGTTCATGGCCTAGCCAAAGCGCAGGTGGAAAAGGGTCATGACGTCGATGTCTTTACGACCAACGTCGATGGACCCGGCGTGGTGCCGTTACCCACGGGCGAAGTGTGTCCGAAGGACGGCGTCAGGGTGACGTACTTCGCCACCGAACTGGGACGTCGGATCTACCGTTCGCCGGCGATGATGTCTGCCTTACGCAGCAACCTCGGGGGTTATGATGTTGTCCACGTGCACTCAGTCTTTCTGTGGCCAACTGTAGCAGCCTGTAGGGAATGCATCAGGCAAAACCGGCCTTTCATTCTCTCTCCGCGCGGCATGCTGGTGCCCGACCTGATCGCCCGGAAAAGTCGCGCGATCAAGACGGCTTGGTTGTGGCTCTACGGTGCATTGACTGTTTCGAGCGCGGCCGCGATCCACGCAACCTCCGTCGTGGAGGCGGAGGCGCTGGCGTCTTTGGGACTTTCCTTTCGGCGCATCGAAGTGATTCCGAATGGCATTGATCCCGATGAACCAAAGATGTTCAATTCTGCTGGCGGTGAGGGGAGGACGATTGTTAGCATAGGACGAATAAACTGGAAAAAGGGACTTGATAGGATCATAGAATCCCTGCCGCTCTTAGTAGACGTTAAGCTCATCATTGCTGGCAATGATGAGGACGGTCATCAGGCCGTGCTTGAGAGCCGGTGCCGCGAGTTGGGTGTAGATCATCGAGTGATGTTTTGCGGAGCGGTTTACGGCGAAGAGAAGTGGAAGCTTCTTGCCGCTGCCGATCTTTTTGTCGCCCCATCGTATTCGGAGAACTTCGGCAATGCCGTGCTTGAGGCACTGACCTGCGGGACGCCCGTGGTGGTCACTCCGGAAGTCGGCCTGTCGGATGACATCTTAAGATCCGGATCCGGCCTGGTGGTGCGCGGCGATCCGGAAGCCCTTGCCTCGGCCATCGCCAAGCTCTTGTCGGACCACTCGCAGCGAAGGGCCATGTCGAGGGCGGCCAGGGAGTTGGCCATCACTCACTTCTCATGGTCTTCCGTCGCACGAAAGATGGATCAAGCATACTCCCGCGCAATTAGAACGGCGGTCGAGAGGGATGCGGTCCATGCATCTTGAAGCGATAACGCCGCTCGTCATCACCTTCAATGAAGAAGATAACATTCGTCGTAATTTATCGAGCCTGCGATGGGCGCGCCGCGTTATAATTTTAGACAGTGGAAGTACGGATGCGACAGTGAAGATTGCTTCTGAATTTGAGAATGTTGATTTGATCCACCGGCAATTCATCTCCTTTGCAGATCAGTGCAATTACGGCCTGGGTCTGGTCAAGACAGAATGGGCACTTTCGCTGGATGCAGATTATGTGCTGGATGAAGGATTCGCTGAAGAGATAGAACGAGGCGTAGATGATCAGGGCAAAGCCGGATTTCGTGCGTCGTTCATCTACTGCGTTAACGGCAGGGCCCTCAGGGGAACACTTTATCCTCCAAGGGCAGTACTCTATCGTACGTCGGGGGCCACATACGTACAGCACGGTCACGGACACAAAGTCCAAATCGACGGCGTTGTCGGCGATCTCAAGAGTAAAATATATCACGATGACCGGAAGCCATTGTGGCGCTGGTTTGCATCCCAGCAGAATTATGCCGCTGCTGAGGCGGAGTACCTGCTGACTGCGCGATCGGATGATCTTCGTCGAGTAGACCGAGTCAGGCGCATGGGATGGCCGGCGCCGTTGCTTGTCTTTCTGTATACGTTGATCGTAAAGAGATGTTTTCTTGATGGATTTCCTGGCTGGCTCTATGTGATGCAAAGAACCTGTGCCGAGATCATGATCGCCTTGGAAGTCATCGACCGATCAATGAAGAAGAATGCAGCAAAACCGCTGCGCTCTGATCAACGCGAATAGGTGTTTGAGTGTACATCCTCGGTCTGAATGCCTACCACGGCGATGCAGCAGCCTGTCTTCTCAAGGATGGTCTCATCGTTGCCGCCGCCGAGGAGGAACGCTTCCGGCGCGTGAAGCATTGGGCGGGTTTCCCGGGGCGGGCGGTGGCCTGGTGCCTGAAAGACGCGGGGATTGGTCTCTCCGACGTCGCTCACGTGGCGCTGAACTCCGATCCGCGGGCCCACCTCGCGCGGAAGGCGGGCTTCGCGCTTCTGAAGCGACCGGATCTCGAGCTGATCCTCGATCGGCTGCGAAACCAGAAGCGGCGCAGCAGCGTGGCCGACGAGTTCAAGTCGACGTTTCCGAACGACACGTTCACGTCACAGGTGCACCGGGTCGAGCACCATCTCGCCCACCTGGCCTCCGCCTTCCTCGTATCTCCGTTCAAGGAGGCCGTCGCCGTCTCCGTCGACGGCTTCGGTGACTTCTCGAGTGCGGCCTGGGGTGTCGGTCGGGACGATGCCGTCGACATCGAGGGGAGGGTGTTCTTTCCCCACTCGCTGGGCATCTTCTATCAGGCGCTGACGCAGTATCTCGGCTTTACTCATTACGGCGACGAGTACAAGGTCATGGGTCTTGCCCCTTATGGCCAGCCGACCCGCCTCGCGGACATGCGGCGGATCGTCAGGTTGAAGGAGGATGGCGGCTTCGAACTCGACACGCGCTTCTTCCGCCATCACCGGGAGAAGATCGACTATGCGTGGGACGGCGGCAGTCCCGCCGTTGGCACGCTCTTCTCCCCGGAACTGGAGGCTCTGCTGGGCCCAGCCCGCTCCGAAGGCGAGCCGCTGCAGCAGCACCACAAGGATATCGCCAGGTCCGTCCAGGCCATGTACGAGGAGGCGTTCTTCCATTTGCTGCGGACGCTGCACGGGCGCCACGGCCTCGATGCGGTCACGCTGGCCGGCGGCTGCGCCATGAACTCGGTCGCCAACGGCAAGATCAAGCGCATGACGCCATTCCGGCGGGTCTATGTACAGTCGGCGGCTGGCGACGCCGGCGGCGCCATCGGTGCAGCGTTGTCGGTTTGGATGTCCCTGAAGACGGGCAACGCGCCGCCACCGGCGTCAAGCGCGCTCCAGGGAGACGCGGGCCTGAGACGCGCCGTGATGGATCACTCCTACCTTGGGCCATCGTTCTCGCGGGATGAGATCGGCGGTCTCCTCGATCTGCGTCGGGTCGAGATCGCCGAGGCAGGCTGTCGGGTGCAGGAGGTCGAGGACGACGCCTCGCTCTGTGACCGCACGGCCCGTGCCATTGCGGCGGGTCTGGTCATCGGCTGGTTCCAGGGCCGCATGGAGTGGGGTCCGCGCGCGCTCGGAAACCGGTCCATCCTCGGCGATCCGCGACGGGCGGACATGAAGGACATCCTCAACCTCAAGATCAAGCGGCGAGAGAGCTTTCGCCCCTTCGCTCCGTCGATCCTGCGAGAGCACGTGGCCGAATGGTTCGAGGAGGACGCGGACGTCCCCTTCATGATGCAGGTGTTCCAGATACGCGAGGAGAAGCGCCCCCTCGTTCCGGCCATCACCCACGTGGACGGGTCGGGGCGGCTGCAGACCGTTCACCGAGAGACGAACCCCCGCTACTGGATGCTCATCGATGCGTTCCGGCAGGCGACGGGCATCCCGATGGTGCTGAACACCTCCTTCAATGAGAACGAGCCCGTCGTGTGCCGCCTGGAGGAAGCGCTCGACTGCTTCCTGCGCACGCGCATGGACGCGCTGGTGCTCGATCGCTGGATGATTACGCGCGCGGCGTGAGAATTCGATGGCGCTTCTGAGCTATGTCGTTCCAGCATACAACGCGGAGGCCGATATCGGCCGTTGCCTGCGTTCGCTCGTCGAACAGCCTGGGTTCGACGCGCCGATCATCGTCGTGGACGACGGGTCGACGGATGGGACTGCAAAGGTGGTGGCAGGTTTCGGCGACCGGGTGCAGTACGTGCGCCAGGACAATGCCGGCCCATCCGTGGCCCGGAACCGAGGCCTTGCACTGGTCGCGACCGAGGCGGTGTGCTTTGTCGACAGTGACGATTACGTGGTGGGACCTCATGGCGCGGTTGTCAACAGGCGCTGGTCGCCCGAATTCGACATGCTCGTGGGGCATTGTGCTGAAGAGAAGCCCGGGCGCCTCGAACTATCCCTGACGAACAAATACGCGCCTGGATCCGATCATCGGACCATGATCAAGCATTTCATGGCCGACAATTGCGTGCAGACATCGACGATCGTCTGGTCGACTGCTTTCATTTGCTCCATCGGCGGTTGGGATCCCGAGATATGGGGTGTCGATGACATCGACCTGGCATTTCGCGGTTTCGCGGCCGGGGCCCGCATGGGGTTCACCGCCGATCCGGCGTGGGTCGCCTGGTATCACCGGCCAGGAAGCGTCTCGCGCGTGCTGAACAAGCGCTTAGCGGACAGTCACGTGCTTTCGCTGAAAAAGCTTTCCGATCTGCTGGCGTCAATGCAGGCCGATGAGCAGTCGTGGCTCCTCTACCAGGATCGTTGCCTGCGGACGGCCCGCCACCTCCATCTTAACGGCTTCCCATCCCAAGGCCTAACGATAGTCCGTCACGCTCAGGCCTTCGGGAAAGGCCATTATCCCGGACGTGCATGGGAGCGGGTCGTCGCCGAGTGTTTCGGGATCCCGGCGGCGCTGAGGGTCAGACACCGTCTGGGGCAGTTCCACCGTCTCCTGACGGCAAGAGGGCGGCCGTAGGCACGGCCGGTCCTCGAACCTGCCTGCCCGACATTGCGCCGGTGCGAAGCTCGACTGGACATCTCGCTCCCCTGATCGCAGCAGTGCTGGCCGCGGGCCTTTATGCTGCCTCCAGCCGCACCGGCGTGTCGTTTACCGAGGATGTCTGGGCCTACTGGCAGGGTGCGATTTCAATCCTTGACGGTCAGGGCTACCGGTACTTTTCCGGCAACCCGATCACCGCATGGCCGCCGCTCTACAGCGCCTATCTGGCGATTTGGTCCGGAGTGCTCGGTCGGAGCGCGCTGTCACTGGCCTTTGCCCATGGGGCGCTTATCGCGGTCCAGGCCGCCGGCTGGTGTCTTCTCTATCGGTCACTTCGCCCCGAAGCCCGCGCTGACCGCGGCTGGATATCCGGGGCCATCGCGGTCTGGCTCGCGTCCTACGTGGCACTCAACCAGATCTATCTTCTCTCGCACACGATCCAACTAGCGATCCTTCCCTACTTTCTCACGGCTCTAGTGTCCCTCGTAGGGAGCGAGCGGCCCGGCTGGACCGCGGGCGGCCTTGCCCTATCGGGGGCGCTCCTCTCGCTGGCCCACAACTCGAGCGTGGCCCATGTCGGGGCTGCGGCGCTGTGCATCCTGGCTTTGGCTCGTGGTCCTCTTACGATGCGCGTGGCTGTCAGCTGTGGTCTCGTATTGGCCGCAGGTGGAACGTCGCTGTTGACGCGGGTGGCATTGGGGCAGGGGCAGACGCCTCCCTTCGTTGGCGGCCGCTTCGGACCGTTGGAGACGGTAAGCCAGGCTTTGGGCAGCATTGGCGGAAGCCTCCTCGCTGGGCGGCCTGGTAAAGTCGTAGCGCTCGTTCTGCTGGCTTATGCGATGGCGGTGGTCGCCCGGGTGACGCGCCTCGAGGACCGGGCCGCTTCCCTTCATTGCCTCGCCGCGACGGCCGCCATCTTCCTTCTCTTCAACGTCCTGTGGCTGAACGGGAGCATCGCCGAAACGCGGCATCTCCTGTTCGTGGCGGCGGTGCTCGTTCCGCTGGCCGTCGTTCACCTCACGGAGATCCGTCCGGTCTACGGCGGCCTCGCAGCGATCGCACTGGTTCTTGCAGCCGTGGCGTGGCAGGCAAACACCGATGTCTCCAGCCTCGGCGAGCGCATTCCGTTGTCTGCCGAACTCGATGCCAGCCTGCCGCCTCGCGCCCAGGTGATCAGGAATGGCCGCCTGTTCGTCGGCCCTTCCTTGTGGGAAGAGCCCGCAGGAGGATACGCGGCGAGCATTCCCCTCTGGGGCCCCAACCAGGACGTTCAGCGCCGCCTGTTCGGGAGCAGTCCCATTCCCGATTGAGTGCCGGCGGGGCGCGAGGCGCTTTGCCATGAAAAAAGCCCGGCTCGCGCCGGGCTTTTCCGCTTTAAGGCTCGCCGACGTTCAGGCCACCAGCAGATCGGCCTCCGGCATGGGAACGTGGGTCCAGTCGTCACGGCCGCAGCAGCAATCGGTCTCGCAAGGGTCTGCGGTGAACTGGACGACGATGTCGTTGAAGTCCTTGTCGATGCCGGCACCGTCGTCGTCGAAGGCGAGGAAGATCGAGCTCTCTCCGTTGCCCGTGGCGGCCACGATGTCCGCCCACGTCAGGTCGTCGACGCTCTTGCTCGGCTGCCAGAGCGAGTCGGTCGCGGTGTCGAACAGATCGTCCCCGTTATCGACATAGATCGCCACGCGGGCATTCGAACTTTCCGTGCCGTTGGAGATGATGCGGAAATCGCCCGTTCCGGTATCGGTCGGGTCGAAGTTCACGTTGAGTTCGAGGTCGAACGGCGTCTCGGCGACACTGCCGCCGGACTCACCCGTGCCGGCGATCTCCAGGACGTTGAAGAAGCCCGAGTCCTCGAAGACGGACTTGAACGTGCCGCTGGAGATCACGCAGTCCGGCTCGTCGTCGCACTTGGGCTTGGTGAAGTCGGCGAGCACGACGATGTCGTTGTAGTCCTCGTCGATGCCGGCCCCGTCGTCGTCAAACGCCAGGAAGAGGTCCTTCGAACCATTCTCGGACAACTCGGCCAGCTTCGCCCAGGAGAGCGTCGTGACGTCGACGTCGATGAGAGCGGAACCGTCGTCGCCGCCGGCCTCGAAGGAATGGTCGCCATCATCGATGTAGACCTTGACGCGGGCATCGCTGCTGATCACGCCGTTGCTAACAAGAGAGAAATGCCCGTCGGCCCCGTCCATGGCGTCGAACGTGACGGCAAGCGGCACGCCGAACGGCGTTTCCTGCACGTCGCCACCCGATTCACCCGTGCCCTCGACCACGAAGGTGTTGAAGAACCCGGAGTCCTCGTAGACCGACGTGAAGGTCACCTCCGAGACAACGCACGGCTTGTCGTGACACTCGGGTTCCTTGAAGTCGGCCAGCACGACGATGTCGTTGTAGTCCTCGTCGATCCCGGCACCGTCATCGTCGATGGCGAGAAACAGATCCTTGGTGCCGTGGTCCGAAGCCGTTGCGAGCTCGTTCCACGTCAGGTTCTCGAGGGGCTTCTCGAAGAGATAGGACCCGTCGCCTGCACCGGGCTCGAACAAGTGGTCGCCGTCATCGACATAGACCTTCACCCGGGCGTCCGAACTCGGCGTCCCGTTGCTGTCGAGGGAGAAGTGACCGCCGGTCGTGTCGCCTGCGTCGAACGTGACATTGAGCGTCACGGCGTAGGGCGTTTCCGGGATGTCGCCGCCCTCTTCGCCCTGTCCGGAAACAATGAGCGTATTGAAGAACCCCGAATCCTCGTAAACCGATGTGAGCGTCACCTCGGAGACGGGGCAGTCGGGTTGATGACCGCAGGACTCGTCCTTGCCGTCATGGCAGGGCTCCTCCTTCGGCGGCGCGACTTCGCCCTTGACGACCATGTCGTTGAAGTCGCCGTCGGAACTGTTGCCGTCGTCGTCGATGGTGATGAAGATAGCGTTGGCGCCGTTGTTCGACGCGGCGACGACCTGTGTCCAGGTCAGGGAACCAACGGTCCGATCCGAGCCGTTCTGCGTGTCGCCGGCAGCGTTGAAGAGGCCGTCGCCGTTGTCGGTCCACAGTTGCAGACGCGCCGAGGGAAGCGGGCTCCCGTTGCCGGACAGCAGGAACGAGTTGGGTAGCGCGGAGAATGAATCGAAGAGCAGGTCCACGCTCGACGTCGGCGTCTCCGGCAGCAGGAACTCGCCCCCGTCACCGAAGATGCTCAGCGTGTTGAAAAAGTCGGAGTTTTCGGACAACGAGGTGAACTTCACCCCTCGCAGGCTGACCGGCATGACGCATATCCCTGTCGTTCTATTGCCACCTCCTTAACACACTTTAACCTTCAGGCGGAAGGTGCATTTTGTCGTTAAAGAGGCAGGTTGGCGCCTTAACGCGGGCAAAAGGAGATGGTTCCGAACGTTGCCGGATCAGGCGCAAGGAGGTCTCGGTGCGTCCTGGTAGTCGTCGGCACTCGTGATTCGCCCGAAGTCGGCTTAATCTCGTCAGGAATACGTGCAAGCCCGTGCAGATCATCTTCATCAACAGGTTCTATTTTCCCGACTTCAGCGCGACCAGCCAGTTGCTGACGGATCTGGCCGTTTCCCTGGCGAAAGATGGGCTAAGCGTGTCGGTGGTGACGAGCCGCCTCCGCTATGATGACCCGTCGGTCCGGCTGGCGGCTTCGGAAGACGACCGGGGCGTTCGCATCGTCCGGGTCTGGACCTCGCGGCTCGGGCGGGCCCGGCTCGCGCTCCGCGCGGTGGACTACGCGACCTTTTACGTCAGCGCACTCTGGGCGCTGTTTCGTACCGCCAGTCTGGGTGACGTCATCGTCGCCAAGACCGATCCGCCGCTCATCGGCATTCCTGCGGCGTGGATTGCGCGCTGGCGCGGCGCCACGGTCGTCCATTGGTGCCAGGATCTTTATCCCGAGACGGCGGAGGCACTCGGCTTTCTGCCGAAGGACGGATGGAGTGCGCGAAGCCTGCGGCGGATCCGCAACGCCACCTTCCGCAAAGCCCGCACCTGCGTCGTGCTTGGAGAACGGATGGCGGGCCATCTTCTGAACGAAGGCATCCCCGAGGACGCAATCTCCGTCGTGCCGAACTGGGTCGAGGAGACCGTCATCAGCCCCCTTCCGCGGCAGGACAATCCCCTGCGGCAGGCGTGGGACCTCGACGATCGCTTTGTCGTGGCCTACTCGGGCAACCTTGGCCGGGCGCACGAGTTCGACACCCTGCTGGCCGCCGCCGAGTTACTGCGGTCGCAGTCCCGTCTGCTCTTTCTCTTCATCGGTGGAGGCCACGGCATCGAGCGGCTGCGCGCCGAGGTGGCGGCCCGCGGGCTCGCGCATCTGTTCCAGTTCCGGCCCTATCAGGACCAGGCGATGCTGCGGCAATCTCTCGGGGTTGCTGACGCGCACTGGGTGTCGCTGCGCCCCGAACTGGAGGGGCTCATCGTGCCCAGCAAGGTCTACGGCATCATCGCGGCGGGACGCCCGGTGATTGCCGTGGCCGATCCTCAGGGTGAACTGGGGCGCATGGTCGCCCGGCACGATTGTGGGGTCTGTATTGCGCCGGGGGACGGCGAAGCCCTGGCAAACGAGATCGGCGCGCTTGCCGACGATCCCGCGCGGGTCTCCCGGCTGGGGGCGAATGGCAGGGCCGCCTCGGAAACGCATTACGCCCGGTCGGTCGCCCTAGAGCGGTGGAGCGCGGTCCTTCAAGGGGCGGCGGCGGGCGCGACTGAGCCGTCCCGCTCCTCCCACTAGGACGCCGGCAGTCGGGCCCAGTCCACCGGCACCTGCTGCAGACAGTGAGCCGGATCCTGGACGGCCAGCGCGATCGAGATCCAGGGATTTTCCGGAGCGGCTTGGAGGTTGACGAGGGCGCGCCGCCAAAGCCACCGCGGGATGAGCGTTACCGCCCCGAGGTCTTCGACGATGCCCCCGTCATGCACGTACACCGTGGGTTCTTGACGGAACACCTGCCGCGAGACGTCGGAGATCCGGTGGATCTCGGGAAGGTAAACCACCCGCACCGCATCGGCGCAGCCCTCGCGCGCGAAGGTATAGAGCGTCTCGCCGCCGAGAATTTCCCGCTCGGAGGTCCGGGCATAGCCCTTCGAAGACATGAAGCGCTGCAACTGCTCGCGGGGATCAGGGACAACGGGCGCGACGTCGCCTCGCGCGACGAAGAGGATCGAGGTGGCGAGCACGGCGGCACAACCGGCGTGGAACAGGCCGCGGATCATGTCGCCCGGCTTGCCCCGCGCGTGGCGGCGAATGCCGCGCCGATGGTCATGGCCCCATAGGCGAGCGAGACGAGGCCGGCGCCGTCCCCGTCATGCCAGTAGGCATGCCCCTCCCGGGACAAGGCCGTCGGCAGGAGGCGCATCCAGTTGATCATGATGCCTACCACGAGCAGTCCGGTGATCCAGCTGACGTCCCCGGGGACGAGTCGCCCGCGCCGACCGAGCACGATGATCAAGTAGCCCGCGATGACGGTGGCGATGACGTGCGAGGACGAGCACGCGCCCATCACATCGATGGCGAAGTCGTTGCCCACGACATAGACGAGGGGTCCCACCCCGGTCGTCTGGTGGCCGGCTTCTGCCAGGAGCCCGCGCAAAACCTCCGCGTCCACCCGCCCAATCAACTCGTGCAGCCACAGGAACGGGCCCGACTGAACGATGAACTGAAACACGAAGAGCGTGATCGCCCAGGCGACGACCCGGATCGACGAGACGAAGACGGACAGCGCCAGCAGCCAGAGCTCAAGGCCGCCGCTGGCATAGGTAGGCCGGTAGCGCAGGAGCAGGACGAGCGCCGCGACGACCCCCAGGGTCGCCAGCGCCACCCCCGGCCCGACGATATCAGAGGGGCGCAGCGCGAGCGCGAGGCGAGCGATGAAGTAGACCTCGAGAAGCTCCAGGGCCGTCACATGCTGGAAGATGCCGAGCCCAATGTCGTCCGCGGGCATCGACGCGAACTTCTGGCGCAGGACACCCCACAGGATGAAGGCGAAGATCCAGAAGACAAGTTCTCGCGCAGGCAACGCCCACGTTTGGTCGGCTGGCGATTTAACGACGAGGCTCATCTTCGCTAGACGCATTAAAGAACGAAACCTAAAACAAATCCTACGCGTGCAGGCCCCTCTCCGCTAGACGGGGTCAGCCGGCCTCGACCGCCGAGGGAGTTGGAATGAGGCTTGCCCTGAGCTTGATCGTGCTGCTGGCAACGGCAGGGATTCTCTTGCGCGCCTGGTTCTCTCCAATACGGCCGTTTAACATCGTGTCGGTCTCCGTCCGCCAGGCGACCGTGTTCATTCGGCAGCAATGGGCCGTGGCCCTGTTCCTGATGCTACCCACGTTTGCCACGCCGTTCGGCGGCATCGTCGCCAGCCTTTCGACGACAAGCACTCCCCTCCGTTTCTTGATCGCGCTACTGTGGCAGTTCGTGTGCGCGGCAGGCATGGCCCTCGTCGCCATCCGGATCCACCGGGGCCTCGTGAAGCGAGAGCGGGGCAACCGGATCCTGCTGGGACGCCGCGAGGCGAGGATGATCGGCTTCGTGCTAACCGCACTCGCCCTCATCGTCGCGATCCGGCTCGTCCCCTTCCTGGCAGACGGCATTGTCGGGGGCCTGCCGCTCCGGCTCATTGAATTGGGTTCGAATCTCGCGGCGTGGGTGGTCACGATCTCGTTGTGCTACGTAGGACCCGCCGCTTCACTGGACGACAAAGCTCCCGTCGCGGCGTCGCTATTCTCGTTCCGCACCGAGGTATTCGCGACGGCCGCACTCGTGATTGTCTTGCAGGGAATTAACTCTACGGCGTTTTTCGCCATCGGTGCGTTGCTTTCGCTCAGCGGGATTAACGTTCTGATCCTCACCATCGCGAGCCTCATCATTACGCTGCTGCTGTGGATGACATTCATCATCTCAGAGAACGCTTTGGTGATTGCGCTGACGCGTATCCGAGAGAACGTCTATGAATCTGACACGAGAGGGCGAGATTACAACGCCGACTGGTTCTGATCGTATGCCTTTAAGGCGATTGTAGATTCCGCACCTTAGTACGGTCCCTCATTGAGAAAAGTGAAAGCTGGCAACGAACGGGCAGATTATCCGGGCTGCGGACTGCCCTTGCTCCAGTCCACGCCACCTGAAACAGATCATGTTGAAGGCAAAGAAACGGATGATGGTTGCTAGAGCGGTATTCGATCAGATTGCATCTTAGCCTGCGGCCGTGAAGTAGTTGGCGCATTCGGCTGATGGGAAGAGGTCGATGATCCGGCCGATGGCGGTCCAAAGGCCGCTGACGGAGCGCTCGGCGGCTTTGCGCAGGAGCGTCTTGAGCTTGGCGAAGACGTTTTCGATCGGGTTGAAGTCGGGGCTATACGGCGGCAGGTAGCGCAGCTGTGCGCCGGCCGGCTCGATTCATCTGGCGCACGCGCGGCCCCTTTTGGCTCGACACGTTATCCATGACGACGACGTCGCCGGGCCGCAGTTCTGGGATGAGGACTTTCTCGACGCCGAGCGTTGTCATGACAGCCTCATGATGGGCTTCGATCCTGTTCGAGCGCCGGTCGCCGCCCAACGCCTTGGGGCGTGGATCGCCCTGTTCGAGTTCCAGCTTGCGCCAGCGTCTAACGCTCGCCGCGCTTACACCGAACCGATCCGCAGCCTCGCGATGCGTCGCGCCGGTCGCCACTGCCCTCAAAACCCGAACCCGAAGATCGACCGACAGGGCTTTTGACATGCCTGCCGGCCTCCGTCCGGCAGCCAGTCTGCATCAGCTTCACGCCGATTTGGGAATCCCTCTCGATTCCATCAGGACGGGTTCCGCTCTAGCCGCCACCCAATAAACCAAGAACACAGTGCCGTGGAGTAACGATTACAGCAAGCCCAACCTAGAGTGCACACATCGTGCCGACCGAGTATGTCACAGTTGGGCCTCTATGAACGACCGCTCAAAGTCAATGCTGACCAACTTTACGGCAGTAATTTTCGATTGATTACATGCCCAAAACGAGAAGATAGGAGCCGAAGATTGTGACAGCTCTACCGCCTCGCCTTTCTTCAGGCCGCGACGAGCTTCACGCCGCCGACCTCTTCCTCAGCCACGATGCGCCTGCAGCGGCACATAAAGCGAGCAGCGAGACAACACCGGCGCCGGGAAGCGGAGCAGGAACACGAATCTCATCGATCCTGAAGCAGGTCGTCGATTGGCCGGTACAGCTGCTTCCGTTAAAGAAGATCGTCGCAGTATTGCTGCTAGCCTGGAAAGACGTCTTGTACTCCGTCCAGTTACCATTCGCGGTATTGCCGGTGGTAGAAGGCCGATTAGCTAGCGCTTCGTTCAGCGCCCCCGCATAAGGGGTCGGTGGGTTAGCGTTCAACAGAGGCTGGAAGAACGACATGTCTTTCACGCCATCGAAGATCGCAACTGCAAGCTGTCCTGCGTTCGCGGCCCCCGCCAACTTTACATAGTACGTCAACGTGTACGTCACGCCGACAACAAGCTGTGTCACTTGCGCAAAAGTCGTTTCATTGGTCCGAAGCGACATGCTGCTCGAAGTGCTTGAATTCGAGACAGTATCCGTTTCGGTCAAGCACGCGCCACCCTGCGAAGAACTCCAGAAGCAGCCTAAGTTGTCGTCAAACGCGTTGTTCGTGACGTTGCCAGGGCCGGGCGCCAGCAACTGAGCGGACGCCGAACCCGTCAACATTATGAACGAAGCCGCAGCGACGAAAAGGACAGTAGAGAAGCGCTGGCGCATACACGCCTCCTGTCAACGAGAATCCTTTAATTTTAAATCATAGACTCAACCTGTTGGCAAGGCGCCCGCAAAAGCCACCGCCGCCGTTGCCCCTTATCAGCGATGGTCATTCCGCAGAACGGGCGGTTTGGCCACGTTGGTCAGTAATGGCCGGTTGCCGCTAAATCAACTTTCTGCTCACGTGTCACCACCCGCCCATCCACCGTCCTCTTCCACCTCGATCCCCTGCCTCCCGGTATTGGCCGCCGCGCCCGTGAGGGGCCCGATGTGTCGAGCCCTGACGCGAACCGCCTTGGCGATCGCCGGCACGTCCCGCCGCCGCGTCTTGCCCCGCTGTCTGGCGTGTCCCGTCCGCCGAGAGTGAGCGGGATGACGTGATCGACGTACCAGCGGATGCCGGGCGTGAGGGGCCACCCACAGCTCTGGCACCGGCCGTGGGCGGCTACGAAGAGGTCGAGTCGTTCTCGTGTGGAGAGGGAGCTCCGGCGCGAGTTGTCAGTCACGCCGCGCCTCCATTCGTGCCTGTCTCGCCGCCATCGCCCACACGTCGACGCGACCCATCCGCATCCGGCTGGTCTAGTTCAACGAACCGCTGGCGATTCCGCTTGAGCATCCGCGCGGCCGCCGCGGGGATCTCCCGGCTCGCGGTTGAGAGCCTCGGCGTGAACTCCTGCACGATCTCGTCGAGCGCGGCGCGATCGCGGGCGCAGCGCAGGGCGCCGTCGAAGAGGGTGACGTCGTCATGGTGGCGGTTGCCGTCGTGTCGCCGGCGACGTCGACCTCCGCGGCGACGGAATCGTTCGGCACGCGCCGCGCCGGTTGGGGGTTGGCGGCTTGGGAGGGAGCCTCCGTGGTCCCCGGCCGTCCCAACTTTTTGTATACTGCAGATGTTGCGCCTCTCGGGCCGATGCGGTGCGGCGCCGGGTGAGAGCGGGGAGGGGCCGTCATCGTTGACTCGTCCCGGGCGGCGGCGGCCCGCCGAGGTCCGCGACATCGTCTACAGCGAACACGAGACGCCCCCGCCGCGCGTGCGGCGCTGGACGGAGGCGCCTACCGATCCCGTCATCCCCCGGCAGCCCTACTTCGAGGATCTCCTCGGCGCGGCCGGTTCGGGGCGCGTGCGCGTCCACTACCTCGACCACAGGACGCCGCCGCTGATCAGGCCGCCATGATCGAGGTGAGGTTCGGCCCCGGGCGGAAGCGAGCGTTCGGGAGGGTGGTCGCCGACGGAGCGGCCCGATATCGTTGTCCTAGGGCAGACACCCGCCGGTTGTCTTGAAACCGTGGGTCTTTGTTCCCCGCGTGACGTTGTTCGAACCCTAGCGCGCGATGCGGCCGGGTTCGAAGACGGATGTGCGATGGTCGACGGAATGAGCGGAGCCTATTCTTGAACATCCTCGTGACGGGCGGTGCGGGTTTCATCGGGAGTTCGACCTGCGCGGCGCTCGCGTCCGCCGGCTACCGTCCCATCACCTATGACAGCCTCGTCACCGGTCATGCGGACAATGTTCGCTGGGGACCGCTCGAGGTGGGCGACATCCGTGACCCCGGGCGCGTGCGGGACGTCTTCGCGGCGTACCGCCCGGCTGCCGTCATCCACTTCGCGGCGTCCGCCTATGTCGGCGAGTCCGTCGAGAACCCCGGCAAGTACTACGACGCCAACGTCGCGGGCATGCAGACGCTGCTCTCGGCGGCGAAGGACCATGGGGTGCTCCGCGTCGTGTTCTCGAGCAGCTGCGCCACTTACGGAAGCCCGGCAACGATCCCTATCACGGAGGACACGCTCCAAGCCCCCATCAACCCCTACGGCAGGAGCAAGCTCGTCGGCGAGTGGATGCTCCGGGACTTCGGGGTAGCGCACGGGCTGGCGTCGGTGTCCCTGCGCTACTTTAACGCGAGCGGGAGCGACATTCAGAACGAATTGAAGGAGCGCCACGATCCGGAGACCCATCTCATCCCCCGGGTGATGCTGGCCGCAGCCGGCCGCATCCCGGTTCTCGAGATCTTCGGCCACGACTACGAGACGCCCGACGGGACCTGCATCCGCGACTATGTCCATGTCCGCGACCTCGCTGCCGGCCACGTGGCGGCCCTTCGCTACCTGCTGCAGGGAGGGAGCAGCCTTGCCGTCAACCTGGGCACGGGCCAGGGTTCGTCGATCCGCCAGATCGTTGACGCGACGCAGGCCCTGTTCGGCGTGGACATCCCTGTCTCCTGCCGGCCTCGCCGGGCAGGAGATCCGGCGACGCTCGTCGCGGATCCTGCCCTCGCGCGGCGCCTGTTCGGGCTCGACTTCGCGGAGTCGGATCTGGAGACCATTCTTCTATCCGCCGGCCGCTCCTTCGGGCTTGAGCCTCTGGGCAACACGCCTCTTGGCGTTGGTTAGCTGCCGACAGATCGTTCGTTGAGACGGATTGTGTGGGAGGGGGCGTCCGGCGTCTCCGGCCGATTGCGAATCATTCGCGGCCCGACGCCCCACATGCACCGCGCCGTCGTCTGGAGGATGACACGGTGCCCCGAAGCCGTGTCTGCTTGTCCACGACCATGCCCGTCCTCACCGTCATGGGGCCGGAGCGGCCCCATGCCATGTCGGAGAAGCAGAAGTGGGAAATATCCCTCGTATTTTCAGCGATTTAGGGGGTTGACGTCGACACCCGGAGGCGGTCCACTTCCAACCGTGGCTGCTGGCAGGTGGTAACCGCGATGAGCGGCGGGCGCTGGCCGGGCCTGGGCCGCGGGGTGGCTTTCCCCACGCGGTCGGAGACCCGGGTTCGGGATGCGCGGACACCACGCACGTTCCGGGGAGGGACCGGAGACCGCCTCTGCAAGGAGGTCGTCAGGAGGTTGGATCCCCGCAGAGCGTTGGACGGTGGGTCTGGGGCTGGAGATCCCCGGGGCCTTTTTGGAAGCCTCATCCCCCTGACGCTGTCGGGAGCGCTGCTGGCGTGCCCGCAGGCTGGGGATCCCTGTCCACCCTTGTGCCCGCGCCGGCGACCTCACCGGCGCGCGGCCCCGCCATGGAGGTCCGCATGCCGGATCCCACGTCCGCATCCGCCGCGCACGCGAGCCGCGCGTCAGGCGCCTTCGCCGCACT
>NZ_JBTSWJ010000012.1:0-185617 GCF_054612375.1 Alsobacter sp. R-9 | reverse complement strand
CACCGGCGGCGGCCTCGTCCGCCTCGGCATCAACTACAAGTGGTAATCCCGCAGGCCGCCCCATGACGGCGGCCCGCTTCCGTTCGGACGGCGGACCGGCGCCTGCTCATGCAGATGCGCCGGTCCAGTCCGGACAGGACGCTTTCCCGCGACCGCTGCAGGGCAGCGGCGGCTCCCGCCGCAGATGCCCCCTCCACGAAGAGGCCGCTTCGTCCGTGATGTGCCGCGCTGCGTTGTTGTCCCTGCTCGCGCTGTCGGCGCTCACCGGCTGCCAGACGTCACCGCAGTCCGCTGCAACGGGCCAGGGCAACCTCCTTCTCGACGCGGGCTTCGTCGCCAGGCCTGCCAGCACGCCGAAGAACGTGGCCCTCATGAAGGGCCTACCGGCGAACAAGTTCGTCAAGCAGACGGTGAACGGGACGGTCACGTACCTCTATGCCGATCCCCTCGTCTGCAAGTGCGTCTATGTCGGGACCCCGGACGCCTTCCAGGCGTACCGGAACGTCCTCAACGTGCAGCAGCTGATCAGCCAGCCGCAGTTCGATGCCGGCCTCACGATCAGCGGTATCGACAATCTCGACGGTTGGTCGGAGTTATGAGGATGATCCCGATGCGCAGGAAGCTCTTTCTCACGCTGGCCGCCCCTGCGGTGGCGGCCGCCCTGCTGGCAGGATGCCAGAGCGTCCCGTCCAACGGGCAGTGCAATCCCGAGTATGCCCCCTTCGCCTTCGGCGAGACGTCGAACTGGCTCATGATCGTGGGGCCTGCGGGGTGCGCGGACACGCTGAATCTCTTCGGCGCCATGATGACGAACTCCACGATCGTCACGCCTCCGGCCAACGGCACGGCCTTCGTGCAGGGGACGAGCTACGGCTACACGCCCCGCGCCGGCTTCACCGGGACCGACCAGTTCGTGATGGCGCTGACCGGTCGCGGCAACGCCGGGACGGCGACCTCCCAGGTCATCGTCAAGGTACAGGTCAAGCAGTGAGCCGCTGGCCGGCTCTTTCGGAACCGGCCCGGCACCGGGCCCATGACAGAGGGGACCACCCCATGACGCTCGTCAGGATCCTCGTCGCAACCACGACCCTCGCCGGGGTCCTTGTCTGTGCCGGAGCCGCTTCGGCGCAGACCTCCGTCCGTGTCGGGACACTCACCTGCGACGTGTCTCGCGGAGTCGGGCTCTTCGTGGTGCAGAAGCAGACGCTGACGTGCCAGTTCAAGCCCGACAACGGGAGCACTCCCGACGCGTACACGGGCAAGATCGTCGAGTACGGCGTCGCCATCGGCGAGGTCGGCAGCGGCCATCTGATCTGGGGCGTCATCGCGCCCGCGCAGGGAATCCCGAAGGGTGCCCTCGCCGGAACCTATGCCGGCGTGGGGGCCCAGGCCTCGGCCGGTGCGGGCGCCGGCGTCAATGTTCTCGTCGGTGGGACGGGACGCGCCTTTTCCCTGCAGCCGCTTTCGGTCGAAGGGCAGACCGGCGTCAACATCGCCGGCGGCATCACGACCGTCACCCTCGAAGCCATTCCCTGATCCAGACCTGCCGAACCTGTGGAAGCCCCCCGAATGATGCCGATGAAGCCCCTCGTTGCCGCCGCCCTGATGTTCTGGAGCGGCTCTGCGCTCGCCGCCGATCTGCCGTCCCGCGCGGCCCCGCCGGCCCCGGCCCCGCTTCCGGCACCCAGCGGATGGACTTTCCAGGCCACGCTGTACGGGTGGGCCACGGGCCTCAACGGGGACATCGGAGCGCTCTACCGTCAGCCGATCAACGTGAACATCGGCTTCGACCAGATCTTCAATGACCTGAAGGGCGCCTTCATGGGCGCCGTACAGGCGAAGAACGACACGTGGATGTTCCTGGGCGACGTCGTGTGGTCGGAGATCGGGAGCAAGCGCGAGACGCGCTTCGGCGGACAGCTCGAATACACCCAGACGCAGAGCATCCTCAGCGGCTACGTTGGCTATCGCGTTCCCGTCGGAGCACCGGCACTGGACCTCCGGGTCATCGGCGGTGTCCGCGGCCAGCAGCTGGACGTCGAGATCCAGCATTTCGGCGTGCTGCCGGCCTTCGACCGGACCGCGTCCGCCACGAAGACCTGGGTCGACCCTGTGGTCGGCTTCGCCTTCACCTACACCATCGACAAGAACTGGTTCCTGACCGGTCTCGCCGATGTGGGTGGATTCGGCGTCGGATCGCAGTTCACGACGCAGGGCTTCGCGGCGATCGGCTACAAGTGGACCGAGAACATCTCGACGTCGATCGGCTATCGGGCGCTCTACACAGACTACAAGGATGGCGGGTTCGTGTACCAGACGACCCTCCACGGCGTGTTCGCCGGAGTGGGCGTGCACTTCTAGGACACGATCCTAGCCGGTCGATGCGATCGCCGGCGGGCCGACGGAATCGGCCCTCT
Source organism: Alsobacter sp. R-9 (assembly GCF_054612375.1). Taxonomy (NCBI): domain Bacteria; kingdom Pseudomonadati; phylum Pseudomonadota; class Alphaproteobacteria; order Hyphomicrobiales; family Alsobacteraceae; genus Alsobacter; species Alsobacter sp. R-9. The sequence continues at coordinate 183,200 of NZ_JBTSWJ010000012.1, read as the reverse complement.
CGGCGATGGGTGCGGTCGCGCCCCCCCTCGCCTCAGTCCGCCCTGCACCGGCGGAATGCGCACGCCACGCGGACGGGGTTTTTCCGCTCCAGCGCTGGAACGCGTTCGTGAAGGCTGAATGAGTGGCGAAGGCCAGCGCCTCAGCCACGTCGCTGACGGGCAGATCCGTCAGCATCAGCAGGTCGCGCGCCAGCGTGTACCGAACCTCGTCGCGGATCGTCTCGAAGGTCTGGCTGCTGACGGCAAGGCGGCGCCGCAGCGTCCGCACGGGGATGCCGAGCGCGCGCGCCGCGTCGACCATCGAAGGCGCCCCCTCGAGAAGCATCGGCCGCACGATGCGCCGCAAACGCATCGGGAAGTCCCGGTCGATGGGCGCATGCAGCGCCTCGACCTCGCGGACAATGGCAATGCGCTGGTCGGGATCCGCCGCCGGCAAGGGGGTGTCGAGAGCGTGTCCCGCCAGAACCATGCACGCCTGGTTCTCGTTGAAGCGGACGGGCACCTTGAGGATCTGCTGGTAGGGCCGGATGTCGTCGGGTGGGCGCCGGCACAGCAGGACTTCCAGGGGCTCGACGCGTCCGCCAGCCAGTTCGCGCAGGAACGTGCAGAACAGCGCAGCGACGAAGTCGTAGACCTGCGCGCTGCCGTAGGACTGGCGATCGTAGATGCCGTAGCCGAAGGCATAGTCCTGGCCGACGCGGTTCAGGTACAGGATGCCGCCGCTCGAATAGCCGAGCTGCCAGGTGATGTGGTCGAGCAGCGCCTGGCGCAGCGTGGGCGCGTGGCGGGCAAGGCGGTAGATGATTCCATGCGCCTCGGGGCGCGTGCGCGACCCGAGCAGTAGCCCGAAATGGGGGCACCCCGTCGCGACGGCGGCCCTCTCCAGCAGTTCGACGACCGTCGGGAACGGAATGCGCGTCTCGGTCGTCAGCGAGTCGAGGTCGAGCCCGAGGCTGCCGCCGAGCGCTGCCGGATCATGTCCAAGGTCGCGGATGAGCGCCGCGACGCCCGCAATTCCGCCCGCGCGGTGATAGGCGACAGGCCTTCCAACCGAATGGGGGAGTCCCCGTTCCACACCAGCCTCCGGGAAGTGTCACCAAAATATACACATTTCAAAAACAGTGCATGCAAGCATTGTTTCTTGACATGCAGCAAACGGTGCCAGCGTCCGCGCGGGCGTGCTGGTTTGATCTGCGGCACTCAGAAGGCCGCAAGCGCGAGGTTTTGGCAGGCCGCGGGACGAATCACGCAGAAGGACGAGGGGCGGTCCCTGTGGACCGGCCCCGCCGCGATCACGCAAGGGTGATGCCTCCAGCTTCGCCTCGCACGGCCGTCAGGCCCGCTTCACCGGCGGGATGGTCCAGGAGCCGTCGATGATCGACGGGTTGTTCTCCTCAGGCCAGTAGAGCCGCAACATGAGATAGAACTTGCCCTTCGGCGCAGGCAGCCAGTTCGCCTCCTTGTCCGCGCCGGGGCTCTCGTTCTGGATGTAGATGACGAGCGAGCCATCCGCCTCGTATTTCGGGTTGGTACGCACGCTCATCGAGTACCGGTTGATGGGGTTGGCGACGAAGAAGAGATCCTCGTCGTACATCGTGAGGGACCAGAAGCCCTTCACGGGCGGGGTCTCGCCCTTCGGGAAGCGCATGACCCACTTGTGCTCGCCGGAGTACCCCTCGAGGAGCGAAGGCCGCAGCGACGTCGGATAGACGGCGTCCTGCGGACGGTTGGCGCCGAGACCCATGTAGGTCACGAGGGCGCGCTGGAGATAGGAGGTCCCGTACAGGCCGGCCTTGATCGTGTAGGTCCAGCCGTTGACGCGGTTCATGTCACCGTCGCGCGTCATGAAGTGCGCGAGGATCCGGGCCTGCGCCACCTCGGGAACCCGGCGGTCCCAGCGGCGGTCCAGCACGCTCGCGTCGAAGCTCTTGCCCGCCTCGAGACCGATCTTCTTGAAGCGCTCAAGCGCCGGCGCATCGGCAGAGGACGGCGGATTGCGCTTCATCAGCTCGGCGAGGAGCGTGAAGTACTCCACTGTCGACATCCTGTTCACCTGGTCGCGAACGGGCGTCTTCATGTCGATGGAGGCATCGACCTTGCCTGCCGGCGGGATGTAGTCCTTCCCCCACGTGCTCAGGGGCTGCAGCTTGAACTGGTCCTGCAGCGCATGCACCGCCGCATAGTCCTCCGGCGTGCCGGTGCAGTAGATGCGACCCAGAAGCCAGACGATCGCCGTGGGCGCCTTCAGCTGGGTCATGCCGGCAGGCACTGTCCCGGACCATCCCGGCCCCGTGATCACGAAGGTCTGCGCCTGCGTGCCGCTGGTGCGGGTGCCGGGGACCTGGAAGACGTCCGTCCAGCCGCTCAGCAACGGCAGCAGGAAATATCGGCCCTTCATGTCCGGGACACTGAGCACCCACGGCTCCGCCCCAACGTCGAAGAAGGAGGTGGTGTAGAGCGTGTCGGCGTTCGGCGCCGTGACGTCGCGGAAGGTCGCGTCGGGGTAGCTGCGCAGCTTGATGATCTGGCCCATCGGCCCGCGAGTGCCGACCGGCTTCTCGACGTTGGTGATCACACGCCTGGTCAACTCCATCGTCACGAGCGGGTAGCCGTAGACGTAGGCGTCGGTCGCGATGGCGAACTCCTCGGTGTCCACCACGAGGTCCGTCAGCGGCCCCTCGAAGGCGAGGGCGCGCGAGGCGAGCGCAGTCGACGACAGCAGGGCGAAGCCGTTGAGCACGGTACGGCGGGTCAGCATGGGGCGATCTCCCAAGGGTCCGCGCGGAGGCTAAACTGCGGCGGTGTCACGGGCTAACGAATAGGGGCCGACCCCTCGCACCGGACGGATCCATCGCGGACGGAATGCCGTGCACCATGGGTCTGCCCGTGAAGAAACGTCACTGTTGAACTTCGCGCGCTGCAACTTGAAAGAGCGCCCAAGCTCAAGCCGCTCATCGAGTTTTTTCGACTTTCGCGGGCGATCGACGGTTGTCTTTGGGACGGCGGCGAGGCAAACCTTTGTTGGTTCGTTTGAGCGGCGGCGACCCGCTGGGGTCGGACAATCCTGACCGCCGACAAGACGATCCCGAAACCACGCAATTCCATTCAATCCTGGAGCCATCCTTGCCGCATGACGTGTCCCTGATCGCAACCATCGTGGCAGGCCTCGGGCTTGCGTTCGTGTTCGGCGTCCTCGCGCAACGCCTGAGGCTGTCCCCTCTCGTGGGCTACCTCGTGGCCGGCATCGCGATCGGACCGTTCACGCCGGGGTTCGTCGCGGATCAGGGGCTCGCCCCGCAGCTCGCCGAGATCGGCGTCATTCTGCTCATGTTCGGCGTGGGGCTGCACTTCTCGCTTGCCGACCTGATGCGGGTGAAGGCCATCGCGGTGCCCGGTGCCGTCGGCCAGATCGCCATCGCCACGGTCATGGGCATGGGGCTCGCCTGGAGCCTCGGATGGACGGTCGGGGCGGGGATCGTCTTCGGCCTCTCCCTGTCGGTCGCGAGCACGGTGGTGCTGCTGCGGGCCCTGCAGGAGCGCCGCCTGATCGAGACGGACAAGGGCCGCATCGCCGTCGGCTGGCTGATCGTCGAGGACCTCGCGATGGTCCTCATCCTCGTGCTGCTACCGGCCTTCTCGGGCCTTCTCGGGGGCCGGACGGATGCGGCCGGCGGGCATGGAGGCGGGCTCGCCAGCCTCGTTCCCACGGACAGCGTCGCGGCGATCGTGGGACTGACCATCGCCAAGGTGACGGCCTTCGTGGCGCTGATGCTGCTCGTCGGGCGCCGCGTGATCCCCTTCGTCCTCCACTACGTCGCCCACACCGGTTCTCGCGAGCTGTTCCGGCTAGCGGTTCTGGCCATCGCCCTCGGGGTGGCCATGGGCGCCACCGAGCTCTTCGGCGTGTCCTTCGCGCTCGGTGCGTTCTTCGCGGGGATGGTGCTGGCCGAGAGCCCGCTCAGCCATCAGGCCGCGAAGGAGACGCTGCCGCTGCGCGACGCCTTCGCCGTGCTGTTCTTCGTCTCGGTCGGCATGCTGTTCGACCCGTCCATCGTCGTGCGCCAGCCGCTCGCCCTCATCGGCACGGTCCTCGTGATCGTCATCGGCAAGTCCCTTGCCGCCTTCGCCATCGTGCGCGCCTTCGGCCGGTCGTCCACCACGGCCTACACCATCTCCGCGAGCCTCGCCCAGATCGGCGAGTTCTCTTTCATCCTCGCCGGCCTCGGCGTGAGCCTCGGCCTGCTGCCGTCGGAGGGTCCCGACCTCGTGCTCGCCGGCGCGATCATCTCGATCCTCGTCAACCCGCTGCTGTTCGTGCTGCTTGACCGGATGACGGAGAAGGAACCGGCGCCAGCACCGGCCGACGTTCCCGTGCAGACGGCGCTTCGGGACCACGTGGTGCTGGTCGGATACGGTCGCGTCGGGCGCCTCGTCGGCGCGTCGCTCCGGGACGTCGGGATGCCCTATGTGGTGGTCGAGGAGAACGAGAAGCAGGCCGGTCACGCCCGGGAGGACGGGGTGGAGGTGATCCTCGGGCCGATCAACCAGCCGGGCATCGCCGCCGCGGCCGGCCTCGACCATGCCCGCTGGCTCGTCAGCGCCATCCCGAACCCGTTCGAGGCGGGCGCGCTGTTCGAGACCGCGCGGAGCGCCAATCCGGCGCTGCGCCTGGTCGCGCGGGCACACTCGGACCCGGAGGAGGACTACCTGCGCAAGTGCGGGGCCGAGTTCATCGTGGTCGGCGAGCGGGAGATCGCGCGCGAACTCGCGAACCATCTCACCGGGACGCCGGAGGACTCCTTCGAGGACGCGCGCACGACGCCGCCCGCCGAGGCGGGAGCGACGCCCGCGTGATTCAGGCGGGAGCCGCGTCGCCCTTCCCGCCGCGCAGCACGATGTAGATCGCCGGAATCACCAGCACCGTCAGGAGCGTCGACGAGGCGAGCCCGAACAGCAGCGAGATGGCGAGCCCCTGGAAGATCGGGTCGGTGAGGATCACCGCCGCACCGATCATCGCGGCCAGGGCGGTGAGCAGGATCGGCTTGAACCGGATGGCGCCCGCCTCCAGCACGATCTCGCTCAGCGTGCGCCCTTCGCGGTCCGCGTGGCGGATGAAATCGACCAGCAGGATCGAGTTGCGCACGATGATTCCGGCCAGCGCGATGAACCCGATCATCGACGTCGCCGTGAACGGCGCGTGGAACAGCCAGTGTCCCACCATGATCCCGATGAAGGTGAGCGGGATCGGGGTGAGGATCACCAGCGGCAGCTTGAACGAGCCGAACTGAGCCACGACCAGGATGTAGATGCCGACGAGGGCGATCATGAAGGCGCCGCCCATGTCCCGGAAGGTGACCCAGGTCACCTCCCACTCGCCGTCCCACAGCAGCGTCGGCCGGCTCTCGTCGAGCGGCTGCCCGTGCAGGGCCACCTGCGGCCGCGGCACGGAGCCCCAGTTTATCCGGTCCAGCGCGTCGTTGACGGCCAGCATGCCGTAGACCGGCGCCTCGAAGGCGCCGGCGAGTTCGGCCGTCACCATCTCGGCCGCACGGCCGTTGTGCCGGAAGATCGGGAAGGAGGACGGCTCGCGCTTGACCGAGACGACGTCCCCGAGTTCCACCACCGTCCGGTTGCCCGGGAGCGCGTTGGCGGGAATCGGCGTCGTCAGGGCCCGCTCGTCGAGCACGCGGCTCGCCTTCGACAACTCGAGCCGGATCGGCACGGGCTGGCGCCCGCCCCCGCGGTGCGAGTAGCCGACGGTCTGGCCACCCTGGAGAATCCGGAGCGTGTCGTAGACGTCCCGCTGCTCGACGCCGTGAAACTCCAGGTTGTCCTGATCCAGCGTTACGCGCAGGCGCGGCGCCGGCTGGCCGAAGCTGTCATCGACGTCGACGATGAACGGCACGGACGCGAACGCCTCGCGCACCTTCGCGGCCACGGCCCTCCGCGTCTCCGGGTCGGGCCCGTAGATCTCGGCCAGCAGTGTCGACAGGACCGGCGGACCGGGCGGAGGCTCGACGACCTTGATCGACGTGCCGGGAGGGATCGGGAGATCGGCCAGCCGGCGCCGCATGTCGAGCGCGATCTCGTGGCTCGTGCGTGCGCGGGCCTCCTTCGGCGTCAGGTTGACCTGGACGTCCCCGAGTTCCGGCGACGACCGCAGGCCATAGTGGCGCACGAGGCCGTTGAAGTTGAACGGAGCGGCGGTGCCGGCATAGGTCTGGAAGGACACGACCTCCGGCACGGATCCGAGGCGCCGGACGATGTCCTGAAGGATCCTCCCCGTCTCCTCAACAGAGGCTCCCTCGGGCAGGTCGACCACGACCTGCAGCTCGGGCTTGTTGTCGAACGGAAGCAGCTTCACGGTGACGTGCTTCGTCCCGAACAGCGCCAGAGACCCGATGGTGGCCACACCCACGGCGAGCAGGAAGAGCCATGACCTGGCACGCGACGCGAGAATGGGCTGCGCGACGGCGAGATAGACGCGTCCAAGCGCGCCGACCTCGCCATGGCCATGCGCTTCGCCGGATGGGCCGGCAGAGGCGAGCGCGCGGCTCGCGATCTTCAGCATCAGCCACGGCGTCAGGATGACCGCGACGAAGAACGAGAAGATCATCGCCGCCGACGCGTTGGCGGGAATGGGGCTCATGTAGGGCCCCATCATGCCGGACACGAACAGCATCGGCAGCAGTGCCGCGACTACCGTCAGCGTGGCGACGATGGTGGGGTTTCCGACCTCCGCGACCGCGTCGATCGCCGCGGCGGCCGGCGAGCGGCCGTCCTTCATCGCCCAGTGGCGGGCGATGTTCTCGATCACCACGATGGCGTCGTCGACAAGGATGCCGATGGAGAAGATGAGCGCGAAGAGGCTGACCCGGTTGAGCGTGTAGCCCATGAGCCACGCCGCGAAGAGGGTGAGGAGGATCGTCGTCGGGATGACGACGGCCACGACGATAGCCTCGCGCCAGCCGATGGAAACGGCGACGAGCAGCACGATGGAGATCGTCGCCAGCCCGAGGTGGAAGAGAAGCTCGTTCGCCTTCTCGTTGGCCGTCTCGCCGTAGTTCCGCGTCACAACCACGTCGATATCGGCGGGGATCAGGTTCCCCTCGAGCTTGTGCAGCGTCTCCGTGATGTGGTCCGCGATGACGACGGCGTTGGCGCCGGCGCGCTTGGCCACGGCCAGCGAGACGGCAGGCGTCGAGGCGAAGCCACCGGGCGCGGAAGGATCGCGGACGAAGCTCGCCACGCGGCTCTCCGCGGGCGCCGTGTCCAGCGTGATCCGCGCGACGTCGCGGACGTAGACCGGCCGCCCGTCGCGCGTGGTCACCAGCAGGTTGCCGATCTCGTCGGCACCCTGGAGCGTCTGCCCGGCGACGAGACCCAGCTGCCGACCCGACTCGCGGACCTGCCCGGCCTCGAAGGAGCGGTTGGCGCCCTCGAGCTTCGCGGCGAGCTGCTGGAGTGTCACGCCAAGGCGGGCCAGCGCTTCCGGGTCGGGCTCGACGCGGATCGATTCCGGCTGTTCGCCCACGATGTAGGTCAGGCCGACGTCATCGAGCTTCGTCAGGGCGACGCGCAGTTCCCGCGCCACGCGCGTCAGCCCGTTCGCGTCCCAGCGGTCGGCCGCCTCGGGCCGGGGCACCAGCGTGAGCACCACGATCGCCACATCGTCGATGCCCTTGCCGACGATCAGCGGCTCGGGAATGCCGACGGGGATCCGGTCCATGTTCGCGCGAATCTTCTCGTGGACCCGCAGGATGGCGGCATCCGACGACGTCCCGACGAGGAAGCGCGCCGTCACCATGACGGCGTCGTCGCGCGTCTGGGAGTAGACGTGCTCCACGCCGTTGATGCTCTTGACGATGGTCTCGAGCGGTTCGGTGACGAGCTTGACCGCGTCCTCGGCCTTCAGGCCGTCGGCCCGCACCATGATGTCGACCATGGGGACGGAGATTTGCGGCTCCTCCTCCCGCGGCAGGGTGACCAGCGCGACCAGCCCGAGCGCGAAGGAGGCGAGCAGGAACAGCGGCGTCAGCGGCGACCGGATGAAGAATCGCGTGAGCGAACCGGCGAGGCCGAGCCGCTGCACGGTGGGTGCATCGCCGGTCATGGCGTCACCACCCGGTCGCCGGCGCGCAGGCCGGACAGGACCTCGACCCGGCCGTCCTGAACGGGCCCGACGATCACCGCGACGTCGCGCGGCCCGCCCTCCCCGGCGATGCGGACGTAATCGACACCGCCTTGGCGCAGGATGGCCCCGGCAGGCACCAGCAGGGCCTCGCGTTCGCCCACGACGATCCACACGGGCACGCGCTCGCCGACGAAGAAGTCCCCCAGTCCGGGCACTTCGGCGTCGGCGATCACCCGGCCACCCTCGAGTTCCGGATAGACCTTCACGATGCGCCCCTCGCGGCGCGCAGCCTCCGTCGCGCCGATGCCCTGGCCTCTTCCACCGACGGAGACGCGGTCGCCCGCCGCGATCCGGGACGCGTGGCGCTCTGGCAGGGCGAGGCGGAGGTAGTAGCCGCCAGCCGCCACACGGGCGACGGTCTCTCCGGGCAGCACCACGGAGCCGGGGATGGCGGGCGTGGTCAGGATGCGGCCGTCCTTGGGGGCGAGGACCTGCCCCTCCGTCGACTGCTGGACGACGACGGCACGCTCCGCCTGCGCCGCCTCGATTTGGTTGACGAGGACGTTCGCGGCGGTGCGCAACTGGTCGAGGCGGCTTTGCGTCTCTGCGCCGCGGGCCATCAGGCTCTGGGAGCGTTCGAGGTCGCCGCGCGCATTGTCCAGCTGCGCCTGCAGCGCCTTGATCCGCGCATCGACGGCCTGGAGCTGGAGCCCGAGCTTCTCGTCGGAGACGACGGCGATGACGTCGCCGGCGCGGACGGAGCTTCCCTCCTCCACGGCGCGCGAGACCAGCGTTCCGCCGATGCGGGCCCTGGCGGGAACCGTGTCCCGGCTCTGGACCTGGCCGAACACGGCCTTCATGTCCTTCACGGTGGACGGCTGCACCACGATTTCGCCGGCGCCTGCCATGTCGACTTGCCAGACGGCGATGGCCAGCGCGAGGGTTGCTAGGGTCTTGCGCATGAGTCGGATCCTGTCGCGCAACGAGGTCCCGTGGACCGGGAGCGGAGAAAGCATCGCACTTTCCGTTGACTTATATTCGAACATACGCAAACTCAAGACATGATCGGTGACATCGACGACCTCTCCGCCGCTGCCGACGAGGCCAGCGAGTTCCTGAAGTCCCTCGCGAGCCCTGTTCGCCTGAGGATCCTGTGCTCCATCATGGCACGCGAAGCATCGGTGGGTGAACTGGCCGAGGCCCTCGGCGTGCGCCAGAGCGTCGCCTCGCAGCACCTCGCGCTGCTGCGCAAGGACGGCCTCGTCCGCACACGGCGCGAGGGGCAGACCATCTGGTACGCCCTCGCCGACGACCGTGTCGTGCGGGTCATCGAGGTGCTGCAGCAGACGTTCTGCCCGGCAGTCGAAACGAAGTCGCGCGGACGAAAGGCGCGGGCGCCGGTTTGACCGGCGCCCCCTGCCTCAGCGGAAGGCCTCGCCCACCCGGCAGCCGAGACCCTTGAATACCAGAGCCGCGGGGCAGAACCCCGTGAAGGCCGACTGGATCATGTTCAGGCCGATGAAGACGGTGAACAGGAGGAACCAAGGCGACACCAGGTGAACGAGTGCTGCGGAGAGCAGCACCATGCACCCTGCGAAGACAAGGACGGCACGATCGATCGTCATTGGGGGACTCCCTGCTGGAATGCGGAGGCCATCATACAGCCTCCTCGTGGATTTCCTTGAGCTTGCTGATGCCGAGCACGTCGAGCGCCAGCTTCTCGTAGAAGGTCTCGCTCTTGCCCTGACGGATCTTGCGCAGGAAATAGCGTTCGAAGCCGATCTTGGCGGCGTGCACCCACTTGCCCGACGCCGACCAGTTGACGTTGCGCGGAGGGATCTGCGGCTGCGCGACGAAGGCGATCCCGCTGTCGCCGAAGTCGGCGAGACAGACCGCATTCCATGTCCCTACGGCGCGCGGAGAGTCGCCGCGCAGGAGGGCACCCACGTTCTGCGCCGTTGCCGTGACCATCGACTCGATCATGAAGCCGGTCTTGGGGGTGCCGACCGGGAGCGGCGTCTTGCCGACGGGCGGGATCGCGACGCAGACGCCGACCGAGAAGATGTTGGGATACTTGGGGTTGCGCTGGTGCTTGTCGGCCAGGATGAACCCCCGCGGGTTAGTCAGGCCCTCGACGCCGCGCACGGCCTCGACGCCCCGGAACGCGGGAAGCAGCATGGAGTAGGCGAAGGGCAGCTCGTGCGCCTGCCTGACCGAGCCATCCTCGTTCACCTCCTCCACGTGCATCAGGCCGTCGTCGACCTTCGTCACCCGGGCGTTGGTGATCCACTTGATGTGCTTGTCACGCAGTGCGCTCTCGAGCAGCGACTTCGTGTCGCCGACCCCGTCGAGGCCCAGATGCCCGATGTAGGGCTCCGGCGTCACGAAGGTCATCGGAACCTTGTCGCGGACCTTCCGCCGCCGCAGCGCGGTCTCGAGGATGAACGCGAACTCGTAGGCCGGACCGAAGCATGAGGCGCCCTGCACGGCACCGATGATGGCATGGCCGCCGGACGACGCCAGCTTCTCGAAGGCGTCGCGCGCACCCATGGCGTGATCGACGTGGCAGACGGACTGGGTATGTCCCTTGGGGCCGAGGCCCTCGATCTCGTCGAACGCCAGCTCGGGGCCCGTCGCGATGATCAGGTAGTCGTAGTCCAGGACGGACCCGTCGTTGAGCTCGATCTGGTTCGCCGCAGCATTCAACTTCCGCGCGCCTTCTGGCCGAAAGCCGATCCCCTTGCGGGCGAAGACCGGCGCGAGGTCGACCTCGATCTCCTCCCGTTCCCGCCATCCGACGGCGACCCAGGGGTTCGAGGGCACGAACGAGTAGGTACCGCCCTTGTTGACGACGGTCAGCGTGTCGCCGGGGCGAAGCGCGTCCTTCATCTCGTAGGCCATGATGGTGCCACCAAGTCCGGCACCGAGGACGACGACGTGAGCCATGGGACTTTCCTCCGTGGGTCCTGCCGCCGCGCCTGTCGGCTGATCTCGCGGCACGATTAATCGTATATTCGAACCATCGATAATACAAGGTGCACGGACGCTGTATTTCGGCGGGAGTTCAGGCGCCCGCCTTCGCCGGGGCGGCTGCCGCGAATTGGTCGTACGCCTCGATGGCATGGCTGGCATACATGACCGACGGGCCGGCCCCCATGTAGACGGCCATGCCGAGCGTCTCGAGCACCTCTTCTCGCGTTGCACCGTTCTGGACGGCGGCCTTGGCGTGGAAGGCGATGCAATCGTCGCAGCGCACGGCGACGCCGATGGCCAGGGCCAGCAGCTCTTTCGTCTTCGGGTCGAGCGCCCCTGCCTTGAGGGCACCCTGGGCCATGCCCGAGAAGGCCTTCATCACATCGGGCGCACCCGCCCGCAATTGCCTGAGCGGGTCCTGAAGACCTGCGGCGAGATCGGTCCAGTCGAGGTGCATCGTGGCCTCCTGTGATGGTCGCGGCGATGGATGGTGACCGGTGAAGGTCGTGTTCAGGCGGGCCGCTGCGCGCCGAGGATGCTGCGGGCCACGAGGACCGCCACGGGAATGGCGACGACCACGCCCGCAGCCGCGGCCCATGGGATCAGCTTCATTCCCTGATCGTACAGCGCCGGAACACTCACGACGGCGAGAATGAAGGTGCCCGCAAGCGTGGTGCCGATCAGGGCCCAGAGAAGCGTGGCAAGGCGAAGCATGGCGGTCTCTCCCGATGGAAGCCGCCGGACGGGGGTTCCGGGCGAGGTGGACGGACCGGACGGGTCCGTAATGAAACCAACATATGAAATCGATGTTTTCCGGCCTATAAGGTAGATCACGTATCGATGTTTGGACGGCACATGCGACTGACCGCCTTCACGAACTACGCTCTGCGGACGCTGATGTTCGCCGCGCTGCGCGCCCCGGCGCTCAGCCAGGTCGAGGAGGTCGCGCGCGCCCATGGCATCCCCCGGACCCACATCGTCAAATGCGTTCATTTGCTGGGGCGGTGGGGCTTTCTGGACAACGTCCGCGGCCGGGGCGGCGGGTTCCGGCTCGCCCGGCCGGCGGACACGATCACGATCGGCGAAGTCGTGCGCCTGACCGAGGATGGCCTCGCCCTCGTCGAATGCTTCGACCCGGCCAGCAACGCCTGCCCTCTTTGCGGCGCCTGCGAACTCTCCCGCGGTCTCCAGCGGGCTCTCGCGGCCTTCCTGTCGGTACTGGATGGCATGACGGTCGCCGACATCGCGCGCGATCGCAGCACGCTGCTTCCGCTGCTCGGGCTCGACGCCGACGGCAGGCCCCGCTCGGGCAGGAAGGCAGCCTGACCACGGCACGACGGCGCCCTCAGCGCGAGGCGAAGCGGTTCACCCAGCCGGTCAGCAAGGTGGCGTCGGCCACTCCCGCGTGCTGCGCCACGACCTGCCCGTCCTTCAGCGCGAAGAGAGCCGGGATGCCGCGCACACCGTAGGCCGAGGCGGCCTCGGGATTCTCGTCGACATTCACCCTGACGAAGCGTGCCATCGGCTCGAGTTCGCGTGCTGCGCGCTCGAACACGGGCGCCATCGCCCGGCAGGGGCCACACCAGGGCGCCCAGAAGTCGACGATGAGAGGGATGCCCGACCGCGCGACGTGCATCCGCAACCGTGCCGTGTCGAGGTCCACCGGGCTGCCCTGGAACAGGTCCTTCCTGCAGCGGCCGCAGACCGCCTGTCCCGCCGGGCGGTCGACGACGATCCTGTTCACCTGATCGCAATGCGGGCAGACGACATGCAGCGGCATGGTCATGGATTTCTCCTTGGGCATCGTTGGCGCAGGGACGGCCGGCACCGCGAGAAGTGCGGCCGGCACGGGCATGGTCATTGTCAAATCACGTATGTTCGAATAGACGAATAGACAAGATCGGGTTCGCGACCCTGCGCGGGGCTTCACGTCACAATGGGACCGCTCGCCAGGCTCTGAGAATCGCTCACACGTCAGCCAGGGACGATGTCATGTTCAATCTCTTCCGCCGTGCCCCGCACCCGACCACGACGCCCGCGCAGGTCCACGAGCGTCTCGCGCAGCAGGCCATCACGCTCGTCGATGTCCGCGAACCGGGAGAATACAGGGCGGAGCGAATCGCAGGCGCCATCAACATTCCGCTCTCGCGTATCGCCGAGGACGCGCGGCTCATCCCCGGGGGCAAACCCATCATCCTGCACTGTCTGTCAGGAGCACGGTCGGGGCGGGCGCTGGGCCTTTGCGCTCGCCTGGGGCTGCCTGTCGAGGCCCACATGGCCGGCGGAATCTCGGCATGGAAGGCCGCTGGCCTTCCCGTCGAGCGCTAGGATCGACCCCGCGCCGCCGGGGTCAGGTCGACGAGAACCGGTGGAGGTCGTCGACGAGCCGGCGCGCGAGCTGCTGCGCCGGCGGGGACAGCGTTCGCTGCGCCGGAACCAGCAGTCCGATGCGCAGCCGGTTGACCCCCGGCGACGTGAACGGGCGCCACGCCAGTTCGCCCGACTCCAGCTCGTGGAGAAACCCGAGCCGGGTGAAGAAGGCGATGCCCATGTTCAGCATCACGCAGAGCTTGAGCATCTGGATCGAGTTCGACTCCACCTTCGGCTGTATGGAGGCGCGGAAGGCGGAGAAGTCTGGATCCGCCTCGGCCGCGCGCGGCAACGGACCCGGCTGCGTGAAGATCGGGAACCGAGCCACATCGTCGAAGGTGAGCGCCAGGCGCGACGCAAGCGGATGATCCGCCCGCATGATGACGCCGATGGGCGCGGGCACCTCCACGATGAACTTCACGGAGGGAACCGCCAGGGGCGGGACGAAGGTGAAGGCGAAGTCCGCGTCGCCGTCGGTGACCAGCCGCGGAATGTCGGCCGGCTGGTGCGCCGTCACCTGGTAGTTCACGGCCGGAAAGTCGGCCCTGAACCGATCGAGCGCCCGCGGCAGGAAGTCGACCAGAAGCGAGTCGAGCGCCGCGATCGAGACATGCCCTGACCGGGCGGCCTTCAGGTCGTCGATCTCTGCCCGCAGGCGGTCGAAATCGTGCAGCGTGTCGTTGACGTGGCGCAGCAGCAGTGTTCCGGCGACGGTCAGCCGGAGCCCCCCGGGCAGGCGGTCGAAGAGCGGCGTGCCGAGCTCGTCCTCCAGCTTCAGGATCTGGCGGTTGAGGGCGCTCGCCGCGACGTTGAGAACGCCGGCCGCACGGCGGATCGATCCGACCCGCGCAACCTCCCGGAAATAGGCAAGCGCCGCGGCGTGCATGTCGGCCGGTCAAGCCGGCTCGCGGGCCGGCCATGCCGCGACGACGGGGTGGTCCTTGTCTGTCGTATACCGCTTGTCCGCCCCGCCAGGCCGCCCCCAGCCGGTCACCTCCGGCCCGAAGAAGTCGCGGTTGACCGCGAGCCATGAATGGAGGGCCTCCGGGAGCCGGTCGTCGGCGTGGATGGCGGCCACCGGACAGACGGTCTCGCACAACCCGCAGTCGATGCACTCGTCGGGATGGATGTAGAGCGTGCGTCCGCCCTCGTAGATGCAGTCGACCGGGCAGGCCTGCAGGCAGGCCTTGTCCTTCACGTCGATGCAGGCGTCGGTGATGACGTAGGGCACCGGTTCAACGTCCCTTCCAGACCGGCTTCCGCTTCTCCACGAAGGCGCGAACGCCTTCCGCCGAATCCTCGGACTGCAGCGCCTCGACCAGCGCGGGCAGGCGCTGGGCCTGCGCCTCCGCGGCGGTGAGGTGCGCCGTCCGCCGCACGACCTGCTTGATGGCCCGCACCGACAGCGGAGCGCAAGCGAGAATGTCGGCGAGCCACCGGTCGACCGCCTCGTCGAGCCCCGCGCGCGGCACCACCTCGTTGACGAGCCCCATGCGAAAGGCCTCCGCGGCCGGCACCCGGCGCCCCGTGAGCAGGACACCCATGGCCTGCCGGAACGGCACCTGCCGCTGCAGGAGCGTCATGCCGCCGTCCAGCGGCAGGCGCCCGACGCGGGCCTCGGGCAGCGCAAAGCTCGCCTCCTCGGCGGCCACGACGATGTCGCAGCCCAGCACCATCTCGAAGCCGCCGCCCATGGCATGGCCGTTGACGCGTGCGATGATCGGCACGTCGAGCGTCTCGCGCAGCGCGATACCGCCGAAGCCGCCCGGCCGGGGCATGGCCCAATACTCGAGACCGGAGACGCCGCTCCCGCCCTTCATGTCAGCACCCGCGCAGAAAGCGCGGTCGCCGGCCCCCGTGAGAACCACGGCACGGATCGACCGGTCGCCCTCGATCCGCGTCCAGATCGCCTGCAGCTCGCGCTCCGTCGCCACGTCGACCGCGTTCAGAACCTCGGGGCGGTCGATCGTGACACGCGCGACATGGTCTCGGACGTCACAGTGGACGGGCATCAGGCGACCTTCTCCACCGGGGCCAGCCCGATCTCTGCCAGCACCTCGCTTGTGTGCTGGCCGAGTTCCGCAGGCGGGATGCGGATCGTCACCGGCGCATCCTCGAGGTGGACGGGAGAGCCGACGACCCGCACCGTCTCGATGCTGTTGCGGGTCTCGAGGATCATGCCGTTGATCCGCGTCTGCTCGTCGGCCAGCGCCTCGGTGAGCGTCCGCACCGGCGCGCAGAGCAGGTCCTGCTCCTCCAGCCGCGCGATCCAGTGTGCCGTCGTGTCCGTCGCGAAGCGCTCGCCGAAGATGGCGTGCAGCGCCTTCTTGTTGGCCACCTGCGCGGCATGGTCGCGGAAGCGCGGGTCCTCGTGCAGGGCGGGAAGTCCCAGCGCCGTGCCGATGTCGCGCAGCGGATGGGCCTTGAAGGCGCCCACCATGACGAGGGCGCCGTCGCTGGTGCGGAACACGCCGGTGAGCGGCATCGCGCCCCAGTTCACCTCGTGCCCGCGCATCATGGCGGAGGCCGCTTCCTGCGTCTGGGCCGCCAGCATCGAATCGTAGAGCGAAACGCTCACCCGCTGGCCCTTTCCGGTCTTCTGCCGCTGCAGGATGGCGAGCAGGACGGCCTGCACGAGGTGCATTCCGGCCGAGTAGTCGGCGAAGGTGGTGGAGTAGATCGACAGCGGCAGGTCGTCGTTCGAGCGGCGCGCCATCACGCCCGACAGCGCCTGCGCCAGCACGTCCTGCCCGCCCTTGTGGGCGTAGGGGCCCACGAGGCCATAGCCGGTGCCGACGGCAAAGATCAGCCGCGGGTTGCGCTCGCGCAGCACCTCCCAGCCGAACCCCATGCGCTCCATCACGCCGGCGCGGAAGTTGTTGACGACCACGTCGGCGCTGTCGAGCAGCCGCAGCACGGCGTCGCGGTCCTCGTCCCGGCGCAGGTCGAGCACGATCGACCGCTTGTTGCGGTTGAGCGAGCAGTAGACGGGACCCGTGAGGCCGGCCGGATCGTTGGGGAACGAGGTGCGCGAGAGATCGCCCGTCGGCGGGCGCTCCACCTTGATGACGTCGGCGCCGAAGTCGGCGAGCACCTGCGTCGCGACGGGCCCCATCATCACCTGGGTGAAGTCGACGATCTTGATGCCGGCGAGCGGCAGTTCGGCAGTCTCGCTCACGCGGCGTTCTCCATGAGCTTCGCATTGGCGGAAGGACGGTCCCCCGGATCGCCGCCCTGCGCCCGGACTCGGGCACAGATGGCGGCGGGGTCGACGCGCTTGGGGGAAATGGCGCCCGCGGCGGCGAGCGCGGCAGCGACGCCGGCCGACTGGCCCATCGACATGCAGGGCGGGATCTCGCGCGACATCTTCTGGGCGCTCTCGGTGGCCGAGTAGTGCCGGCCGGCGACGATCAGGCCGTCGACCTCGCGCGGCAGCATCGAGCGGTACGGCGTGTAGTAGTCGCGCCCGCGCGCCACCGTGTCCGGGAACCACAGGCGGTCCATCACGTCGTCCTTGGTGACGACGTACTCGCCCTCCAGCAGACGCGTGGTGCGCACGCCCAACTGCGGGGCGACATCGACCACGAAGCACTTCTCGAAGCCAGGCATGGTCTCGCGGACATGGTCGACGAGCGCATAGATTCGCTTGCGACCCTCGAAGTCGGCGCGGGTCAGGTCCTCGACCTTCAGCGCGTCGAACCCCGTCATGTGCGGGCAGTTGCACCAGACGATCCCGGGCAGTGGCGTCTTCAGCCACCAGAAGTCCCACGAGCCGCCCATCACGCGCTTCGCCGCGCGGTCGCGGACGGCGTACTCCTCGGGCTGCTCCTCGCGGAAGCGCTCGGCGGCCTCCGTGTCGACGCCGCCGAGGCGGAACACGGTCGTGACGATGTACTTGCCCTCGTTGAACTTCGCGCCCGCGGCGGCGGCAACGTCCAGGTCGCCGGTCGTGTCCACCACGACCTCGCCCATGATCGCCTCGCGGCCGGCCTTGGTCTCGCAGATCACGCCGCGGATGCGGCCATCGCGGACGATCGCCTTCGAGAACCACGAGTGAAGACGCAGGTCGACTCCCGCCTCGGCGATCATCTCGTTGGAGATCCGCTTCCAGCCGTCGGGGTCGAAGGCGGCGGCCATGACGATGGGTTGCGGCTTCGACTGCGCGCGGAAGTCAAAGGCACCCCAGCGTGCCCACTTGCGATAGACGTCCCAGCCCTGGCGGCGGTCCTCGGGCGGCGGAAACACCGCCGCGCCGACCCGCGCCATGCGCTCGATCATCTCCATGCAGAGGCCCTGCACGGTGACCTCGTCGCCGTTGTGCATGTCGTCGAGGACGAGGACCATGCCGCCCGAAGCGAGGCCGCCGAGGTAGGGATAGCGCTCGACGAGGGTGACGGAGGCGCCCTCGCGTCGTGCTGCGACGGCGGCGGCGAAGCCGGCAGGGCCACCGCCTACGACCACCACGTCGTTGCGCGCGACGATCCGCGCGCTGCCGGCGGCTTCCTCGATCCGGTCCGTGAGATTCATGCGTCCCCTCCCTCGGGGTTCGTCGTGTTCAGTGGCCGACCGGCGCCTGCCACCGCACCACCAGCCGCTCGACCAGCGTGATCACCAGGAAGAAGGCCATGGAGAAGCAGGAGCCGACGATGACGGTGGCGTACAGCAGTGCGCTGTCGAAGGCGTATGTCGCCTGGATGATGAGGGCGCCGATGCCGACGGTGGAGCCGATCCACTCGCCGACGATGGCGCCGATGACGGCGGTGGAGGCGGCAATCTTCAGTGCCGAGAACAGGTACGGCAGCGAGTTGTAGAGGCGCAGCTTGAAGAACACCTCGGTCTTGGAGGCGGAAAGCACCCGCATCAGTTCCATCGCCTGCGGATTCACCGACTCGAGCCCGCGCACCATGTTGACCAGCGTGGGGAAGAAGCAGATCAGCGCCGCGATGGCGATCTTCGGCTCCATGCCGTTGCCGAGCAGCAGCACGAGGATCGGCGCCTTTGCCACGACCGGGATCGTGTTGATGATCACCACGATCGGGAAGAACGCCTCCTCCAGCGTCTTCTTGTGGACGAAGGCCGTGGCGATGATGATGGCCGTGACGTTGCCCAGCGTGAAGCCCGCGACCGCCTCGATGGCGGTGGGCAGCAGGTTCGTCATCAGCAAGCCGAACTTGTTGTACAGCGTCGTCACCACCAGTGCGGGCGACGGCGCGATGAACGGCGGCACCTTGAACAGGTAGACGAGCGAGGCCCACAACCCCAGCGCGAACAGGATGCCCGCCAGCGGCAGAAGCCGGCGACGCCATGTCTCGCGCCGCTTGCGCCGCAGGAACTCCTGCTCGGCGGCGGCGATGTCGGACGCGCCGGAGAGAAGACGAGTGTCGGCGGCGACGGTCACGCTCCCCTCCCCAGCGATTCGCGCAGGCGCGCGGCGACGGCGACGAAGGCTTCGGTGTCCCTGATCTTCAGGTCGCGCCCGCGCGGCAGGTCGACCTGCACCAGATCCGCGACGCGGCCCGGATTGGCGGCCAGCACCAGCACCTGCTCGCCGAGGAACAGCGCCTCGTAGACCGAGTGGGTCACGAACAGGATCGTGGTGCCCGTCTCCTGCCAGATGCGCCGCAACTCTTCGTTGAGCCTGTCACGGGTGATCTCGTCCAGCGCTCCGAACGGCTCGTCCATCAGCAGCAGCCGCGGCCCCCCGAGCAGGGCGCGCGCGATGGAGACGCGCTGCCGCATGCCACCGGAGAGCTCGTGCGGATAGCTCCCCTCCCAGCCCGAGAGGCCGACGAGCGCGAGAAGCTCGCGCGGCGTCGGCGCTCCCTTGGGCAGCGCCTTGACGCCGCCGACCTCGAGCGGGAGCTCGACGTTCTGCAGCGCCGTGCGCCATGGCAGCAGGGCCGCGTCCTGGAAGACGAAGCCGAGCGAGCGCTTGAGGCGCGCGTCCTGAGGACTCATGCCGAAGACGGACACCTGGCCGCCCGACGGGGCGACGAGGTCCGCGACGACGCGCAGGAGCGTCGACTTTCCGCAGCCCGAGGGCCCCAGGAGACTGAGGAACCCGCCCTTGTCCACCGAGAAGGACACGTTCTCCAGCGCCGTCACGACGCGACGGTCGGTGACGAACCGTACCGTGACGTTGCGGCAGGCGACGGCAGGCTCGCCGACGTCCGCCGGCGATGCCGACGTCCCGGCCGCCATCGCCGCCTGCAGCGCGTCCGACATGGGATCAGCCGACCTTCGGCCGGCCGTCGGCCGTCATCTTGAGGATGTCCATGGTCATGACCTCCTCCAGCTTGGGCGTCCGCTTCGAGAACTGGCCGAGCTGGGCATAGAGAGCGATCTGGTCCTGCCAGACGGCCGGGTCCATGGTGCCCCAGCCTTCAGCCGCGGTCTTCGGCGAGAAGGCGAACTTCAACATCACGTCGAGCGCCTCCCGCTCGTCCGCGGCGACGAGGTTCGGGAACTCCTTGACGAGGAAGTCCACGGCCTTGTCGCGATTGGCATGGGCGTAGGCCCAGCCCTTGCCCGTGGCGCGGACGAACTTCGCCAGCACGTCGGCCTTCGTCTTGATCGTCTGCGCGGTGGCGTAATAGGGCAGTGCGTAGAGCTTCACGCCGGTGTCCCACAGGCGCATGTCGACGCGGTCCGGCCCCAGCACCTTCAGCGCCGTCGTGTTGGTGAGCCATCCCGTCACGACGTCGACCTGCCCGGTCATCAGCGGCGCCATGTCGGCGCCGATCGTGACGATGGTGACGTCCTTCTCGGGAATGTTGTTCTTCGCCATCAGCGCGCGCAGCAGGATGACGCCGGTGGCCTGGATGCCGACCTTCTTGCCGACAAGGTCCTTCGGCTCGCGAACCGGGTTCTTCTTCAGCGAGAAGAACGCGTAGGGGTGCTCCTGCGCGCCCGTGGCGAAGCAGACCACCGGGATGTCCTGCGAGGCGGCCAGCATGAGCGAAGGGCTGGACGACACCTGCCCGACCTCGAAGCGCCCCGCGGCGACGACGGCCACGCCGTCGATGCTCGGGCCGCCAGCCTGGAACTTGAGCTCGATGCCCTCGGCGTCGTAGTAGCCCATCGCCTTGGCGCAGACCTCGCCGATCTGGTTGCCCGAGAGCAGCCAGCCCAACTGCAGGTTGACCACCGGCTTGCCCTGCCCGAAGGCCGAGACGCTGACGAACGGCGCCGTCGCTGCGACACCGGCCGTAGTCTTCAGGAATTGGCGACGATCCATCACGCTCCCCTCCGCGCTGTCCCGGGCAGGTCGCGCCTGCACCGGCGTCGGGGACGAAGTGAAGCACCATGGGGCGATGCCGAAAAGATCATAGTTTCGCAAGATGTGTACGAAAATTTGGAACGCGCTCACTCCTTCGGCAACTGCCCCACGCCGCATCGTCCGTGCTCAATGACGCGCCACCGCGCTCGAAGACCGGAGAAACCGCGTCGCACCCGGGGTTTCCCGGAAGACGCGTTCCAACCGATGCGCTTCAATGCGGCGACGGGAGTGCAGTCGGCCTGCCGGGATCGGGGCGCCTGAGCCTCCGGGGAGCGCTTCGCGGCAGATGAGCGGAAACGGCAGGGGCTCCGGTGGGCATCGCATCGTCCTCGTCGGAGGAGGGCACGCGCATGTCCAGGTCATGACCGCGCTCGCGCGTTCGCCGGTCCCGGGCGTGCATCTGACGCTGGTCACGGACAGGCTGTCCACGCCCTATTCCGGAATGCTGCCTGGCCACGTCGCCGGGCTGTACGACCGCGATGCCATGCACATCGACCTCGACCGACTCGCAGCGGCGACGGGAACGCAACTCGTGAATGCGGCCGCCACAGGCGTGGACCTCGCTGCGAGAACCGTGCTGCTGGCGAGGAGGGAGCCCCTCGCCTACGACACGCTGTCGCTCGACGTCGGCATTACGCCGGACCTGTCGGCCATCGAGGGGGCCGACCGCCATGCCGTGGCCGTCAAGCCGATCAGTCGCCTGCTGGAACGGCTCGAGGCGGCACTGGCGGATCGCCCGCGGAGCCTCGCCGTGATCGGTGGCGGCGCGGCGGGCTTCGAACTCGTCTGCGCGCTCCGGGCCCGCCTCGGCGGCGGACCCTCGATCGTGCTTCTCGCCGCCTCGCTGCTCGTGCCGACGATGAACGCCGGCGTCCGTCGCAGGGCCGCGGCAGCGCTGGCGCGCCTCGACATCGGGGTGGAGCACGGCTTCCGCGCCGTCGCGATCGACGCCGGCCGCGTCACGGCAGCCGACGGTCGCAGCGTTGCCGCCGATCTCGTCCTCGTCTCCACCGCAGCCCGTGCCCCCTCCTGGCTGGCGGCTTCGGGACTTCCCGTCACGTCCGACGGGTCTGTACGGATCGGGCCGACCCTGCAGGTCGAGGGCCACGATGCGGTCTTCGCGGTGGGCGACTGCGCCACGCGGATGGACGACCCGCGCGAGAAGGCCGGGGTCTATGCCGTCCGCCAGGGCCCCGTTCTCGCCGAGAACCTGTCCCGTCGCGCGAGAGGAGAGCGGCTACGGGAGCATCACCCCCAGCGGACGGCCCTCGCGATCCTGGCGACCGGCGACGGACGGGCCATCGCCGGGCGCGGCCGCTGGTTTGCGGTGGAAGGTGCCTGGGTCTGGCGCTGGAAGGACCGGATCGACCGGCGCTTCATGGCGATGTTCTCGGACTTCCCCGCCTGACCCTGTCCGTCCGGCCCACTCTTACGGGCAGGGACCGGTGAAGCGGCGCCCGTTGCGATCCTGGTAGATGCAGTTGTTGGGCGTGGTGGCGCGGCCGATGAGGGCGCCGGCAGCACCGCCGGCGATGGCGCCGACCGCGGCGCCCCGGCCGCCGTTCGCCGCGGCCCCGATCAGCGCGCCCGTGCCGGCGCCGATGGCGGCACCGCCGACCGTGCGCTGCGACTGCGAATCCGCGTTGCAGGCGGTGAGCGTCAGGAGAAGAACCAGGCAAAGGGAGCGTTTCATCGGAATCCTCGCGGACGATGTTGCGATGTCGCCATTCTTGCCGTGACGCGATGCTTCGCCATGGCCCAGCATCCCGCCACTATGCTGCCCGTCCCTTTTGGCGACGGGCGACGCCGCATGACGACACTATTCGGGCAGCCGCACGCCGGTCAGGTCCGCAAGCGTGGCGATCAGCTTCTCCTGGAAGCCCGGGTCGGCCGCCTCGCGAGCAGGGGCTTCCTCGCGCATGGCGTGCCAGTAGCGCCCGCTCACCCGTGCAGCCGGCTCGTTGCTGACGGCGAGCCACGACTGCGTTCGCTGCCCCGTGTCGAGGTCGACGGGGGCGCTGTGGCCGCCCATGCGGGTGCGCACCCAGCCGGGGTTGACCGCGTTGCTGAAGACGCCGGGCCAGCGACGCGCCAGCGCCAGGGCCATGGCCACGACGTGCAGCTTGCTCTCGGCATAGGCGCGTCCGGCATCCCAGCGACGGCGCTTCCAGTCGATGTCGGGGAGCGACCCCTCCCCGCCGCGATGCAGGCCGCTGCTCAGATAGACGAGCCGGTCCGGCCGGAGGAGCAGGGCCGTCAGCAGGTAGGGGGCGAGGCAGTTGACCGCGAGGGTTGTCGCATGCCCCTCCGGCGTGGAACCCCGTTCACCGACCAGGTAGACACCCGCGTTGTGGATGACGGCATCCATGCGCCCGAAGGTGTTGACCTGCTCCGCCACCGAACGCGTCTCGGCGGCGCTGGCGAGGTCACCGACCACGATGCCGGCGGCACGAGGGGCCACCTCGGCGAGTTCCTCGGCTCGCTCCTTCGAGCGCGCATGCAGGACGACGCGATGACCGTCCTGGATCAGGTGCTCCGCGGCTGCTCGCCCGATCCCCTGCGTGCTGCCCGTGATGAAGACGCGTGCCATGGGGGCCTCCCGTGACTGGCGAGGATGGGTCGCCCCGCATTGTCGCAGAACCGGCCATCCACGGCCATGTGACACCACGGGTGGCTCCCGACGTGCCGCGATGAGCGGCCACGCCCGAGCTTGACCCGCCCGGACACGACCCGGCACCCTGAGCGGGACGACCAAACGGGCACCGCACGAAGGGGACGACGATGGCCTACGGGCGCAGCTTCACCAGCCACGCCTTCGCCGTCGAGTTGGTGGACCTGTTCAGGCACCAGCTCGCCATGTGCCGGCTGTCGCCCGGCGAGCTCTGCCTGTGCATTACCGACACGGCATGGAATCCCGCCTACGCCGCCGCCTGCCTGGGCGCCGCCCATTCGCTGGGCGCGGAGGCTTACCAGATGGTGTTCGCCGCGAATCGCCCCCTTCCGTCGAAGACCCTCACGGACGCATGGCGGCAGGCGGACCTGATCGTCTACATGACGACCTTCAAGCTTCATTATCGGCCCGAGATTCGCGCCGCGCTCGACGCCGGGGCGCGCGTTCTCTGCGTCATGCAGCCCGTGCACGTGATGGAGCGCCTCAAGGCGGATCCGGAGGTGCGTCGCCGGACGCGTGCAGGCGCGGCGCTCCTCGATGCGGCGAGGACCATCCGCATCACCTCCCCTGCGGGCACGGACCTCGTGATGGACAAGACGGGGCGGGCCGGGCTTGCCCACTACGGCGCGGCGGACGAGCCCGGCCACCTCGACTTCTGGGGCGGCGGCATGGTGCAGGCGGCGCAGCGCGAGGGCACCACGGAGGGTGTCCTCGTCCTCGACGTCGGCGACTGCTGCTTCCAACTCGGGCGGATGATCGAGCGTCCGACGGCGATCACGTTCCGACAGGGCAAGGCGGTGGCCTTCGAGGGGGGCCTCGACGCCGCGCTGATCCGCGCGGAGATCGAGGCGGGCGGAACAGAGAGCTGCTTCATGGCCGGGCACATGGCCTGGGGCACCGATCACCGGGCCCGCTGGCTCCAGCCGCTGCAGCAGACCCCCGACGCCGGGGGCGGCGGCGCGGACAACGAGGGCTTCCTCGGATCGATCCAGGTCGAGATCGGCAGCAACGACGACGTGGTCTTCGGCGGCAGGAACAGCGCCGCGACGCACCTTGGCTTGTGCCTGCGAAACGCGAGCCTCTCGCTCGACGGCCTGCCCGTCATCGAGAACGGGCGCTTCGTCATCGATCCGCTGAAGCCCGCCGCACCGTGATGACCAAGTCGCCGTGCAGGTGGAGGTTGCGAGGCGGGCGGGGCAGCCGGTAAATCACCAGCCGCATCATCCCGCGCACGGCCCAGACCGGAGTTCCCAGCCATGAAAACCTACAGGATCGCCGCCATTCCCGGCGACGGCATCGGCGGCGAGGTGGTGTCGGCGGGGCTGGAGGTGATGACGGCCCTGGCGCGCAGGACGAACACCTTCGCCTTCGAGGTGGACGCCTTCGACTGGGGCGGGGAGCACTTCAAGCGGCACGGCGCGATGATGCCGGCGGACGGCCTCGACCGCATCCGGCACCACGACGCCATCCTGTTCGGCTCAGCCGGCCATCCCGAGATCCCCGACCACGTGACGCTGTGGGGCCTGCGTCTCGCGATCTGCCAGTCCTTCGACCAGTACGCCAATGTCCGCCCGACGCGGGTGCTGCCGGGCATCGTCTCGCCGCTGCGGGGCGTGCGGGACAGGGAACTGGACTGGGTCATCGTCCGCGAGAACTCGGAGGGAGAGTACGCCGGCGTCGGCGGGCGGGTGCATCGCGGCCTGCCCATCGAGGCCGCAACCGACGTGTCGATGCTCACCCGGGCCGGCGTGGAGCGCATCATGCGCTTCGCCTTCGACCTCGCCCGGTCCCGTCCGCGAAAGCTGCTGACCGTCGTCACCAAGTCGAATGCCCAGCGCCACGGCATGGTGATGTGGGACGAGATCGCCGCGGAGGTCGCCGGCGGCTATCCGGACGTGACGTGGGACAAGATGCTGGTCGACGCGATGACCGTGCGCATGGTCAACAAGCCGGAATCCCTCGACACCATCGTCGCCACCAATCTCCATGCGGACATCCTCTCGGACCTCGCCGCCGCTCTGGCCGGGTCGATCGGGATCGCTCCTACAGCCAACCTCAATCCGGAACGCGCCTTCCCCTCGATGTTCGAGCCCATCCATGGCTCGGCCTTCGACATCATGGGGAAGGGAGTCGCCAATCCGGTGGGCACCTTCTGGTCCGTCGTGATGATGCTGGAACATCTCGGCGAGCCCGAGGCCGCGCACCGGCTGATGGGCGCGATCGAGCGGGTGACTGCGGACCGGTCGGTGCACACGCCCGATCTCGGCGGCACGGCGCGCACAGCAGACGTCACCCGTGCAGTGATCGCCGCGATCGACGACGCGACGGCCTGAAGGATGGCGCCGGCTCAGTCGACGCCGAGCCTTCTCGCCCCCTTGCGGAAAAGCTCGGACGCCGACGCCTCGAAGCGGAACGCACGCTGGAAATCGGCAAACCGGTAGCCGGGGACGTCGGCGCGAATGGCGCCCAGCAGGGCGCGGGCCTCGTCGAGACGATCCGCCAGGGCAAGCGAGAACGCGGCGATGCCGCGAATGTGCGCCGCGGCGTTGGGGCGCGTCGCCGCCCGAAGGCCCCAGTCCGCGGCCTCGTCGAACCGCCCGAGCCGGACCAGCGCCATGGCGCGCGAACCGAACATGCCGAACAGCATGGGGTCGAACGGACTGAGCTCCCGCGACTGGTCCGAGAACCCGATCGCCGCGGACGGATCGCCGGTCGTGGAGTGGACGAAGGCGAGATTATAGTGCGCCAGCGCGAAGTTGGGGCTGAGATGGACGGCCTGCTCGAGCTCGGTGATGGACTCGTCCAGCCGGCCCCGCAGCCATAGCGCGCGCCCCATGGCCCAGTGGGCCGCCGGATCGCGGTCGTCGACCTCGAGGCTCTGCCCCGCGAGGGTCTGCGCGAGTTCCGTGGCGGCGCGTGGATCAGCGGCCCAGCCCTGGAACGCATCCTGCCAGTGGGTGAATGAAAGGCCGGCAAAGGCACGCGAGAACGTGGGATCGAGCCGCACCGCCTGCGCGAAGAAGTGGCGGGCCTGCCCGTTGTCGTCGGGGGTGAAGCGGTACATGTGCCAGAGGCCGCGGTGGTAGGCCTCCCAGGCATCGAGCGAACTCGGCGCCTTCAGCACCGCACGGTGACGCTCGAGAGCCTCGATCTCGGCAATCACCGACGACACGATCCGGTTGCCGATGCCTTCGAGCACGGCAAGGGCGTCCTGGAGGCGCGTGTCGAAGGTTTCTGCCCAGACGACCCGCGTGGACTGCGTCTCCAGCAGTTCCGCCTGGACGACGAGCCGCTCGCCGCTCTGCAGCAGCGTGCCCCCGACGACGTAGTCCACGCCCAGCATGCGGGCGGAGTCCTGCGCGCCGTACTGCCGTTCATGCAGGGCGAGGACAGAGCCCTGGGCGATGACGAACAGGGTCCGGAGCTTGGCCAGCCGCGTGATGACGTCATGGGCCAGAGCCGCCGGCAGCCACGTGGCATTCCCGGACGGCGGCCCGACGCCCGCGAACGGGATGATCGCGATGGAGGCACGCCGCGGCGTGGCCGAGGGCACGATGGGCTCCGCGGCCATCGCCCGGGGGACGCCGGGCTCCGCCTTCAGCAACGGGTCGGACGGGACGCCCCCGGCGGCGTGCAGGACCCTGCTCCTCCGCCATACGGATCGGAGGGGCGCAGGATCCACCGCATCCGACTCGAACAGCTTCACCGCGGCCTCGAGATGCTGCTCGCCCTCGCGCAGGCGCCCGCGGCGAACCAGCTCGACCATGAGCCGTTCCTGGACCTGAAGGTCGAAGGGGTTCTGGCGGACGAGCATCTCCAGCGCCTCGAGAGCCTCCTCGCCACCGGACCGCGCGGCGAGCAGTTCCAGCAGCGAGGCCCGACAGCTGCCGAGGCGCCGGCGCTGCGCCACGATCCAGGTATCGAACAGGGGGCTGTGGTCGATCTCGACGCCTTCGAGCAGTTCGCCGCGGAACAGGGACAGGCGTCGGCGGATCTCGTCGAGGCCAAGCGGCTCCTCCGCCGGCGTGGGCAAGGGAAGGACGGAACGCACGTCCACGGAACAGTCCGACAGGTCGAGAGCGACCGAGTCGTCGCGGGCGTGGAGCCGCCGCCGCTGCGGTTCGTCCACCAGCGCCCGGATCTTGCTGAGGCACCAGCGGAGTTCGCTGCGGGGGTCGCTGGGAACCTCCCATAGCATCTCGCACAATTCACCGCGGCGGACAGGCCCCCGCGCCAGCGCCAGATACCCGAGCAGGGCGCGAACCTTCCGGGAGGGAGGAAGGCGCTGTTCCACGCCGTCGCGCGACACCACGAGGGGCCCGATCAAGCGCAGTTCGAGCCCGCCTTGCCGCTCTCCCGCCGATTCCATGGCCGCTTCCACGCCGGCTCCCACGCCCGCTCCGATCCCTCGCCCCCAGTCTCCCTCTTGCGGATCGCGCTCGGGACAACCGTCGGGGCGAGGTCCGTCGCCAGGACGAACGCCAGTCAGGCGAGACTAGATCAAGGACGCGGAACCGCAAGTCGCGGTGACCGTCGGACCCGCGCACCCCGGCCGCAGACTTTGGCGGCCCGGAACCAGGAAGGAAGACGCCATGTCCGCTGCTCAGCAGATCCCGCCCACCGTCGACTTCGAGGCCATCAAGTCACGGCAGAAGTCGACATGGGCCTCCGGCGACTACGCCATCATCGGAACCACCCTGCAGATCGTCGGCGAAACCCTCTGCGAGGCCGTCGACCTGCGCGCAGGCCAGCGTGTGCTCGACGTCGCCGCCGGCAATGGCAACGCCACGCTGGCGGCAGCACGACGCTTCGCCGACGTCGTGTCCACCGACTACGTCGGAGCGCTGCTGGAGCGCGGCAGGGACCGCGCCAGGGCAGAGCGGCTCATGGTCGACTTCCAGGAGGCCGACGCCGAGGCCCTGCCATTCCCGGACGGCAGCTTCGATGTCGTGCTGTCGACGTTCGGCATCATGTTCACGCCGGATCACGCCCGCACCGCACGAGAACTCGCCCGGGTCTGCCGCAGCGGCGGACGCATCGGTCTCGCCAACTGGACGCCTGACGGGTTCATCGGCCGCCTCTTCAAGGTGATCGGGACCCACGTTCCGCCGCCGGCAGGGGTCAAGTCGCCGGCGCTCTGGGGGACGGAACCCTACGTCGCGGAGCTCTTCGGACGGGACGCCGAGGTCGCATCGACACGGCGGTTCTTCACCTTCCGGTACCGGTCGCCGGCCCATTTCGTCGACCTGTTCCGCGCCGTCTACGGACCGGTCCACAAGGCCTTCGCGTCTCTCGATCCGGCGAAGGCCGAGGCGCTGGAGCACGACATCCTCGCGCTCATCGGAGAGTTCAACACCGCCAGAGACGGCACGGTCGTGGTGCCGAGCGCGTATCTCGAGATCGTCGCCACCCGGTGCTGATCCGGCGCGACGTCTGCAGGACGGTTTGGACCGGGGGCCGCCGTGGCTTCCGGTCCAGCCTGCGTCCGGCTACCAGCCGTACCAGACGCCCGTTCCGTAGTAGGGGCCTCCGCCGTAGCCATAGCCGTAGTAGCGGGGCCTGTAGTAGGGCCCGCCATAGTATGGCCCCGGGCCGTAGTAGTAGCCGCCGGGATAGGTCGAGGCGGCCACGACCGCGCCGCCCACGAGGCCCGCGGTTGCCCCGGCCAGAACCGCGTTGTTGGCGGCCTGTGCCTCCATCCGGTTGTCGCGATAGGCGGTCTGGACGCACCGGTTGAATGTCTTCGTCCCGGGCCGGTAGCCGGAGGCGGCGCACATGTCCTGTGCGCTCATGAGGGATTGTTCCGGCGTCTGACACCCGGCGAGGGCGCAGGACGCGAGGATGGCGAGGGCGAGGCGGTTGAGTGACATCGGCATGTCCCCTTGAAGGGATCGGAGGTCGAAGTCTCCCGCCGCCCGAGGCCGCGGGTCAAGTCCGGCCCATTGCGCAGGCCTCGTCCACTCCGGCGCCGGGGTCGCCTACGCCGTCTTCCGCAGAACAGCGGGGGCCAGCAGGGCCCGCACCCCGGCCTCGTCCGTCGGGCGCCCGATGAAGTAGCCCTGCCCGCTGCAGACACCGAGAAGGCGAAGGGTTTCCATCTCGCTTTCGGTCTCGATGCCTTCCGCAACGATGGTGCATCCGGTCTCGGCCGCGAAATAGATCAGCGCGGCGGCGAGTGCCCGGCGCGCCTGGTCCACGTCCACCGAGCGGGTCAGGCTCATGTCGAGCTTGATGATGTCGGGCTGCAGTTGGACGATGTGCTGGAGCCCCGAATAGCCGGCCCCCGCGTCGTCGATGGCCAGC
Organism: Alsobacter sp. R-9; assembly: GCF_054612375.1. NCBI lineage: Bacteria > Pseudomonadati > Pseudomonadota > Alphaproteobacteria > Hyphomicrobiales > Alsobacteraceae > Alsobacter > Alsobacter sp. R-9. The sequence continues at coordinate 153,470 of NZ_JBTSWJ010000012.1, read as the reverse complement.
CGGAAGCCGGCGGCGCGGAGCGGTGCGAGGGCCGCGAGCAGCTGACCATAGTCGCCGACGGGGGCATGCTCCGTCACCTCGATCACCACCCGGCGAGCCGGAACGCCGGAAAGGGCTTCGGCCAGCCGACCGCTCAGCACGGTCTCGGGAGAGGCATTGACTGAGACGTAGATCGGCTCGGGCAGCATGGGGAGGATTTCGAGTCCGGACCGCAGCACGGCGATCTCGAGGTCGACGCCGAGGCCGACACCGAACGCCTCGCCGAACCACTTGTCCGGCGACCGGTAGGGCTCCGGGCGGAACCGGCAGAGCGCCTCGAAGCCGGACGGCTGGCGCTGGCTGAAGCTCCAGATCGGCTGGTAGGCCATCGAGAAGGCGCGCGCCGAGATCACTCCCGCGATCTCCTCGCGCTTGCGCGCCGCCGTGGTCTCCGTCTCATCCTGACGGGTGAGTTCGGCCGCGGCGAGATCGGCGAAGACCCGCATGATCTGCAGGTCCCGTGGATTGAGCGTGCCGTTGGCATGGGGGCTGAGGCAGCAGAACATCCCGAGAGGCGTGCCGTCCTTGCCCCGGATCGGGACGCTCATGTGCGCGCCGATGGGAACGCTCTTCGTGATCGGGATGCTCTGTGCGAGGTCGTAGTCCGACGTGTCCGCCATCAACTCGGGCAGGCGCCCGGCGAGGATGTGCCGGCAATAGACCGAGTCCAGCGGCATCCGGTCGCCGGGCTTGATCATGTGCTCGAGGCCGGGGGCGTCGACCATCCGGAACACCGTCTCGTCGCCCCTGAACTCCGAGATGTACGCGACCTCCATGCCGAGGTGTTTGCGGATCGCCTCAAGGGCGACCTGCACCCCCTCGGGGGAGTCCACCTTGGCATTCAGGGCTGAAGTCAGCACGGGTTGCACCTCGGGCGTCGGTTACGACGATCGTATGACGGGAATCTCTGACGAATCCGTTGCCGAGCCCCGGTCGCCCCGGGTCCCGCGGGGTGGCCGGCGCACCCGAAGCCTGCCGTGCAAACCGCTTGCGCAGCTGCCGCGCCGGCCCTACCGTCCCGACGTCCTGGGGTGCCTTCGGGCTGAGACGGCAGCGGGCCGAACCCATCGAACCTGATCCGGGTCATTCCGGCGGAGGGAGGCGAAACCAATGACTTTGCCGGAACTGCAACCGTCGCCCGAGGCTTCGGCTGGCGTCCTGCGCGCCGTGCGCGCGGAGCGGCCGCTCGTGCACAACATCACGAACTTCGTGGTGATGAACTTCACCGCCAACGTCCTCCTCGCCGCAGGCGCCTCCCCGGCGATGGTTCATGCGGTGGAGGAGGTCGAGGAGTTCGTCGCCTTCTCGCGCGCACTGGTGGTGAACATCGGGACGCTGGATGCCGGCTTCGTGGCCGGCATGGAGCGGGCGGCGACGGCTGCAGCGAAGGCAGGCGTGCCGTGGGTGCTCGACCCCGTCGGCGTCGGCGCGACCGGCTATCGCAACCGGGTCGCCGCCGGACTGCTGGACAGGGGCCCTGCCGTGGTGCGCGGCAACGCCAGCGAGATCATCGCGCTCGCCGGGGTCTCCGGCGCCCGGCCAAGGGGCGTCGACTCGGCGGCCGGAAGCGAGGAGGCGCTGGCCGCGGCAAGGTCGCTGTCGGCGCGCTCGGGCGCCGTGGTCGCCATCACCGGCGCGACGGACTACGTGGTGTCCGGCGACGATGTGAGCGGCATCACCGGCGGCCATCCGATGAGCCAGGACGTGACCGGAACCGGCTGCGCCACGACCGCGCTCGTCGGCGCGTGCCTTGCCGTGGCCGGCCCCCGGGATGGTGCCGTCGCGGCGCTGTCCCTGATGAAGGCGGCGGCGACGCGCGCCGCGGCCGCCGCGCAGGGACCCGGAAGCTTTGCCGTGCATCTGCTGGATGCCCTCCACGCGATCTCCACGGAGGCCTGACCGGTGTCCCGCAACGTCGACCTGAGGGTCTACTTCGTCACCGACGCCCCTCTGACCGCCGGGCGCGAACTCGTCGACGTCGTGCTTGCGGCGGTTCAAGGCGGCGCGACGCTGGTGCAGCTGCGCGACCCTGCCGCCAAGGCGGGACGGCTGCTGGAACAGGCTCGCGCTCTCGTCGCCGCGCTCGCCGGCACGGGCGTGCCGTTGATCGTCAACGACCGGCCGGACGTCGCGCTCGCGGCAGGCGCGGCCGGCGTGCATGTGGGCCAGGACGACCTGCCTCCCGCGGCAGCGCGCGCCATCCTGGGCGAACACGCCGTCATCGGTCTCTCGATCACGCACCCGGACGAGATGGCGTCCGTTCCATGGGACATCGTCGACCACCTTGGCGTGGGTCCCGTCGTCTCCCGCGGCGTCAAGCCGGACGCGGCGGAGCCCATGGGCATCCCCGGCCTCGCGCGATGCGTGCAACTGTCCCGGCGACCCGTCGTCGCCATCGGCGGCATGACGGCCGACGCGGCGGAGCCGTGCATCCGGGCCGGCGCGGACGGCCTCGCCGTGGTCGCCGCCATCGCCGGGAGTCCGGATCCTCGTGCAGCGGCACGCGATATCCGGACCGCCGTCGATGCGGCCCTGCGGTCACGGACCTGAGAGCGGAATCAGCACCTTTTCCCGGGTTCGCGCGGCCGCTCGATCCACGTCTCCACGGCGCCGACACGCCACGAAAGAACGGATCGTCTCCAGCGCGGCACCTTCAGAGGGCATTCTTCTCCCCGCAGGCCCGATCGCGCTGCGTCCGCGGATCCGGCTTGGCGTTCGGAAGCGGGCACGGCAGACTGCCGCTCCGCAGAGACCGTGGTTCGACGACATCCTTCATGACCTCACAGGCGCGCCTCCTGCGCAGCGTCCGACGCAACCTCCTGGCCGCGATCCCGACCATCCTGGCGATCGTGGTGCTCAACTTCTTCCTGCTGAAGCTGGCGCCGGGCGACGCCGCGGACGTGCTCGCCGCGGAGTCGGGCGCCGCCACGGAGGAGCTGATGCGCCAGCTGCGGGCGCGTTTCGGCCTCGATCTGCCGGTCCTGGCCCAGCTGCAGGCCTACCTCGCCGGCCTCGCGCAGGGCAGCCTGGGCTTCTCTCCCCGCTACAACATGCCGGTCGCGGACCTGATCTGGCAGCGGCTTCCGCCGACGCTGCTCCTGATGGCCGTGGCGCTGGTCTTCGCCTTCGTGGCCGGGATCGCTTCGGGCTGCGTGATGGCGCTGCGGGCCAACCGCTGGCCGGACCGCGTCCTGTCGCTGGTCGCGCTTCTGCTCTACTCCCTGCCCGGCTTCTGGGTCGGCCTGATGCTCATCGTGCTGTTTTCCGTGAAGCTCGGCTGGCTGCCGAGCGGCGGACGCGAAACCATCGCGTCGGGGATGACCGGCCTCGATCTCGTTATCGACAGGGCCCGGCACCTCGTGCTGCCAGCCGTGACCCTCGGTCTCTTCTACGTCGCGATCTACGCGCGTCTGACCCGCGCGGCGGTTCTGGAGGTCTCCGAGCTGGACTTCGTCCGCACCGCCCGTGCCAAGGGACTGTCGGGGACGGCCGTGGCCGTGCGCCACGTGCTGCGCAATGCGCTGATCCCCGTGACCACGATGGCCGGCATCCACATCGGCGGCATCCTCGGCGGCGCGGTCGTCGTGGAGACCGTCTTCACCTGGCCCGGCCTCGGCCGGCTCGCGTTCGAGGCGGTCCAGCGCCGTGACTTCAACGTGCTGCTCGGCGTGCTGCTGCTCTCCTCGATCATGGTGATCGTCGTGAACATGCTCGTCGATCTGCTGCAGGCTTGGCTCGACCCCCGGATCGGGGATGCGGCATGACCGACACCACGGTGCCCACGGTGTTTCGCCCGACGCGGTCGGGCTGGCGAACCCTTCTCGCCAATCCCGCAGGTATCGCCTCCCTCGCCTTCCTCGCCGTCGCCATCGCGCTGGCCGTCGCCGCGCCATGGCTCTATCCGGAGGATCCGCTGGCCATGGTGGCGCGCCCGCTGCTGTGGCCCTTCCAGAACCCGGCCTATCCTCTCGGCACGGACAGCCTGGGACGCGACGTCGCCGCCGGCGTGATATGGGGCGCGCGGGTCTCGCTCCTCGTCGGCGTTGCGGCGATGGTGCTCGGTGTCGCCATCGGTCTCGTCGTCGGCGCCATGGCCGGCTACTTCGGCGGCCGGGTGGACCTCGTGCTGGTCAAGATCATCGAGATCTTCCAGACGCCGCCGAGCTTCCTGCTGCTCGTCGTGCTGGTCGCGGTCGCGCAGCCCTCGCTCGCCACGGTCGTTGGCGCCATCGGCATCGTGACGTGGCCGACGACGGCGCGGCTGGTGCGGGCCGAGTTCCGCAGCCTGAGGGGAAAGGACTTCGTCATGGCGGCCCGCAGCCTCGGCTACGGGCACGGCCGGATCATCCTGCAGGAGATCCTGCCCAACGCGCTCCCACCGCTCATCGTCAGCTCGTCGGTGCTGGTCGCCACGGCGATCCTGATGGAGTCTGCTCTCTCCTTCCTCGGCCTGAGCGACCCCAACGTCGTCAGCTGGGGCAGCATGATCGGCGCGGGTCGCGAACTGCTGCGGACAGCCTGGTATCTCAGCGCCGTGCCCGGGCTCGCCATCGTCGCCACGGTGCTGGCCCTCAACACGCTCGGCGACGCGCTGAACGACGCGTTCAATCCCCGCCTCGCCTCCCGGGAGCCGGAGGCATGAGCGGCACGGTGCCCCTCCTCGAGGTCGACGGCCTCACTGTCGCGTTCGGTCCGGTAGCGAGGGTCGTCGGCCTGTCGTTCCACGTGATGCCGGGTGAGACACTCGCCATCGTCGGTGAGTCGGGCTCGGGAAAGTCGCTCACGGCCCTCGCCGTCATGCAGTTGCTGCCGCGCGGCGCCAGGATCGCCGCCGGATCCGTGAAGCTCGCGGGCGACGATCTCGCCTCGCTGCCGGAACCCGCGCTGCGTCGCATCCGGGGTCGTCGGGTCGCCATGGTGTTCCAGGAACCGATGACGTCTCTGAACCCGGTGATGACCGTCGGCGACCAGATCGCCGAGGGGCTGCGCCTGCACCAGGGATTGAGCCGGGCGGCAGCACGACGCAGGGCTGCAGAACTGCTGGACCTCGTGAGGGTGCCGGATCCGCAACGCCGGCTGGACGAGTTTCCGCATCGCCTCTCCGGCGGCCTGCGCCAGCGCGTCATGATCGCCATGGCGGTGGCGTGCGGTCCCGACCTCCTGATCGCCGACGAGCCGACGACGGCCCTCGACGTCACGATCCAGGCGCAGGTTCTCGACCTCATCGACCGGCTGCGGCGCGAACTGACGATGGCCGTCCTGCTGATCACCCACGACCTCGGGCTCGTGGCACAGTGGGCCGATCGCGTCGCCGTGCTCTATGCCGGCCGCCAGGTCGAGGCAGGTCCTGCGACCGATATCTTCGTCCGGCCCAGGCACCCCTACACCGCCGGCCTCGCGGCTGCCTCGCCGCGCCTGGGCGGAGCGGGCGGCTATCGCTCGGCCCCGCTGGCAGAAATCCCCGGCAGCATCGCCGGCGCGCCACGACAGGGGTGTGCCTTCGCGCCGCGGTGCGACCGGGCGCTGCCATCCTGCCGCCAGGCGGTCCCGCCCCTCGTTGACCTGCCCGATGGCGGAAAGGTCGCGTGTCCCGTCGTGCTTGCCGGAGCGGAGGTGCTCCGGTGACGCTCCTGGCCGTCCGCGACCTCAGGACCCACTACGCCACGCCAGGCGGACTGCTGCGCGCCGTCGACGGCGTCGATCTCGACGTCGGGCGCGGCGAGACCGTCGGGCTGGTGGGCGAGTCCGGCTGCGGTAAGTCGACGCTCGCCAAGGCCATCCTGGGCCTGGCGCCGGTCACGTCGGGGTCCGTGCTCGTCGACGAGCAGGAGATCGCCGGCCTCCCCGACAGCCGAATGGTGCCGTTCCGCCGGCGGATGCAGATGATCTTCCAGGACCCGTTCGGCTCGCTCAACCCGAGGCACCGGGTCGGGGCGATCCTCGAGGCGCCGCTTGTCGTGCACGGTCGCGGCAGCGCCCGGGAGCGGCGGGACGAAGTGGCGCGCATGCTGTCGCTCGTCGGCCTGCCGCCCGAGGCGGCGGGGCGGTTCCCGCACGAGTTTTCCGGCGGGCAGCGCCAGCGCATCGGCATCGCGCGGGCCCTGATCCTGCGGCCGGAGTTGATCCTCTGCGACGAGCCGGTGTCGGCGCTCGACCTGTCCGTGCAGGCCCAGATCCTCAACCTGATGGCCCGCCTCAAGGTGGAGTTCGGCCTGTCGTACCTCTTCGTCTCCCACGATCTCGCGGTGGTGCGCTACTTCACCGACCGGGTCCTCGTCATGTATCTCGGCCGCATCGTCGAGAGCGCGCCGGTCGCGACGCTGTTCTCCCGACCGCTGCACCCCTACACGAGTGCCCTGATCGAGGCGGTTCCGGACCCCGCGCGTCGGCGCCACGCCGCGCCCGTCGCCGGCGATCTGCCCAGCCCGCTCGACCAGCCGCGTGGATGCCGCTTCCACCCGCGATGCCCGCTGGCGATCGACCGATGCCGCAGCGAGGCGCCGGAACTGCAGGCGTTCACGGACGACCACCGCGTCGCCTGCCACCGGTCCGGAGAGATAGCGGAGGGATCGGTCGCGGCGGCTACAACGCGAGCAGGTCGTACGGGCTGAGCGTCATCCGCTCGACGCCCGTTGCCGTGACCAGCACCTGGTCCTCGATGATGAACCCGCCGAGCCCGTCCACATAGTGCGGTGCCTCCACGGCCAGCACCATGCCCGCCTCTGCCGCGACATCGCTGTCGGCGGCGATGAAGGGCCACTGCTCGCTGAAGGGGTCGTTCCCGAGCCCATGGCCGAAATGGCCGCGCGCATAGCCCGCGACGCCATGGCGGCGGATCGTGTCCAGCATGGTGAGGTAGACGTCGGCCAGCGGGACGCCCGGTGCGAGACGGCTGAGGCCGGCCTCCAGTCCGTCCCGAAGGGCCGCATGGAGTTCGCATGCCGCGCGCGAGGAACGACCCACGCAGACGGTGCGCGCGAAATCCGACGAATATCCGGACACGAGGACCCCGAGGTCGAACTTGATCACGTCGCCCTGTTCGGCCGGCCGGCCGGCGCCCCATGGATCGGGTCCGACCGAGATGTAGTCCCAGAGACCTGTCGTGGCGGCTCCGGCCGCCCGGGCGGCCTCGCGCACGCCGTGGCCGTAGAGGTCTCCAAGCTCGCGCGGCGCGGCACCGGGCCGGACGCCCTCCAGCGCTCGGCGGAAGCCCGCCTCGGTCAGCGACGCGGCCGTGCGGAGGCGGTGGATCTCGCGCGGCGTCTTCACCATGCGCAGGCGGCGGATCGTCCCCGTCCCGTCGATCAGCTCCGCACGCGGGAGCGCCTCGCGGATGGCCGGCATGTCGGCCACCGGCACGAAGCCGAGGTCGAGACCGAGCCGCGCATCGGAGAGCCCCGACGCGGCGAGCCGCTCCGCCAGCAGGGACAGGGAGAGGCGCGGATCGAAGGTCGCGGGACGCGGATCCGCTTTCCCTGATCCGAGAAGGCTGGCGAGCGGTGTCCCGTCGGCATGCAGCGGAACGCTCGCCGTCTCCACCCAGATCCGATGGAACGCCACGTCAGCCGCCTGGCAGCCCCTCGCCACGGCGCCGCGCGACAGGTCCGGGAGGACGCCGATCATCGCCGCCGACGGCGCGCGGGGAACGACCGCCATCGCCGCGCCGGCTCGCCGGAAAAGCGCCGCCGGACCCGGATTGACGTCGAGGGCCCACGCGACATGCTCGGGCTGGAACAGCACCAGCGCGTCGATCCCCGCCTGTTCCATGAGCTCCGCGGCGCGACGGCGGTCGATGGTGAGGTCGTTCATCCGCTCAACTCCCGGCCAGGGCGTGACTCCACGCCCCCCATATCCCACTCTGGCGCACAGACAGCACACGGCAGAGCCATGATGGCACGCTCCCATATCCTGCTCATGCAGGCCCAGGACATCCTGTGGCGAAAGGGATACTGGACCGGCGCCCGCCCCGAGGTGAAGACCCGGACCCTCCCGGTCGAGGATGACGCGACCGCCGCCGCGCTCCTCGACGAGCCCTGCAACCGCATCCGGATGAACTGATGGCACTGCAACGCGGGACTGCGCCCGGTCCGGCGAGCGCACTGGGCCTCGCCATCGATCACGTCGGCGTCGTCGTCCGGGACCTCGCGGCCGAGGTCGAGAGGTGGCGGGGCGAAGGGTTTCTCGTGTCCGATCCCGTCGCGCTGATGGGGCAGGATGGCACGGGCCGTGCCCGGCCACTCGGGCAGTCGAGCGCCCATGTCGTCTTCCAGAACGCCTATGTCGAGCTCTCGTCGCCGGATCCGGGCAGCGGCAATCATCTCGAGCCCTATCTCGCCCTCGGCGACGGCATCCGGATCCTCGTGGTCGCGGTCGCCGACGCCGAGACGGCGCGGGCAGCCCTCGCCGCGGAGGGCGGGGACATCGGCCCTGTGCGGACGGCAGCCCGGGACGTCATGGTCGAGGGCGACGCTTTTCGCGCGACCTTCCGCTGGTTCCCGCTGCCCCGCGACATCGTGCCCGGCGTGCTCTCGGCTGTCGTGGAGCACGAGACGCGCGACCGGGTGCTTCACACGAGTCTGTGCCGGCACCCCAACGGCCTGCGCCGGATCGACGCGTTCGTCGCCGAGGGAAGGTCGGACGACATCAGGATGCTGCCACGAGCGGTGAAGGGGCTGCAGGATGCTCCACCCCTCCTGCTGGCCGGGTCGACGGCGGCGGCACGGCTCTCCGGGCTGGTTCTCTCCGGAGAACGCGAGGTAGAACAATTCTTCCGCGTCACGGCGTGAGGAGAGAGGGACTTTTTCCGAGATCGCGCCGCCGGGGAAGGCGCTTGTTTTTTGCCAAGCACGCGTTGCCCGCCGCCGGACCGCGTGCTGATATCGGGAACCCCCCCATCGCGAGCGATCACCATGCTGAGACGCACCTTCCTCCTCCTGTCCTCCGCGGCCCTCGGCGTGACCCTCGCCGGCGCGGCGGCGCAAGCCCAGACGGAGGCACCGAAGCCAGGCGGCACGCTGCGCTTCGTGATGAAGTACGAGCCGCCGACGCTGTCCTCGATCAACAACACGTCGACCCCGCTCACCTCCGGCAAGATCTTCGACGGGCTCGTCACCTACGACTTCGACCTCAAGCCGCGCCCGCAGCTCGCGACGTCATGGACCGTCTCCCCGGACGGCCTGCAGTACACGTTCAAGCTGCGCGAGGGTGTCACCTGGCATGACGGTAAGCCCTTCACGTCGGCCGACGCAGCCTTCTCCATCCTGCGGCTCAAGCAGGGTCATCCCCGCGGTCGCAGCACCTTCGCCAATGTCGTGGAAGCCAACACGCCGGACCCGACGACGCTGGAACTCGTGCTGTCGAAGCCGGCCCCCTACCTCATGGTCGCCCTCGGGCCATCGGAGTCCCCGATCGTCCCGAAGCACCTCTATGAGGGCGTCGACGTGGCGACCCCGCCCGGCCCGCCGCTGCTCATCGGCACCGGACCGTTCATCCTCAAGGAGTGGGTGCGCGGCAGCCACACGGTGTTGGAACGCAACCCCAACTACTGGGACAAGCCGAAGCCCTATCTCGACCGGGTCGTCATCCGCTTCATGCCGGACGCCGCGGCGCGAGCCGCGGCCTTCGAGGCTGGCGACGTCGACCTGGGCAGCAGCGCCCCCGTGCCGCTCGCGGACCTGCCGCGCTTCGAGGCCGATCCGCGCTTCACCGTGCTGCGGCAGGACTACGCCTACTCCGGCGCGCAACACCAGATCTTCTTCAACCTGGAGACGGAGACCCTCAAGGACAGGCGCGTCCGCGAGGCCGTCGCCCATGCGCTCGACCTGAACCGGATCGTCGACACCGTGTTCTACGGCGCGGCGAAGGTGTCGCCCTCGCCGGTCAGCGTCGCGCTCGGCCCCTGGTACGACCCCACGATCAAGCCGCGCGCCTTCGACCCCGCGCGCGCCGAGAAGCTGCTCGACGAAGCCGGTCTGCCGAAGAAGGCGGACGGAACGCGCGTACAGTTGCGCCTGCTCATCAACCCGTTCATCGACGCGCGGCTGGCCGAGTTCGTCCGCCAGTCGCTGCGGCGGGTGGGCATCGACGCGGTCATCCAGCCGCGCGAGTTCGCCGCCTATGTGAAGCAGGTCTACGCGGACCGGCAGTTCGACCTGATCATCGAGTCGCTCTCCAACGTGTTCGACCCGACGGTCGGCGTGCAGCGCGGCTACTGGTCGAAGAACTTCAAGCCGGGCCTGCCCTTCTCCAACTCGGCCCGCTACGAGAGCGCCGAGGCCGACCGGCTGCTCGAGGCTGCCGCCGTCGAGAACGACCCGGCGAAGCGCAAGGCGCTGTTCAACGAGTTCCAGCAGCTGATCTACCGGGACATTCCCTCGGTCGACATGATCTCGCCGCTGGAGGTGGTGATCGCGAACAAGAAGCTTCGCAACTTCGCCGTCGGCGCAGAGGGCGTCGGCAGCAACTGGGCGGACGCCTACTTCGCCAACTGAGGGACCGAAGACCATGGCCGCAGGCCGCATCATCCAGCGCGAGACCGGAGCGACGGCGACGCTGGAGGGCACCGGGCTGCCCGTCGTGGTCTCGGCGACCGGCGGGCGGCTCGACGTCGTGACCCGCCCCGCCGAGCCCGGGTTCAACCCGCTCGGCCTGCTCTACGCGTCGGTCGCCACCTGCCTCGTGCTCAGCGTCCGCAACGTGGCCGCCCAGCGCGGGCTTTCCGCACGGCTTCGCCACGTCGAGGCATCCGTGCGAGGAACGAAGGCGCCCGACCCGCCCTCCCGCGTCGAGCACCTCCATCTGGCCATTACCATCGACGGCGATCTCGACGAGGCGACGAAGCGGGCCCTGATCGATGAAGCCGAGACCGTATGCACGGTCAGCAACACGCTGCGGGCCCGTCCGACGATCAGCCTCGACTGAGAGAACAGGGCCGGCCGCACCGCGCACTCACGCGGACCCGCTGGAGGCCGTGCGGCCGAGGCGGCTGGAGGGCCCCCGGGAACTGCGTCCCTGTCCACGTGGCCCGGTCGAGCCTCCTGCCTGCCTGTCCCGTTCGACGGCCCCTGCCATTGAGCTGAGCCGGTGGGAACGGTATCCCGGACAGTGGGACCATGTCCGGAGGGGGCGAAGCCGTGGGCGCAATGACGGAGTCACTGAACGTCCTGCCGCTGGACACCGTGGGCGCCGTCGCCCTGGCCTGCGTGTTCCTGGCGATGACGGCTGCCGGAATCGGTGTCGAGCCTGCCCGGGTCCTGGCCCGCGGCTTCCCCGCCCGCGCCGTCGTCGCAGCGCTGCTCGTCGCACTGGTCGCGGTGCCGATCACGGCCATTCTCCTTGCCGAAGTCCTCGGCCTGCAGAGCGGCCCTCTCGTCGGCCTGCTCCTGATGGGCATCAGCCCCGGAGCACCGCTGGCGCTTCGCAAGTCGCACCAATCGGGGGGCGACGCGGAGTTCGCCGTCGTCCTGCAAGTTGCAGTAGCAGTCCTCGCCATCGGCGCGGTGCCGCTCTGGATCGCCATCCTGCAGGCCGTCTACGGCCGCGAGGCGGGCCTTTCCGTCGCCGTCCTCGCAAAGCAGGTCTTCCTCGCGCAGGTGCTGCCGCTCTCGTGCGGCATCGCGTTGCGCCATCTCGCGCCGGCGCGGGCCCGCCAGCTCGTGCGACCGATGCTGATCGCAAGCGGCGTGCTGATGGCGACGGTGGGCGCGCTCATTCTCTTCGTATTGTGGCGACCGCTCGCCGGACTGCCGCCGGCAGCCTTCGTCGCATCGGCAAGCCTGACGATCGTGGCTCTCGTCCTCGCTTACGCAGCCTGCGGCCCGTCGCCGTCGCGTCGGATGTCGGCGGGAACGATCTGCGCGCTGCGCAATCCCGGCGTCGCCTTGCTAATTGCGTCAGCCAATGGCCTTCCGGCGGGCGCGAAGGTGATGGTCATCGCCCATGTCCTCGTCACGGCCATCATTCTCGCCGTGTATCTGGGCCTGCTGAAGCGCGGCGAGGACTACCGGCGGGAGGCGACGCCGACCGCGCCTTGAAAAACCTGTGCGCCGCTGCGCATGGGCGTCCGGCCATCTCGCGCATTGGCCCCAGTCGACCTGCCCCACGCGGCGGAAACGCCCGTCCGGGTCTGGATCATGGGCCGGCCGCGCCCAAGATAAGGGATCGCAAGAAAGAGGGAGACGACGCATGAGTTGGCTCGAGACGTCCTACATGGGCAGGAGAGGCGTGGCCCGCGGGACGCAGGGGCGCACGCACGAGATCACCGAAGCCGTGCAGGGCGAGTACCGCTATGTCTACGGGCCGTATGCGGAGCCCGTGATCCGCATCAGGCCGGGCGACATCGTCGCCGCGCACACGAAGGATGCCTTCGGCGGCGCGATCAAGACCGAGGCCGACCTGCCCTCGAAGGTGCTCAACATGCCCTTCGTCAACCCGCAGAACGGCCCCATTGCCGTCGAGGGCGCGGAGAAGGGCGACGTCCTCGCCGTCCGCATCATCTCGATCGTGCCGCGTGGGCCTCAGCCCGCCGGCACCACGGCGCTGATCCCCGAATTCGGCGGACTCGTCGCGACGCCGACGACGGCGATGCTCAACGCGCCCCTGGCCGAGAAGGTCAAGAAGATGGAAGTCACGCCGGCCGGCGTGAAGTTCTCAGACCGGGTGACCCTGCCCTATGAGCCCTTCGTCGGCACGCTCGGCGTCAGCCCGGAGATCGAGGCGGTGTCGTCGCTGCAGCCGGACTACTGGGGCGGCAACATGGACCTGCCGGACGTAGCGCCGGGCGCCATCGTCTACTTCCCCGTGCAGCACAAGGACGCCTTCCTCTATATGGGCGACTGCCACGGACGCCAGGGCGACGGTGAACTCTGCGGCGTCGCGGTGGAAATTCCCGCAGTGCTGACGGTGCAGGTCGACCTGATCAAGGGGTGGAGCATCCCCGGTGTCCGGCTGGAGACCGAGGACTTCATCATGAGCGTCGGCAGCGCACGTCCCATGGAGGACGCCGCCCGCATGGCCTACCGCGACCTGATCCGGTGGCTGGTCTCCGACTACGGCTTCGACGAATCCGAGGCCTATTTCCTGTGCACTCAGGCCGGCCGCGTCCGCGTCGGCAACATGGTCGACCCCAAGTACACGCTGGGGGCGTCGATGCTGAAATCCTACATCCGCTGAGAGAGAGGCCACGATGGATCTCGGACTGAAGGGACTGAACGCGCTCGTCACGGGCGGCAGCAAGGGCATCGGGCGGCGCTGCGCCGACATCTTCGCGGACGAAGGCGCGAACGTGTCGGTCTGCGCGCGCAATGCCGGCGAGGTCACGGAGACCGTCGCGGGCGTGACGGCCAAGGGCGTGAAGGGCTTCGGACAGGCCGTCGACGTGGCCGACAAGGCCGCGCTCGAAGGCTGGGTCGCGGCCAGCGCCGAGGCGCTGGGCGGCCTCGACATCCTCGTCGCCAACGTCTCGGCCCTGGCGGTCGAGAACAACGAGGAGGCCTGGAGGAAGGGCTTCGAGGTCGACATGCTGCACACCGTGCGCGCCGTGAACGCCGCCCTGCCCTACCTCGAGAAGTCGAAGGCGCCCGCCATCGTCATCATCTCGAGCGTCTCGGGCCGGGAGGTCGACTTTACGGGACCGGCCTATGGCGCGTTCAAGGCGGCGCTCGTGCACTACTCGCAGCGGCTCGCCTTCGAGCTCGCGCCGAAGATGATCCGCGTGAACGCGGTTTCGCCGGGCAACACCTATTTCGATGGCGGAATCTGGCAGTACATCGAGCGGAACATCCCCGACCTCTTCAAGCAGGCCCTGTCGCTCAACCCGACCGGCCGCATGGCGACGCCCGAGGAGATCGCGCGCGGCGTCGTCTTCCTGGCAAGCCCGGCGTCCTCCTTCACGACCGGGACGAACCTCGTGATCGACGGCGCCCTGACGAAGGGCGTGCAACTCTGACGCCCGGGCGTCGGCAGCCGCTCGGGGCGCCGACAGGAGCGGAAAAGGAACCGAAGATGGAACGGCGGCCCAAGGCAGGGCCGCCGTTGCCTTTAACGGGTTCAGCCGCCCCCCTCCGACGGCACAGACGACCCCCGGGAAGGGCCCTTGACCTGCCGCGAGCGCTCCGCGGCGGGCTCCCGGGCCACGAAGGGCTTGCGCCGCTGCGGAAAAAGAGCGATCTGCCGACGACTGGCCCGACCGCGACGTCGGCCGGTTCCACATCGTTGACGAGGCATATGATGGGCGACAACCGCATCGTACTCATTGACCGCCACCCCGGCCGGTCGACCCAGACGCTCGGGATCGCCCGGGAACTCGGGACGGACCCCGGCCTGATCCACGAGCCCTCCGTGGGCGTCGTGGGCACCAAGGGCGACAGCCAGTGCTACATCGGGGTGATGGAGAAGGTCGACGCGATCCATGCCGAGCTCAAGGCGAGCATCGGCAGCGAACCCGGCAAGCTGCGCCTGCGCCTTGTCCAGCCCGAGTACACGATCGCCACGTCCGACGGCATGCGCAACGGCACGCCGGAGATGCGCTATTCGCTGATCGGCCGCGAGGTGACGCACGACTCGATGTGCGAGCACCTCGAGGCGACGGGACTTGCCGGCGTCATCGCCGTGGTGGCCTGTGACAAGCCCCCGGTCGGCGTCCTTGCCTCGCTGCTCGAGCACAACCAGCCGGGCATCATCATGTCCGACGGGCCGATCCGGCCCGGCAAGGACCCGGCGACGGGCGAACTGCTGGACATCGTCAGCGCCTTCCAGGCCGCTGGGCACCACGACGCCGACCACCGAGAGCGGATCGCGTGCCACGCCTGCCCTGGCTATGGCAGCTGCGGTGGCATGTTCACCTACAACACGATGCAGACCTTCATCGGCGTGCTCGGCATGCAGCCGCTGGAGATGGTCGCGCCCGCCTCCGACGATCCCCGCCGCACGACGACCTTCCCCAAGCAGCTCGTCGGCCACCTCGCCAGCATGATGAAGTCCGGCCTCAGGCCCCGCGATATCGTGGTCGAGGATTCGCTGCGCAACGCCGTGATCGTCGCGATGGCGATCGGCGGCTCGACCAACGTGGTCCTCCACGTCCCGGAGATTGCCCGCGCTGCAGGGTTTGGCGACTTCTGGAAGGACGTGATGACGCAGGAGGAGTTCAATCACCTCTCGCGCAACGTCGTGCCGGTGCTCACCAACGCGCGGCCCTACGGCGCCCATTCGATGATCGACATCGACCGCGTCGGCGGCGTGCAGGTCATCGTCCGCGAACTGCTCGACGCGGGGCTCCTCAACGGCAACGTCCTGACCTGCACGGGCGAGACGCTCGCCCAGCAGGTGGAGCGCCTCAATCCGCCGCGTCCTGACGGCGACGTGATCTTCCCGGTCGCGAAGCCCTACAAGCCCACGGGCGGCCTGCGCCTGCTGCGCGGGAACCTGTCCCCCGACTACTCGGCCATCCTGAAGCTCGCCGGGGTCGAGGGCGGGCTCGAGAACAACGTGTTCCGCGGTCGGGCCCGCGTGTTCGAAGGCGAGCGCGATCTGCTGCGCAAGCTCGACGAGGATCCCGGCAGCTTCCAGGACCGCGACATGGTGGTGGTCCGTTACGAGGGCCCCAGCGGCGCTCCGGGCATGCCGGAGATGCTCGATCCCACCTCGCGCATCACCAGCCTCTGCCGCGAGCGCGGCATCGTCATCGCCCTGATGACAGACGCGCGCTTTTCGGGCGGGTCGGTCGGGCTCGTCATCGGCCATGTCGGCCCCGAGGCCGCCCTTGGCGGTCCGATCGCGCTGATCGAGGAGGGCGATGAGATCGTCGTCGACCTAGACGCGAACACGCTGGACTGCACGCCGCTGAAGGACCCGGCCATCGCCGCCTCCCGCCGGGCCGCGTGGGACAAGGTGGTCGCCGACAACGGCGGCCAGCACCCCAACTGCGGCATTGCCGACACCCGTCTCCTGCACCGGGCACGCCACATGGCCGTGCCGGCCATCAGGGGAGGTGGCCTGCAGCCGGACCGGGTGGTGTGGGTGCGCGACGCACGCCAGGCGAAGCGCAGCGGCTTTGTCCCAGCCAATCGGCATCGCTGAGATCCTGGCGGCCCTCGCCCGGCCGAACGATCGCGGCGAGGGCCGAAGGTTGCGGAACCGGATCGCTTCGTCGGAACTTGCGCATCGGCCACGCCACCTCGGCGAGGCACGGGAGGTGCGCGATGAGCAGCCGTTTCGCAAGCCTGACCTTCGAGCGGACCGTGACCGCGTCCGTTCCCGTCCTGTGGCAGGTCTGGACGGCTCCGGCGGCCCGGGCCCTCTGGGCGGCGCCGGTGCCGGACGTGGAGGTGGTCTTCCTCGAGGCGGATACCCGGCCGGGCGGCCACGAGGTGTCCCTGTGCCGGGTTGCCGGAAAATCCGACATCCGCTGCGAGATCGGCTGGCTGGAGATCCAGCCGGAGGTCAGAACCGTGAATTACGAGACCGTCTCGTCCGAGGGAGCCCCTCTCGCGAGCGCGCTCGTCACGGCGGAGTTCACAGGCGCGGATGACGGCAGCCGGATCCTGGTGACGGTCCAGCTGTCTGCGGCGGCGGAACAGATGGAGGACGGGTACCGGCAGGGGTTCGGACAGGGCATGAACCACCTCGCGGATGTCGCAGCCCGCACCATGGTGCTGCAACGGATGATCGGTGCGCCACGCACAGCAGTCTGGAATGCCTGGCTGAACCCGGAGACGCTTCCCCAATGGTGGGGACCGGACGGCTTCTCCTGCCGGACGAAGCGGATCGACTTGCGCGACGGCGGCGAGTGGGTCTTCAACATGATCGCCGCCGACGGCACGGTCTACCCCAACCACCATCGCTACCGGGAGGTCCGGGAGCGGGAGCGGATGAGCTACACGCTGCTCTGGGGCGAAAACGGACCGAAGCACGCCGATGCGTGGGCGTCCTTCGAGGAGACGGCCGGGGGAACGCGCGTCACGCTCGCGATGGTCTTCGCCTCCGTCGAGGAATGCCGGCAGGCGCGCGGCTTCGGAGCGGAGGCCCTCGGCATGCAGACGCTCGGAAAGCTGGCGCGGTTCGTCGGGGCCGACTGATCGTTCCGCCCGGCCGGGAAGAGCCCGGCCACGGGCGGACAAGCAGCCCAGCGACGCAGGACGTCTTCGCAGTCGCGTCTTCGTCCGCGCCATGGCATTGATGCATCAGCATCGAGAATGGGGAGGACCCGCGATGGGCGAGAAGGTGGCGATCGTGACGGCCGGTGGAAGCGGCATGGGCGCGGCGGCGGCGCGGCGTCTGGCGGCGGACGGCTTCCGCGTGGCGATCCTCTCGTCGTCCGGCAAGGGCGAGGCCCTGGCAGCGGAACTCGGCGGCTTCGGGGTCACGGGCTCGAACCGGTCGAACGACGACCTCGGGCGGCTCGTCGACGGCGCCATGGAGCGCTGGGGTCGCATCGACGCGCTGGTCAACAGCGCGGGCCACGGGCCGCGCGCACCCATCCTGGAGATCACCGACGAGCAGTGGCACACGGGGATGGAGATCTACTTCCTGAACGTGGTGCGCGCGGTGCGCCTCGTCGCGCCGATCATGAAGGCGCAGAAGGGCGGCGCCATCGTCAACATCTCGACCGCCTGGGTGGCGGAGCCGAGCGCCATGTTCCCGACGTCGGCGGCCTTCCGGGCCAGCCTCGCGGCCTACACCAAGATTTTCGCCGACACCTTCGCGGCGGACAACGTGCGCATGAACAACGTGCTGCCGGGCTGGATCGACAGCCTGCCCGGCACCGAGGAGCGGCGACAGTCCGTGCCGATGGGCCGGTACGGCTCGGCCGACGAGGTGGCGGCGACGATCGCCTTCCTCGTCTCGCCCGGCGCCGGCTACATCACGGGACAGAGCATCCGCGTCGACGGCGGCCTGACCCGCTCGGTCTGAGCGTTCTCGATCCCGCGGTTATCGACGGGCGCCGGCGGCAACGGCGATCAGGGCCGAAACGTCGGGCGCAGAGCCGAGGCCGCGCGACCGCCCGATGAGGGCGGCGGCGCCGTCCGTCCCGATGACGGGTGCCGACAGGTCGGTGACCTTGGCGTCGAGTTCGGCGTCGGTCAGCGGGCGGTGCAGGCTGCCGATCGCATGCTCGACGAAGAGGTGATGGACCTGCCCGTCCGTCGTCGTCAGCGTCACGTCGGCCTGGTCCTCGTGGATCCCCGGCGAGGCGACTGCCGTCACCTTCTGCCGCAAACCCACGATCACCGGATCCGTCACGACCTCGTCGGCGTACTCGTGCTCGCCGCAGCGGCCGTGGACGATGGCGGCGGCACAGGAATGATAAACGGAGAACTTGCCCTCGAGTCCCGTGCGCGGCGCGGTCTTGCCGGTCAGTTCGAGCACCAGCGGGTGCACCTTCAGCGCGATGGACTGCACCTTGTCGGCCGTGAGGCCCAGGCGGTTGCGCAACTGGACGCAGCCGTCGATGGCGGGGTGGATGACGATGCCGCAGGCGAAAGGCTTGTAGGTGTTGAGGGCGATCTCCCACGTGTCACCGAGCCCGCCGACGATCTCGTTCGGATCGAACTTCGTCGACGCGACGTGGGCGAAGCCGCGCGGCGCCTCGATGCCCCGATCGGAACTGGTGAAGTCCTGGGCCGCGAGGAAGGCGGCGAAGGTCCCGTTCTGCGCGGCACGTCCCGGGTGGAAGGGCTTGCACATGGTCCCGAACATTTCGCGCAGGCCGGATGACTGCGTCGCCGCGATGCCGAGCGCCCACGTCATCTGCTGGGGGGTGAGGCCGAGGACCTTCCCCGCCGCCGCCGCGGCGCCGAACACGCCGGCCGTGCCGGTGATATGCCAGCCACGATCGTAATGGTCGGGATAGACGGCATTTCCGATGCGGCACTCGACCTCGACGCCGAGGATGAAGGCGTGGAGGAGGTCTCGGCCGGTCAGCGGCCGGGTCTCGGCCAACGCCAGAAGGCCCGAGGCCACCGGCCCCGCCGGGTGGATGATGGTCTTCAGGTGGGTGTCGTCGAAGTCGAAGACATGCGACGAGATGCCGTTGAGGAGGGCCGCGTGCAGGACGTCGGTGCGCGTGCCGCGCCCGAGAACGGTCGCCTGGGCGGGCCCGGCGAAGGGCAGCAGCGCCGCCGTCGCCCGGTCCAGCGCAGGATGGAGCGACCCGCCGACCGCACAGCCGATCCAGTTCAGGAACGAGCGCGTCGCCTCCGTGTAGACCGCAGCGGGCACGTCGTCCGGGCGCGATTCCACGACGAAGCGTGCAAGGGTCTGGGTGACGGCGGCCTGGTTCATGGCAACTCCCCGGGAGCAAGGCTTTGAACGAGGAGATGACCGACGCAGACGCAAATTGTCAACACTTTGGTCCTCGCTTGAGCCCTTGATGGCCCATTCAGAGCGCAGGAGACAGCTTTGGCGCAATAATTGTTGACGATCGACAACGTCCGGCTTCACACTGCCGGTCATGGCTGAGACGGCTGACATCGAGGTCCTGCGCACCCGCTCGCTGGCGAGCGTGCTCGAGCGCGAGATCGAGAGACGCATTCTGTCGGGCGAGATCCCGGCGGGCGGCCGCATCAACGAGAACCAGCTGGCGACCCAGTTCGGGACGAGCCGGGGACCGATCCGGGAGGCTCTTCGCGCCCTCGAGGGCGCGGGACTGGTGGAATCGATCCCCAATCGCGGCAACTTCGTCCGTTCGGTGACCGTGCAGGAAGTCCGCGAGGTCTACGAGATCCGCGCGGCGCTCTTCGGCCTCGCCGGTCGCCTGCTGGCGGAGCGGGCCGGCCCGGAGGTCATCGCCCGCCTGGACGACTTCATCGAGCGCATGGAGCGCGCGGCGGGCGAACGCGACTTCGACAGCTACTATCCGCTCAACCTCGCCTTCCACACCTTCATCCTGGATGCCTGCGGCAACGCGACCCTGGCGCGCGAGTACAAGTCGTTCGTCAAGCGCCTCACGCTGTTCCGCGCGAGGAGCCTGGTGCAGGGCGGCGGGCTCACCGTGTCGAACCGGGAACATCGCGAGATGGTCGAGTCCATCCGCGCACGCGATGGCGCGTGGGCCCACGAGGCCCACATGCGGCACGTCTCCAACGCCAAGAACCGTCTTCTCGCCGTCCTCAGGGAGGAGGCCTACGCCGAACCGGCCTGAGGGCGTCTCGTCACTGCGCAGAATGGAGCGGCGTCGACGCCGCCGGAAAGGGAGTAACGATCATGAGGAGCCTGTTGGGAGCCATCGTCGGGGCGGCCGCCTCGGCGTTCCTGGTCGGCGGCGCGGCGGCCGAGCCCGCCGCCTACCCGCACAAGGTGGTCACGCTCGTGACCCATTCGAGCCCGGGCGCGGGCAGCGACATCTTCCTGCGGGAGCTGGCGAAGCAACTGCCGAAGTACATCAACGCCACGTTCGTCGTGGAGAACGTCAGTGGCGGCAGCGGCGCACGCGCCATGACCAAGCTGGCGACCTCGAAGCCGGACGGCAGCGTCTTCTACGCGACGACCCCGACGTTCGTGTTCACCTCGCTGCTCAGCAAGCCGCAGAATACCTACAAGGACCTGCAGCCCCTGGTGAACTTCTTCACCGACCCGACCCTGCTGTACACGCGCGCAGACGGCCCCTTCAAGACGCTCGACGACGTGATCAAGAGCGCGAAGGAGAAGCGCGGGCG
The DNA here is from genome assembly GCF_054612375.1 of Alsobacter sp. R-9. NCBI lineage: Bacteria > Pseudomonadati > Pseudomonadota > Alphaproteobacteria > Hyphomicrobiales > Alsobacteraceae > Alsobacter > Alsobacter sp. R-9. The sequence goes on along the minus strand of NZ_JBTSWJ010000012.1, from coordinate 132,780 downwards.
CTGGGGCGCCTCGACGCCGTCCTCGATGGAGCGGCAGGCCGCCGAGCTCCTCAAGAAGAACGCCAACGTGCAGGCCGCGGTCGTGTCGCACGACGGCGGCGGCGAGCTCCTGCTCAACGTCCTCAACGGCACGCTCGACATCGGCGTCGGCGAGTACGTCGAGCTCCGCCCGCAGATCGAGGCCGGCAAGGTCCGCATCCTCGCCACCTTCACCGACAAGCGCGTCGCGGCGCTGCCGGACGTGCCGACGGTCAAGGAGCTCGGCTACAACGTGGTCCTGCGCAAGTACCGCGGGCTCGCCGGCCCGCAGGGTCTCCCTCCGGACGTCATCGCGATCTGGGAGAAGGCGGCGCAGCAGCTGCTGGCCGACCCCGAATACCTCAAGGTCGTCAGCGGCGAGGCCCTGATCCCCGACTTCATCCCGCAGAAGGACTATGCCGCCTTCATCGCGAAGTTCGCCGATGAGTCGGAGGCGTTCTTCAAGGAAAACGGTGTGATCAAGTGATGACGCCCGCCATGCGGTCCGCGATCAGGGACGTCGCCGCCGGCGGCGTCCTCCTCGTGGTGGCGGGCCTTTACTACTGGCAGACACGCCAGATCCAGCAGTCCAGCCTCTCGGACGACGTCGGCCCCGAGGGCCTCCCGCTCGTTCTCGCGGCAGCCCTTGCGCTCGTCGCCGCAGCGATCGCGGTCAAGGGCGTGGTCCTCGCTCTGAGAGCCCGGGCACTGCCCGTCGCCGGCGCGCCCGTGGACGATGAGGATGCGCCGGCATCCCTGCCCCGGGCACTGGGTTTCCTCGCCATCGGCGTGGGCTACATCCTGCTCGCGCCCTACACCGGGTTCGCCATCGGCATCGCCCTGCTCGTGGCGACGGTGGCACTGTACGAGGGCATCAGGCCCGACTGGCGCCTCGCCGCCGTCGCAGTCGGGGCAGGTCTCTTCTTCTGGGTGGTTTTCGTGAAGTTTCTCGGCACGGAACAGCCCGTCGGACTCCTCTTCTGAAGGCCCGGCCGTGGACGATCTCCTCAGGGCTCTCACGCTCCTCGTCACCACCCCGCTCATCCCGGCCGCCCTGGTCGGCCTCGTGTGGGGGATCATCGGCGGCGCGATGCCGGGCATCTCCGCGTCGATCACCATGGCGCTGGTGCTGCCGTTCACCTACACGCTCGATCCGATGTCGGCTATCGTGCTGCTGGCGTCCGTCTACATCGGCGCGGAGTACGGCGGCTCAATCCCCGCGATCCTGATCCGGACGCCAGGCACGAACTCGGCCGCCGCGACGGTGATCGACGGCTACGAGATGAACCGGCAGGGAAAGGCGGGCGAGGCGCTCGGCATCTCGCTGTGGTCCGGCGTCGTGGGGAGCCTGATCGGGCTCGCGTTGCTTGTCCTCCTCACCGAGCCGCTGTCGCGGATCGCGCTCCTCTTCAAGCCGATGTCGTATTTCGCCATCGGCATCCTCGGCCTCAGCATCATCGCGTCCTTGGCCGGCGGCTCCCTGCTCAAGGCGCTCGCCTCGGCCATCGTCGGCCTCATGGTCGCGACGGTCGGGTCCGATCCCATCTCGGGCGTGAGCCGGTTCGCCTTCGGCATTCCCGAGCTCCTCTCGGGCGTGAAGCCGATCATGGTCATGGTCGGCCTCTTCGCGGTCAGCGAGCTCCTGCTGCAGTCGGGCGGAGCGGGGGTGGGCGAGGCCCTCAAGCAGGCGATCCGCCTGCGCCTTCCCTCCCTGCCGATGATGCGCCGGCTCCTGAAGCCGCAGCTGATCGGCTCCGGCGTGGGGACCTTCGAGGGCCTGATGCCGGGCGGCGGTGGCTCGATCGCAGCGTTCCTGTCCTACAACGAGGCGCGGCGCTGGTCGAAGCATCCGGACGAGTTCGGCAAGGGCTCGCCGGAGGGCATCGCGGCGCCGGAGGCGGCCAACAACACCGTCGCCAGCACGGCGCTCATCCCGCTGCTCAGCTTCGGCATCCCGGGTTCGAACTCGGCCGCGGTGCTGCTCGGCGGACTGCTGATCCACGGGCTCATGCCCGGGCCTCGCCTGTTCGAGCAGAACGCCGACGTGGTGATCGGCCTCTACACGGGCTCGCTGGTCGCGATCCTGGCGCAGATCGCGGTCGGCATCGTCATCCTGCCGCTTTGCATCTGGCTGGTGAACCGGCCTCGACCGTACCTCGCCGGCGTTGTGTTCGCCCTTGTCCTGTCCGGCATCTACACGATCAACGGGACCATGTTCGATGTCGGCCTCGTGCTGTTCGGCGGGCTCGTCGGCTACCTCATGAAGCTGTCCGGCTTCCCCTTCCTGCCGGCCGTCCTAGGCGTCGTGCTGGGTCCGCTGGTGGAGGCGAACTATCGCCGCTCGCTCATGCTCTCGGGTGGCGACCACGCGATCTTCCTCGAGGATCCGATTGCCATCGGCCTCCTGATCGTCGCGGTGCTCTTCGTCGTCGTCGCGCTCGTGCGGGAGGTCATGGACGCGCGAAAGGCCCGCCTGGCCGCGATGGGATCATGATGGAGCCCCGCGTTTCAGGCAAGACGCAGCGCCTGCCAGAGGTAGAGGATGCCGGCGACGAGCGCGAAGGCCTCGACGGCGAGCGCATGCCGCCGCACGCCCGCGCGGCGCACCAGCATGGCACCCAGCCATGCCCCGGGAAGGGTGGCGGCACCGATGGCGAGCGCGGCAAGCAGCCGGTCGGGCGTGAGGACGCCGAGCAGGGCGAACGTGCCCGTGCGGACGATCGACGTGCCGACGGCGAGAGCAGCGTCGGTCGCGATGAGCGCCGGTCCGGCCAGACCCGCCCCGAGCAGCACCGGGATGGCAAGCGCGCCTGCACTGATGCCGAGGCTGCCGACGAGGCCGAGCGCGGCGGACAGCAGGGCGAGCGAGATCGGCGAGAGGCTGAGGTTTCGCGCGCGGGCCATTCGGCCAATGGGGACCGAGGCGACGAGGATCAGGCCGATGGCCCCCGCCACCGCCCAGGCCGGCAGGGACGCCTGCACATGGGCACCGGCCACGGCGGCCGGCGCGGCAGCGGCCAGCGCCACAGCGAGGGTGCGGCCCTCCACGGCGCCGCGATAGGCGACGATGCGCCCGGCATTCGCCACGAGCATCGCTGTCGTGATCATCGGCACCACGGCATCGACGCCGTAGACGGCGGACACGGCAAAGGACAGCAGGACCCCTGCGCCAAGGCCGAACACGGCACCGAAGGCGCCCGCCACCGTGGCCGAGAGCGCAAGCAGGGCAAGCGCGGCGGCATCGGGAAAAGTCGTCGCTTCAGGCATCGGATCGGAGTGGCAGCATGACGGCGGGACATCAGGGCGCGTCGCCCTTCGGCTTCATAGAAGGCGCTGCACGGCGATCCAAGCCCCGCGAGGCCGGGCTCACCATCGTCGCTGACCGCGGCTACGGCGAACATCGCATCGCCGACCTGATCGCGACGGCCGGTGAACACGTCGACTGGGTGAAGTTCGCCATCGGCCACTGGCGAGTGCTGCCGGAGCGCATCCTGCGACGCAAGATCGAGATGCTTCACGCGGCAGGCATCCGCGTATTCCTCGCCGGCGACGCCAGCGAGGCGGCATGGCTCCAGGGCGACGAGGCGCGCTACCTCGCGGCGGTTCGACAGCTTGGCGCCGATGGCGTGGAGGTGTCGAGCGCACAGGTTCTGATGCCCATCGAGGAGAAGATCCGGCTCGTGTCGCTGGCCAGCGACGCCGGTCTCCTCGTCGTCGCCGAGGCTGGGCGGAAGGGCACGGATCCGCGCCCGACCCCGGAGGGCGGCATCCTCCGGGAGATCGAACGGCTCCGCTCCGCCTCGCCGTGGCGCGTGCTGGTCCAGGCGGAGGGGATCACCGAAGCCGTGGAGGAGCCCCGAAGGGAGCTGATCGAACAGATCGTCGCCGCGTTCGGCCATGAAGGCCTCATCTTCCAGGCGAAGGACGCCCCGACGCAGGAATTCTACGTCCGCACCTTCGGCGCGGACGTGAGCCTCGACATCGAGGACGACCAGGCCGTCGCGCTGGAACTGCTGCGTCTCGGTCTGCGGAAATCGGCCCTCGCGGGCAGGCGGCGTGACGGAGGCAAGGCATGAGCGGCGAAGCACCCCGGAAGATCGCCCCCGGCGAAGCGCTGGCGGAGCGCTTCGCGGAGCGTCTGGTCGCGCTTCGTCCGGAGGATCTGCCGTCCCGCACGATCGACATCGCCCTCAACGACCTTCTCGACGCCGCCGGCCTGTGCGTCGCCGCGCGCCAATCCGACTACATCGCCGCCTTGCTGGCCGGATGGGATGGCGAGGGTCGGTGCACCGCCATCGGTCACGACCGCGGGCTGGACGCGGCGGGTGCCGCGCTTGTCAACGGCACCGCCATCCACGGAGAGGACTTCGACGACACGCTGGAGGGCGCGCCGATCCGCGTCGGGGCCATGGTCATCCCCGCGGTTCTCGCCGCATGCGAACGGCACGGGCGCAGCGGCCGCGACGCGCTCATGGGCATCGTCGCCGGTCTCGAAACGGTGTGCCGGGTGAACCAGGTGGTGCCCGGAGCCATCCACAAGGCCGGATTCCATCCGGTGGGCGTGCTCGGCGCTATCGGCGGCGCCGCGGGCGCCGGGGTCGCGCTCGGCCTCGACGCCTTCCAGCTCGCGCGCGCCCTCGGCATCGCCGGAAGCTTCGCGTCCGGCATCGGCGAGTTCCTGACGGAAGGCGCCTGGACCAAGCGTCTCCACCCGGGCTGGGCCGCTCACTCGGGCTACCGCGCAGCGATGCTCGCACAGGCCGGATTCGTCGGTCCCCGGACGGTATTCGAGGGTCGCCGGAACGTCTTCCGCGTGTTCGGCCGCGATGCGCCAGCGAACCTTCCCGCCCTGCTGGACGGAATCGGCGAGCGGTTCCTCCTCGATGCCATCGCGTTCAAGCCCTACGCCTGCGGGACGATGATCCACCCGTACATCGACTGCATGATCGAGCTGGCGGCGTCGGGCGTGCGGGCCGACGAGATCGTGGAGATCGTTTGCGAGGCCGCGGAGGGGCCCGTTGACAGGCTGTGGGAGCCGCTCGCCGACAAGCATCGCCCGCCATCCGGCTATGCTGCCAAGTTCTCGATGCCCTTCGGCATGGCCGTCGGCTTCCTCGAAGGCGACGCGGGGCTCGCGCAGTTCACCGACGAGAAGGCTGGCGACCCGCGCATCCTGTCTCTGGCCCAGCGCATCCGGTACGTGATCGACCCCGGCAACCCTTACCCCGTCGACTACACGGGTCACGTCCGCGCCACGCTTCGGGACGGCCGCATCTTCGAGATACGGCGTCCGCACATGCGCGGGGGCCGCCACGCGCCGCTCACGCGCGACGACCTGCTCGTCAAGTTCCGCGGCAATGTCGACTACGGCGGTCTGTCGCCCGCGTTCGCCGAGCGGCTCCTCGACCTGTGCCTCTCGCTTCCCCGCCTTCCGGATCTCTCTGCGCTCTCGGCGCTGAGGTCCGCCTGATCTCCGGAGCCGCCATGGACGCGCCGACCGTCTCAGCCGCAAACACCCTGTCCGCCCGGCTCGCCGAGTGGATCTCGGGCCTGCGTTTCGAGGACGTTTCCCAACCCGCGGTGACCGCCGTCACGGCCACTGCCGTCGACACCATCGGCCTCAGTCTCTCGGCGCGCCACGAAAGCTACGCTCGGGCAGTCGTGGACAGCTGCGACGCCGATGGCCCCTGCACCGTGCTCGGCCGCACGCGCGGTCTCGACGCCGGCGGAGCGGCCTTCGCCAATGGCGTCGCCGCGCATGGCGAGGACTTCGACAACACCTTCGAGGGCTGCCCGGTGCATTCCGGCGCGGTGATCGTTCCGGCCGTGATGGCGCTCGCGGAGCGCGATCGGCTCGACGGACGGACCGTGGTCACGGCGATGGCCGCCGGGATCGAGGTCATGTGCCGGCTCGGTCTCGTCGCCAAGAAAGGCGTGCACGCGGCGGGCTTCCATCCCACCTCGGTACTCGGCACGCTGGCCGCAGCCGGCGCCGCGGCGCGCGCGATGGGCCTCGATGCGGAGCGTACCCGCCACGCCTTCGGCATCGCGGGCAGCGCCGCATCCGGCATCATCGAGTATCTCGCCGACGGGTCCTCGACGAAGCGCATGCATGCCGGCTGGGCAGCGATGGCCGGCCTCCGCGCCGCCATGCTCGCGCGGGCGGGCTTCGACGGCCCGGCGACCGTGTTCGAGGGGACCCACGGCCTCTTCAAGGCCTTCGCGCCATCCCTGAAGCCGAACTTCGCGCCTCTCGTCGACGCACTCGGCGCGCGTTGGGTGGCGGCAGACGTCGCCTTCAAGCCCTACGCCTGCGGGACGATGACGCAACCCTACATCGACTGCGCCCTGTCCCTCCGGAGAAACGGGTTAGAGCCGGAGGACGTCGCGGAGATCGTCTGCTCCGTGGGCGAGGGCACCGTGCACCGCCTGTGGGAGCCCCTGGCACTGAAGCAGGCACCGCCGACACCCTACGGTGCCAAGTTCAGCACGCCCTACTGCGTCGCCGTCGCCCTCGTGGACGGCGACGCCGGTCTGGCGCAGTTCACCGAGGAGCGCATCGCCGATCCCCGCATCCGTGGACTGGCGGCGCGCGTGACCTACGTGATCGATCCCGACAACGAATATCCGGCGAACTACACCGGACACGTTCGGGTGACGCGACGCGACGGAAGTGTCGTCGAAGCTCGCCAGGGCTGCCTGAGGGGCGGCGTGCGCGAGCCGATGTCGAGCGAGGAGATCCTCGCGAAATATCATGCCAACACGCGCTTCGGTGGCGTGGACCCTGCGGCCTCCGAACGCGTGCTGGAGGCGCTCCTCGATCTTCCCCGGCAGGCGGACGTCTCGTTCCTCAAGGAGGTCGCCCATGACCGCTGAATCTCCCGCGACCGGCTCCCGGGAGCTCTCCGGCCGCATCGCGCTCGTCACCGGCGCCGCCCGCAACATCGGTCGGGCCATTGCCCTGGCCCTCGCCGAGGGGGGCGCGGACGTCGCGATCCATACCCGGGCAGCTGTGGACGAAGCCAACGAGACCGCCCGGCTGGTCCGCGAGACGGGTGCGCGCGCCGTCGTGGTCACCGGCGACCTCGCCGATCCCGCGGCGGCGGACGCGGCCGTCGGCGAGGCAGTGAAGGCCCTGGGCGGGCTCGACATCCTCGTCAACAACGCGGCCTTGCGGCGCGAAGGGCGGATCGAAACCATCGACTACGCCGCATGGCGGGAGATCATGGGCGCGACGCTCGACGGCGCGTTCCTGGCAACCCGCGCGGCGCTGCCGCACATCCTCGCCCGTGCGGGCACCGGTGGAGGTCGCATCGTCAACATCGGCGGCATGACCGGCCACAGCGGCGCCCCGGAGCGCGTCCATGTCGTGACCGCGAAAGCGGGACTCGTCGGCTTCACGAAGGCGCTGGCGCACGATCTCGCGGAACACGGGGTCACGGCCAACTGCGTCGTCCCGGGCATGATCGACACCGTCCGCGGGGGTTCAAATCCCGCAAAGGCAGCCCATCATGCCGAGCGGAAGATCCTGCTCGGACGGCGCGGACGACCGGAGGAGGTTGCCGGAATGGTGCGCTACCTGTGCGGGCCCACCGCGGCGTTCGTCACCGGGCAGGCGATCCACGTGAACGGCGGCACCTATCTGCCCTAGCCAGAGCCTGCGCCGCCGTCCTGCTGGGGCACGGGGCCCGCGGGGCCGTTTCGCTCACGGCAGATCGGCGGCGCTCGACGCGGCGACCCTTTCGGTCTACGCCTCGCGCGATGACATTGCCCCGGAGATGCTGCCATGTGGCAACCGGCCGAGCGTTATCCCGATCCGCGGATCGAGACGCTGCATCCCAGCTTCGAACGCTATCGCCTCTTCAGCGCCGCGGTGGAGCGGCTCTGGACCGGCAGCCGCTGGGCCGAGGGGCCCGTTTGGTTCGGTGACGCCCGGCACCTCCTCTGGAGCGACATCCCAAACAACAGGATCCTCAAGTGGGACGAGGCGAGCGGTGCCGTGAGCGTGTTCCGCTCGCCGTCCCGCTACGCCAACGGCAACACCCGGGACCGGCAGGGCCGCCTGGTGACCTGCGAGCACGGCGGACGCCGCGTCACGCGCACGGAACTCGACGGCACCGTCACGGTCCTCGCCGACGCCCACGCGGGCCGGAGGCTGAACTCGCCCAACGACGTCGTCGTGGCGTCGGACGGGGCCGTATGGTTCACCGATCCCGTCTTCGGCATTGCCGGGGACTACGAGGGTGACCGGGCGGAGCCGGAACTTCCCCAGAACGTCTACCGGCTCGATCCCGCGACCGGCCGCCTCGACGTGGTTGCCGAAGGACTGCTCGGACCCAACGGACTTTGCTTCTCGCCGGATGAGAGCACTCTCTACCTCGTCGAATCCCGCGCGGTGCCGACACGGCGCATCGTCGCCTTCGACGTGGACGGAGGCTGCCTGAGACGCCAGCGGCTCTTCGTCGACGCCGGCCCCGGCGGCACTCCGGACGGCATCCGCTGTGACGTCGACGGCAACCTGTGGTGTGGCTGGGGGATGGGGAGCGACGCCCTCGACGGGGTGATGGTGTTCAATCCGGAAGGAACGCCCATCGGCCGGATCCGGCTCCCGGAGCGGTGCGCCAACCTGTGCTTCGGCGGGCCGAAGCTCAACCGGCTGTTCATGGCGGCGAGCCAGTCCCTCTACGCGCTCTACGTCAACACACGCGGCATGGCGCCCTGCTGATCAGCCGGGAGAGACCGCCCGCCGAAGAAGCGCGAGCGCCCGCGCCGCCCGGGCTTCGTATCCGATGTTCTGGTACACACTGGCCAGTCTGTTGATGATGGCGATGCGGACAGGTTAGACTCAGCCCAACGAGTGCCGGAGGCACCGTTTCACTGGAGGAGGAAACGATGAAACGCATCCGTGCGATGCTGGTGGCTGCGTGCGCGCTGACACCGGTCTGGGCCCTCGTTTCGCCCGCCGAGGCGCAGGGCATCCCGCAGAACATTCCCCGCAAGGAACTGGTGATCCTCGAGAACCCCGAGGGCACCATCAAGAACGCCGGATGGTTCAACATCTGGGCGATCAACGCCGGCAGCCAGTCGAACGGGCTCCAGCAGGTGGCGCTCGACACGCTCTGGTACATCGACCCCGAGAAGGGGCTGGACGGCGCCTGGGACAACTCGCTCGCGTCGGAGAAGCCCGTCTACAACGCCGACTTCACCGAGATGCGCGTGAAGCTGCGGCGCGGAATCTTCTGGAGCGACGGTGTCGAATTCACCTCCGCCGACGTGAAGGCGACGGTCGACATCCAGATCAAGAACCCGGCGATGCGCTTCTCCGCGGTGCTTGCCAACAACGTTGCGTCCGTCGAGACGCCGGATGCCGAGACGGTCATCTTCAAGCTGAAGAAGCCGAACTCGCGCTTCCACGCCAACTTCACCGTGCGCTGGGGCGGTATCTGGATCCTGCCCAAGCACGTGTTCGAGAAGGTCGAGGATCCGGTCAAGTTCGACTTCAACAAGCCGGTATCGCTGGGCGCGTACACCCTTCACAGCTTCGACCCTGACGGGAAGTGGTACATCTGGCAGCGGCGCGAGGACTGGCAGCGCACGACGCTCGGCCGCTTTGGCCAGCCGGCACCCCGCTACCTCGCCTACGTCGATCCCGGCCCGCCGGACAAGCGCGTCATCGCCCAGCTCAACCACGAGCTCGACGTCATCCACGACATCGCGCCCGAGGGCATGTTCACGCTCGCCAAGCAGGGCAAGTCGACGCGGGCGTGGTTCAAGGGCTTCCCGTACGGTCATCCGGATCCGACGCTCCCGTCTGTCGTCTTCAACACGCAGAACGAGCACTTCAAGAACAAGGACGTCCGCTGGGCCCTGGCCCTGCTCATCGATCCCAAGGCCGTGGTGATGGCCGCCTACCGCGGCGCCGCCACGATCTCCGCCATCGCCGTGCCGCCGACGGGCATTCACCCCGACGCGTACCACTTCCCGATGGAGGCCTGGCTGAAGGACTTCGAGCTCGACACCGGCAAGCGGAAGATCAAGCCGTACGACCCCACCGTCGGAAAGCAGATCGCGGAGATGCTGCGGCCGAGCATGGGCGAGCAGATTCCCGGTGACGCCAACGAAATCGCGCGCGCCTTCGGCACGGGCTGGTGGAAGCCCGATCCGCAGGCCGCGACCGAGCTTCTCGAGCGCGCCGGCTACAAGAAGCAGGGCAACCAGTGGATGGGGCCGGACGGCAAGCCGTTCTCGGTCCGGCTTATGGTCGAGGGCGACCTGCGTCCGGTCATGACCCGGGCCGGCACGATGATCGTGCAGCAGTGGCGGCAGTTCGGCATCGACGCCAAGGTCGACCTCGCCCAGGGCACGCTGCTGACGCGGCGCGCGGCCGGCGACTTCGACAGCTTCATCGGCTGGAGCGTCGAGACCTGGGGCGGCCACAACGACCTGTCCTACTTCATGGACAGCTGGCACTCCCAGTTCGTCGCCGAGCCCGGCAAGCCGCAGCCGCTGCGCAACTGGCAGCGCTGGTCCAACCCCGATCTCGACAAGCTCATCGAGCAGACCCGCACGATCAGCTTCGATGACCCGAAGGGCGTGGAGATCGGCAAGGAGTACGTGAAGCTCATGGTGCGCGAGATGCCGATCATCCCGCTCATGGCCTACAACGTCTTCACCGCCATGGACACGACCTACTGGACGGGCTGGCCGACGGCGGACAACCCCTACGCGAACCCGGTCACGAACTGGGGCAACTCCCGCTACATGTTCGTGAAGATCAAGCCGGCGAACTGACGGCGAGGGCGCCCGTCCCTCGCGGGACGGGCGCCCTGCCCCTGTTCAAGACGCAAGCCATCGGCCGCGCTCCCCTCGGCGCCTCCTGTCCCGCTCCTCGGGGCGAGGCCGTGGCCGAGGCGATGTTCGGCTACTCTCCCCTCCTCGCGCACGGTTCACGATGCAGGGCTATCTCGCCTACTTCGCGAAGCGGATCGGCCAGTTCGCGCTGGTCGTCTTCATCGGCGTGAACCTCGCCTACGTGATCACGCACGCGACGCCGATCGACCCGGTCGAGCAATCGATTTCCGCCGTCACGTCGTTCGGCAACACCGCCCCCGATGCGATCGAGCAGATGCGACGGTCCCTGCAGGAGCTCTACGGACTCAAGGGCTCGCCCTGGGAGCAGTACGTCACGTTCTGGAGCCGCATCCTGCGCGGCGACTTCGGACCGTCCCTCTCCGCCTTCCCGACGCCCGTCTCGACGCTTATCGGCCGCGCGCTGCCGTGGACGGCGGGCCTCCTGATCATCTCGACCCTGATCACCTGGGTGCTCGGCAACCTGCTGGGCGGCCTTGCCGGCTACTACCAGAAGAACCGCAGCCTGAAGGCCATGGGCATCGTCGCCATGGCCCTGCACCCGGTGCCCTACTACATCGTCGCTCTGGCGCTGCTCGTCGCTTTCGGATTTCTCTGGCCGATCCTGCCGATCGGCGGCGGCTCGGCCATGAACCTCGAGCAGGGCTGGAACTGGCCCTTCGTCAGCAGCGTCATCAAGCACTCGATTCTGCCCGCCCTGTCGCTGATCCTGCTGGGCCTCGGCAGCTGGTTCCTCGGGATGCGCTCGCTCGTCTCGAACGTGGTCACCGAGGACTACGTCGTCTATGCCGAGGTCGCCGGCGTCGACAGCCGCCGTATCCTCTCCTCCTACGTGATGCGCAACGCGCTGGTGCCGCAGGTGACGGGCCTCGCCATGTCGCTTGGCGGCATCTTCAACGGCGCGGTCATCACCGAGAAGGTGTTCGGCTATCCCGGCCTTGGCTCGCTGCTGGTCGATGCCGTTTACGCCGGCGACTACGGGCTCGTCCTCGGGGTCACGACGGTCTCGATCCTCGGCGTGTCGGTGTGCGTGCTCGCCATCGACCTGCTCTACCCGCTCCTCGATCCGCGCGTGCAGGTGTCGTGATGCTGGCGATCCTGCGCGACCTCATCCGCTACAACATCGAGTTCCGCATCGGCATCGTGCTGGTCGGCGTCGTGCTCGTGATGGCGGGCCTGTCCTTCGTCTCGCCCTATTCGCCCGTCGACGTCTACGTGGTGGCGCCCGACGTGCCGCCGTCCGCAGCACACTGGTTCGGCACCACGTCGCGCGGGCAGGACGTCTTCTGGCAGCTCACCTTCGCGCTGCGCAACACGCTCGCCTTCGGCTTCGTGGTCGCGATCCTCTCCCGCGTCATCTCGCTCGTCGTCGGCCTGCTCTCCGGGTACAAGGGTGGCTGGGTGGACCGGGCGCTGATGTCGCTGAACGACACCTTCATCGTCATCCCGCTCTTCCCCATCCTGATCCTGTTCTACTTCGTGCTGCGCGACGCCATGTCGTGGGCGCTGCTCGCCGTCATCATGGCCTGCCTGGGCTGGGCCTACGACGCACGCCTGATCCGGTCCGTCGCGATGAGCCTGAAGACGCGCGAGTTCACGCAGACGAGCGTGTTCTCCGGCATGACGACGCGCGAGATCCTGGTTCGTGAGCACCTGCCCTACGTCATGCCGATCGTCTTCTCGACGACGATGAACAACATGAACTGGTCGATCGGCCTGGAGGTGACGCTGTCGGTGCTCGGCTTCACCGATATCAACACGCCGACCATCGGCGGCATGATCTACTGGGCCAACCAGCACACGGCGATCGTCGCGGGCATCTGGTGGTGGATCGCCTTCCCGGTCATCTTCGTCGTCATGGCCTTCGTCGGGCTCTACCTGCTCGCCGTGTCGATGAACGAGTACATCGATCCCCGGAGCCGGCTGGCGCGGGTCGGGGGAGGCGGGGCATGAGCGCGCCGGTTCAGGTTCAAGCCCCAACGGTCGCGGAAACTCAGCCGGTGCTGCGCGTGCGCGATCTGCAGGCGCATTTCCGCACCCGCTACTTCGGCGTGAACCGCGACGTGAAGGCGGTGGACGGGATCACCTTCGACGTCCGCCGCAACGAGATCTACGGTCTCGCCGGCGAGTCCAGTTCCGGCAAGACCACGCTCATCAAGACGGTGGCCGGACTCATCAAGCCGCCGCTCGAAATGGTGGGCGGAACGATCGAGTTCTCGTTCCTCAAGGGGACCGCAGGCCTGCACGCAGCGCCTCCAGAGGAGGCCGCGCGCGTCCGCTGGAAGCATCTCTCCTACATCATGCAGGGGTCGATGAACGTGCTGAACCCGCTGCGGCGGATCAGGAGCACGTTCCGCGACTTCGCTGCCCGGCACATGGGTGGCCCCGGCACCGGCTTCGACACGGCTGTCCGCGACCACCTCGCGCGCGTTCGCCTCGACCCGTCGGTGCTGCAGGCCTACCCGCACGAGCTCTCGGGCGGGATGCGTCAGCGCGTCACCATCGCGCTCGCGACGATCTGCCGGCCGGACTTCATCATCGCGGACGAACCCACGACGGCGCTCGACGTGCTGGTGCAGAAGGACGTGCTGGGCATGCTGCGCGGCATCCAGCGGGAGATGCAGTCGTCGGTCCTGTTCGTCACCCACGACATGGGCGTGCACGCCCACCTCACCGACAGGCTCGGCATCATGTATGCGGGTCGCCTCGTCGAGGAGGCGCCGACCCGGGAACTCTTCGCCCGGCCGCTCCATCCCTACGCGAAGCACCTCATCGCCAGCCTGCCGCGGATCGGGGACGACACGCCCCGCAAGGGACTGGAAGGGAGCCCGCCCAGCCTCGCCGACCCGCCGTCCGGCTGCCGGTTCCACCCGCGCTGCCCGATCGCCATGGATGTCTGCCGTTCCGCGGTGCCGCGCATGGTCGAGGAACGGCCCGGTCACCGAGTCGCCTGCCACGCCGTCAGCGGGGAGCGCGCGCTGTGACCACGCTCCTCTCCGTCGAGAACGTCTCGAAGGTCTTCACCCGCGGGGGGCTCCTCTCGCGCCGCCGCGTCGATGCCGTCCGCGAGGTGAGTTTCGAGGTCGGGGCGTCCAGACCCGAAATCTTCACGGTCATCGGCGAGTCGGGCTCCGGCAAATCGACCCTGGCCCGGATGATTCTCGGTCTGCACCAGCCGACGAGCGGCCGGATCCTGCTGGAAGGGAATGATATCGCCACCATTGCGGGCGCCGCGGCACGGCATGCCTTCATGGCCCGCGTGCAACCGATCTTCCAGAACCCGTTCGAGGCGTTCAATCCGCTGAAGCGGCTCGACCACTACCTCTTCTTGACGGCGCGCCGTTTCGCCGGCGCGGCCTCGGCAGGCGAGGAGGAGGCGCTTGCCGACAAGGCGCTGAAGCAGGTCGGCCTCTCCCTGGCGGAAGCCCGCGGGCGCTTTCCTCACGAACTCTCGGGCGGGCAGCTGCAGCGCATCGCCATCGCCCGGGCCCTGATCTCGCAGCCCAGGCTCATCGTCGCCGACGAGCCGGTGTCCATGGTCGACGCCTCGCTGCGGATGGCCATCGTCAACCAGTTCCGTGCACTGCGCGACGACCTCGGCATCTCGATCATCTACATCACGCACGACCTCGCCACCGCCTATTACATCAGCGACCGGCTGATCATCATGCAGAAGGGCGAGGTGGTGGAATCCGGCGACGCCCGCACCGTGCTCGCCGCGCCCCGACATCCCTATTCGCGGCAGCTGCGCGAGGCCGTGCTCCTGCCCGACACGGTCACGGTGGCTGACGCGCCATGACCCCTTCCCTCCCTCGAGCCCGCCGGAGCCTGCCATGAGACGAGCCACCGTGATGTTCGACCGCGATTTCGCGATCGGCCGCACCGATCCGCGCCTGTTCGGCGCCTTCGTCGAGCACCTCGGCCGCTGCGTCTACGGCGGCATCTTCGAGCCGGGCCATCCGACCGCCGACGAACGCGGGTTCCGGCGCGACGTGCTGGCACTCGTCAAGGAGCTCGGCCCCACGATCATGCGCTACCCCGGGGGCAACTTCGTCTCCGGCTACAACTGGGAGGACGGGGTTGGTCCCGTCGAGAAGCGGCCGAAGCGCCTCGACCTCGCCTGGTTCACCACCGAGCCGAACACCTTCGGCACCAACGAGTTCGTGGACTGGTGCCGCGCGGCGGACGTCGAGCCGATGCTTGCCGTGAACCTCGGTACGCGGGGCGGCGATGCGGCGCGCAACCTCGTCGAGTACTGCAACCATCCCGGCGGAACCGCGTGGTCGGACCTGCGCCGCTCCCATGGATGGGAGAAGCCGCACGGGATCAAGTTCTGGTGCCTGGGCAACGAGATGGATGGCCCTTGGCAGATGGAATACAAGACCGCCACGCAGTACGGCCTCGTGGCCAAGGAAGCGGCCAAGATGATGCGCTGGATCGATCCCAGCATTGAGCTTGCCGCCTGCGGATCCTCCGGCCGCAACATGCCGACCTTCGGACGCTGGGAGGACGAGGTCCTCGAGCACACCTTCGAGCATGCCGAGTACATCTCGCTGCACACCTACCTGAACAACTATGCCGGCGACACGGGCGGCTTCCTCGCGTCTCCCGACATCATGGACCAGTTCATCGAGGAGGTCGTGGCGATCGCCGACGGCGTCGCGGCGCGCCGCCGGTCGAACCGCCGGATCATGCTGAGCTTCGACGAGTGGAACGTCTGGTACCGGACGCGCCGCCGGCGGGAGGATCGCGTCAAGGAGGGTTGGCCCATCGCGCCGCCGATCCTCGAGGAAATCTACACCATGGAGGATGCGCTCGCCTTCGGTGGCGCGGTGATCTCCCTGCTCAACCACGCCGACCGGGTGAAGGCGGCCTGCCTGGCGCAGCTCGTCAACGTCATCGCACCGATCATGACGGAGACCGGCGGACCCGCGTGGCGCCAGACGATCTTCTGGCCCTTCGCCCAGATGAGCCGGCTCGGGCGTGGCAGCGTGCTGCGCACGCGCGTCGAGTCCGAGACCTACGCTGCGAGCTACTACGACCCGCGCGGCGCGCAGGACCTCTACTTCCCCATGCCGAACACGCCCTACCTGAAGGTCTCGGCCGTGGCCTCGGACGACGGGGGTGTCGCCCTGTTCCTGCTGAACCGCGACCTGACCCAGGAGCTCGACGTCTCGATCGACGCCCGGAACTTCGGACGCCTCGCGGTCGCGGAAGCGACCGAGCTGCGCCACGACGACCTGAAGGCGGTCAACACCAAAGACCGGCCCGACGCGGTCTCGCCGGTGACGACGCGCGACGTCACAGTCGACGGGGGAAACGTGCGGGCCCGGCTGAAGCCAGCTTCGTGGACAGTCGTGAAGCTCGCGGCACAATAAGGTATGGAGCCGGTGCGCCCGAACGGGCGGGCGCACCCGCGGGGGACGAAATGCTGGACCGGCAGGACAGGCGACCGGCAACGACGGGACGCCGGAAGCAGGCCAAGGCGACCGAGGAGGCCAAGCACGGCCGCCGCTTCCTCGTCGTCAATCCGGAGCGCCAGTTCGGCGTGCTGCGCGGACTGGCGTCCCCGGTCCGCGTCAGGATCCTGCGGCTCCTGCGCGAGCAGGGGCCGCTCAATGTCAACCAGATCGCCGATGCGCTGGGCCTGCCGCAGTCGACCATCGCCGCCAACGTTCAGATCCTGGAGGAGTCGGAACTCATCGACACCACCGTGGGCAAGGCGACAAAGGGGCAGCAGAAGGTCTGCACGGCCCGTTTCGACGAGATCGTCGTCCGGCTGGATCCCGAGCCCACGAACCGCGACCAGAACGTCATCGAGGTCGAGATGCCGCTCGGCCTCTACACGAGCTGCAACGTGTCGGCGCCGTGCGGCCTGTGCTCGACGGAGAGCATCATGGGTGTGCTCGACGTCCCGGACTTGTTCCTCGATCCCTGCCGCGTCCAGGCGGCCCTGATCTGGTTCGGAAGGGGACACGTCGAGTACAAGTTCCCCAACAATGCCAAAGTGCTGAACAAGCCGGTCGAGTCGCTCGAGTTCATCATGGAGCTCTCGTCGGAGGTGCCGGGCACCAACACCAACTGGCCCTCGGACATCAGCCTGTGGGTGAACGAGGTGAAAGTCGGGACCTGGACGTCACCCGGCGACTACGGCGACCGCCGCGGCACCTACACGCCGCGGTGGTGGAAGCTGGAGGGTTCTCAGTACGGGATCCTGACGCGCTGGACGATCGACGCCCGCGGAACGTGGCTGGCAGGCGAAAAGCTGAGCGACGTCACCATCGACCGCCTCCGGCTGCCGGAGCACCACTCGATCCGCATGCGCATCGGCATCGACGACGACGGAAGCCGTCCCGGCGGCGTCAACATCTTCGGCCGGGGGTTCGGCAATCACAACCAGGATATCGTGATGCGACTGAACCTGCGGAGTCCCGGCTAGCGGGACTGCGCGACCCTCTCGGCGAGCGTGATGCTGGCCAGCGCGAGGGATCATCTCCGCCATGACGTCGCGCAGCGAGATTTTCCGGCATCCACGATCGCAGATCCGTCGCGATCCCGCGCCCGGAAAGCCCAGAGGGTCGGCATTGTGCCGCCCGCGCCGTACACCAGCGGGCAGGGCGGGAAGGATGGCCGACGATCTCGATCGCACGGGCCGCCACCCGGCACCTCGCGGCGTCGGTATCGCCCGGCCCGCCAAGGAAGCCTCCTTCTGAAGGAGCTCAATCGCAGCCACTGGACGCTCGGCAAGGACTCCAGTAGGGTGTCTTACCGATGAGAAGCTTTGGAAACCACCAGTGAACTCAGTGGCCTCACCCTTGGGCATCAAGGACGAAGTCGCGGCGCTGAAGCGTGAGCGGACCATTGCGGCCGCAGTCGAGCTGTTCTACGAACGGGGCTACGAGAACACGACCCTCGACGCCGTGGCCGAACAGCTCGGCGTCACCAAGCCGTTCATCTACGCCTACTTCAGCTCCAAGTCCGAGCTGCTTGCAGAGATCTGCGGACGCGGGATCAACTCGTCGCTGGCCGCCGTCGACGCGGCACTCGCCCTGGGCCAGAAGCCGACCGAGACACTCCAGCGACTGTCCGAAAGCTTCGTCGCGTCGGTGCTGGACAACCAGAAGCACATCGCCGTGCTGACTCGCGAGGAAAAGAACCTCGAACCGGCAGCCTATGCTCGCATCAACGAGAAGCGGCGGGAGTTCGACCGCAAGCTGACGGCACTCCTCCAGAAGGGCGTGGACAGCGGCGAGTTCGATGTCGCCGATCCCCATCTCGCCGCGCTCGCGATCGGAGGCCTCGTGAGCTGGGCCTATGTCTGGTACCGCCCGTCCGGACGCCTTGGCGTCCGCGACCTGTCAGCCGAGATGGCGAAGCTCATCCTCGCCCTAGCCGGCGCGAGAACGAAGCCTCGCCGCTCACGGACAAGGGCCTGACGCTTGCCGCGATTGCATCGCCGGAGTGGTGACCGGCGTCAGCCGGCCCGTTCGATTGCCAGCGCGATGCCCTGCCCACCGCCGATGCACATCGTGCAAAGGGCCCGCCGGCCACCGGTGCGCTCAAGCTCGTAGAGGGCCTTGACCAGAATGATCGCGCCCGTGGCCCCCACGGGATGACCGAGGGCGATCGCTCCACCGTTTGGATTGACCTTGGCTGCGTCGAAGCGAAGTTCCTTGCTCACGGCACAGGCCTGGGCGGCGAAGGCCTCGTTCGACTCGATCACGTCGAAGTCGTCCACCCTGAGCTTGAGCTTTTCCATCAGGGCCCGCACCGCGGGAACGGGGCCGATGCCCATCTCCGACGGCTCGACGCCGGCAAAGGCATAGCCCGTGATCCGGCCGAGCGGAGCGCGTCCCAGCGCTTGCGCACGCTCTTCCGTCATCAGCACGACCGCTGCCGCGCCGTCGTTGATGCCGGACGCATTGCCGGCCGTCACCGTGCCGTCCTTCTTGAACACCGGACGCAGGCCCGCCAGGGTCTCTTCCGTCGTACCGCGCTTCGGGTGCTCGTCCTCGGCGAACATCACCGTTTCCCGGCCCTTGCGCACCTCCACGCCGAGGATCTGCGAACGGAAGCGACCGGCGTCGATGGCTTCGGTCGCCCGCCTCTGGCTCTCGGCCGCAAACCGGTCCTGCGCCTCCCGTGTGATGCCGTGCCTTGCCGCCACATTCTCGGCCGTAACCCCCATATGGCCCGCGCCGAACGGATCGGTGAGCGCATTGACGAGCATGTCGACGAAGGAGAGGTCACCCATCTTCACGCCCGTCCGTAGCGCCTGGGTGGTGTGAGGCGCTCGCGACATGCACTCGGCCCCTCCGGCGAGCGCGACCTCGGCATCCCCCAGCATGATCATCTGGGCGGCCGAGATCACCGCCTGGAGGCCGGATCCACACAAGCGGTTCAACGTGAGCGCGGGGCTCTCCTTCGGAATGCCGGCGCCGATCGCAGCCACTCGCGACAGGTACATGTCCTTCGGCTCCGTCTGGATGACGTTGCCGAACACCACGTGCTCGACCGCCTCGGGCGCCACGCCGGCACGGGCCATGGCTTCCGCCGCAACCGCAGCGCCGAGTTCGCCGGGTGCCTTGTCGCGGAGAGAGCCCTGAAAGGTTCCGATCGCGGTCCTGACCCCGCTGGCAATGACGACGCTGCGCATGGGCGACCACTCCCTGACTGGCACCTCTTCGTTCCTACCCGCCGGTAGAACCGGTCACAACCGAAATCCGCCGGGCCCCTCCACAGCAGCAGGACCGTCGATTCCTCTACGGTGCGACGTGTGGGGACGGAACAATATCGCGGCAATCCATGCCGATTGATGCCCGTCATCGACGGCAGGCCCGCGCCGGGCGATCCTTCCGGAAAGTCCGTTCCCCGGAGAAGATCATGCACCCCCTGCACCGCGAGGCCCATCTCATCGAGCGCATCGGCTGGCTTCGGGCGGCCGTCCTCGGGGCCAATGACGGCATCATCTCCACGGCCAGCCTCGTGGTCGGCGTGGCCGCGGCTGCTGCCGGACCGGGCGAGGTCATCGTGGCGGGTGTTGCAAGCCTGGTGGCCGGCGCCATGTCGATGGCCGCGGGCGAGTACGTCTCCGTGAGCTCACAAGCCGACACGGAACAGGCCGACATGGCAAGGGAGCGCCGCGAACTGGACACCACGCCGGAAGCCGAACTGGACGAACTCACCCGGATCTACGTCGATCGCGGCGTGGAACCTGCGGTGGCGCGTGTCGTCGCCGAGCAGATGACGCGCAAGGATGCCTTCGCGGCTCATGTGCGCGATGAACTCGGGATCGCCGAGCACGGTGCCGCTCGTCCCGTACAGGCGGCATTCACCTCCGCCTTCACCTTTGCGTCGGGCGCTGTGCTGCCGCTCCTCCTCGCCGTGCTCGCGCCGCAGCAATGGACCAGCCTCGTGGTGTCGGGCGGGTCGCTCCTCGCCTTGGCCGGGCTTGGTGCACTGGGCGCCCGCGCCGGGGGTGCTGGCATCGTCAGGCCGACCTTGCGCGTCACCTTCTGGGGCGCCGTCGCGATGGGGGCGACCGCCTTGATCGGCGCCCTGGTGGGAAGGGCCGTCTGAGCAGGCCAAGGCCGCGGTGTCTTCGACGCCGCGGAGCGTGATAGCCTTTCCTGACACCGGTCCAAGCGAGGACGTCCGATGGCCAGGCTCAGCTTCCACGGCGCCGCTCTCGGCGTGACGGGGTCCTGCTTCGAACTGGAAACGGGAGACGCCCGCATCCTCGTCGATTGCGGGCTGTTCCAGGGCTCCAAGACCGAGAAGGAGCTCAACTACCGGGCCTTACCGTTCCCACCACGGTCGATCCAGGCCGTCTTGCTCACGCATGCCCACATCGACCACAGCGGGCTCTTGCCCCGGCTCGCAAGGGAGGGCTTCGCGGGCACGATCCTGGCGACGCCTGCGACGAAGGACCTGTGCTCCGTCATGCTCCCCGATTCCGGCCACATCCAGGAGATCGAGGTCGAGCAACTCAACCGGCGAAGCGCGCGTCGTGGAGGGGCGAAGGCGGTCGAACCCATCTACACGGCAGAGGACGCGGAAGCCTGCATGCGGCACTTCAGAACCGTCCAGGCGGGGCGCTGGATCCAGGCTGCGCCGGGCCTGAAGGCGCGGTTCTGGAACGCCGGGCATCTCCTCGGATCGGCCTCCATCGAGGTCGAGGTCACCGAGGGCGGAGAGATGACGCGCATCCTGTTTTCCGGAGACATCGGGCCCGCCAACAAGCTGCTGCGACACGATCCGGAAGGGCCTCGTGAGCTCGACTACGTGGTCTGCGAGGCCACCTACGGCGATTGCGACCGCGAGGACACGTCACCGGACGTCCGACGCAGGCTGCTGAAGGAGGAGGTGCTGTCCGCCCATGCCGAGGGTGGCGCTCTCCTGATCCCGTCCTTTGCGGTCGAACGGACTCAGGAACTGCTGGTCGACCTCGTCACCCTCATCGAGGCCCGCGACGTCCCGGCGGCGCCGATCTTCATCGACAGTCCCCTGGCGATGCGGGCCAGTGCCGTGTTCGAGGCTCACGCGGGTGAAGGCGAGAACGGCGACGCCCTCGTGCGTGCCCTGAACTCCCGCCACGTGCGGTTCACAGAGACGGCGGAGCAGAGCAAGTCGATCGCCCGCACCCGCGGATTTCACATCGTGATCGCGGCCAGCGGCATGTGCGAGGCCGGACGCATCCGGCATCACCTGAAGGACTGGCTCTGGCGCGAAACGGGAACGGTGCTGCTCGTGGGCTTCCAGGCCCAGGGCACCCTCGGCCGCATCCTGCAGGACGGCGCATCGCGCGTGCGGATCCAGGGCGAGCAGATCGACGTAAGGGCCCGGATACGGTCCCTGGATCTTTACTCCGGTCATGCTGACGCACCGGAGCTTGCCGACTGGGTCGAGGCACGCCTCCCGATCCGCCGGAACCTGTTCCTCGTGCATGGCGAAGAGCCGGCAATCACGGCGCTGAAGACCCGCGTCTCCAGCCTCGTCGATGCGGAACGGATCATCACGCCCGGTCTCGATGCGACCTACACGCTGACCGCGCAGGGCGCGGTGCTCGTCGAAACGGGCGAGCCGGGCCGGCTCAGGCCGGACCAGATCGCGCGGCTGGACTGGCACAACGACCTGTCCCGGCTTCTCCTCGACATCGATGAAGCCGTCCGCGACGCTGCGGATGAACGAGTTCGCCGGATCATCATCCGCAAACTGCGCCGCGCCCTCGATCTGGACTGACGCGACCGCAGCACACGTGCCGCCGCCGTTGATTCCACAAGCGGCTTCCCACCCGGTCAATCGTCACGGTCGTCCTGCTCGTCGTCATCGCGCCGCCCGACGCGCTCCAGCGTCGCGGGATTGAACAGGGCGCTTCTGCGCTCGCCGGAAGGGCTCACGCCCCGGACCTTGTAGCAGCCGTCATCCGTGCGGATGGATTGAACGGTCCATCCGTCCTTCTCCAGCTTCGCCTGAAGTGCGTCCCGCGGCTGCCATTCGCTCAGGGCCACGCGACAACGAGGCCCGGCCAGGACCGCAGAAGTGTCCAACATCATCAGCAGCAAGGCCGCGACCGCCGTTCGCTTCACGCCCATCCGCCACCCCTCGCGATCGTCGAGCGGAGAGACTGACACGCCAACCTGACGCCGGCCTGAAGGCCGTACAGGTTTTTCCGCACGCCGTCGCCGTCGGCAACGGGCTATCCTGCCACCGGAGCCGACGCATGAGAATCCTGCTGATCGAAGACGACGCCGTTCTGGGCATGGCCGTGCGCGACCAACTCGTCGCGGACGGTCACTCCGTCGACTGGCTGCAGCGGCTCGGGGACGCCGATTCCGCCATCCGTGCGGCCGTGTTCGACCTCGTGCTGCTCGACCTCATGCTGCCTGACGGCCGGGGCCTCGACTTCCTCAAGGGACGGCGACTGGCGGGCGACGTGACGCCGGTGATCATCATGACGGCCCGAGACCAGATATCGGACCGCATCGCCGGATTGAATGCCGGGGCAGACGACTATCTGGTCAAGCCGTTCGACCTCTTCGAACTGTCGGCGCGGATCAATGCCGTAGGCCGGCGCTACGCCGGCAATCCGAACCCGCTCGTCAGCATCGGCGATCTGGAAATCGACCTTGCGGCGCGGTCCGTTCGCCGGCAGGGCCGTCCGGTCCAGCTCACCGCGCGAGAGTGGTCGCTGTTCGAGGCCTTCGTGCAGCGCCCCCACACCCTGCTGTCCAAGACGCAACTGGAAGAGCGCCTCTACTCGTTCGACGCGGAGGTCGAGAGCAACACGATCGAGGTTCACATCGCGCGGCTCCGCAAGAAGATCGGCGCCGACATGATCGAAACCGTCCGCGGTCTCGGATACCGCCTTGGAACGCCCGGACCGGCGGCGTGACCCGACCCTCGACGTCACATGGAGGGAGCCTGCGCCGACGGCTTGTGATCGGCCTGACCCTGGGCATGGCAGGACTCTGGCTCACGGGTGCGCTGATTGCCGGGCTCCTGCTGACCCGGGAGATCGACGAGGTCTTCGACAGCGCCCTGCAGGAGGTGGCACAGCGCATCCTCCCGCTCGCCTATTCCGAGGTGCTCTCGCGCGATCCGCAGGACGCGACGCAGCACATGCCCCCCGTCGCCGCGCACCGGGAGACGATCACCTACGTGGTGCGGGATGCGGCGGGCCGGGCCCTGCTGCAGTCGAGCGATGCGGACGCGATGCAGATCCCGCAGGGACTTCCTCCGGGCTTCCATACGACCGGGCGCCTGCGCACCTACACCGAGACGGCCGTCCGCGGCACGCTCGTGATCACCGCGGCGGAAGACCTCGCACACAGGCGCGCGGCCGTTATGCGGGCCGTCGGGGCGCTGGTCTGGCCCCTCGCTGCGCTCATCCCCATCTCGGCCGGCGCCGTGTGGCTCGCGGTCCGTCTTGCGTTGCGACCGGTCGTGAAGTTCCGCGCCGCACTGGACGTGCGCGGGCGCGGCAATCTCATGCCCGTGATCGCCGACGACCTTCCCGCCGAGATCATTCCCCTCGCCGACGCCGTCAACGACCTCATCGTGCGCTTGCGCGGGGCCCTGGAAGCGGAGCGAAGTTTCACCGCGAACAGTGCGCACGAACTCCGCACGCCCATCGCGGCCGCCCTCGCACAGGCACAACGCCTGATTTCCGAGCTGCGCGAGGAGGGACACCGGGAGCGGGCTCTCGCGATCGCGACCTCCCTGCGCCGCCTCTCCCGCCTGTCCGAGAAGCTGCTCCAGCTCGCGAAGGCGGAAGGCGGCGGACTGATCGCGCCCGCAGCGGCTCCTCTGGCGCCCATCCTCGCGCTCGTCGTCGAGGAGATACGCCGGGAGACGGTGCCGGCGGACCGGATCGTGTTGTCCGTTCCGCCTGACGGCATGCCGTCCGACCTGGATCCGGACGCCTTTGCAATCCTGGCCCGGAACCTGATCGAGAACGCGCTGCGCCACGGCGACCCGGGCAGCGGAATCAGCGTGGTCCTGCGACAGGGCCTCCTCGAGGTGACCAACCGCGGTGCCGTCGTCCCGCCCGACCGCCTGGCCATCCTGACCAGGGCCTTCGAACGGGGTCCCACCCAAGCGGAGGGATCCGGCCTCGGCCTCGCAATCGTCGCCTCCATCTGCCGTGGAGCAGGGCTCGAGCTCACGCTGGCCTCCCCTGTTCCCGGGGAAGCCGACGGGTTCCGCGCGAGCGTCCGCATTCCCACGGCTGCGGCTGCCACGGCCCTGCCACAAGCCTGACGCGAAGCTGACGGACCTCGCCGCCCGCCGTCAGGCTCCCGTCAGCCGCCGACGTCAGGGTGTCCCTGTTGCAGACCAACAGGTGACCCCATGACCAAGAGCCTCCGCCTCGGAGCCATCCTCCTCCTGTCCACCACGGCACTCGGCGTCGCGATCGCCGTCGCGCCGGTTCACGCCGATGGTCGCAAGACGGCCGGGCAGGACGTGGCCGAAGCCCACGAAACCAGCCGACTGATCTTCGCCAGCGAAAGCCGGTCGCGGCACCACGATCGCAACCGCCGGCACCACCACGACGACGATGACGACGACGATGACGGGGAAGACGGCCGTGGCGGCATGCGCCCGCCTCGTGCGGCGGCCCCCGATGCACCCGTGCCGGACAACGGCCTCTTCAGCGGCAAGGCCCGTCCGAAGGTGGACGTCCAGTAATCCCCCCAAGCCGAAGGAAGGCGAACGACATGAAGATGCTCCTCCCCACCCTCGCCGCGGCCACGGCGATCGCCCTGCCCGTCATGGCGCAAGCCAGGCCCGTGACGTTCGAGGCAACCCTGAAGCCGTATGGCGGCAACGGCGCCTATGTCGTCCTCTACGTCACAGACGCGGCCGGCAAGTACAAGGGCACGTTGTGGATGGCGGGCGGCAAGGCCAAGTACTATCGCCACCTCGCTGACTGGCAGCGGGCCTCTGGCGGCGCGACGACCGAAATCGACGGCATCACCGGCGCGAGTGTCGGATCCGGCAAGACGCTGAAGATCAGCCTCGACCTGGCCGACGCCCTCATCGACGCAGGTTACGAGATCCATGTCGACACAGCCGTGGAGGACGGGACCGACAACCCGTCCGAGGTCGTCGTGCCACTCTCCGCAAAGGCCGCAGGAACGGCCGTCGCGGGCAAGGGCTACGTGAAGTCGTTCAAGGTCACGTTCTGAGGAGCGACGACCATGCTTCGCCGCCTTCACTCCGCTCCCGGCCTGCTGCTCGCCCTTGTCCTCGTCGTGACGGCTGCGAGCGGCGCAGCGCTCTCGCTGGTGCCGGCGCTCGACCGCATGACCTATCCGGTGATCCGGCCCGGCGGCACCGTGGCCGACCTGGCCGCCAACGTCGCTGCGCGCCATCCGGGCGTCACCCGCATTGCGGTGCGGCCCAACGGCGCGATCACCGCGGCCTTCGACGACGGTGACGGCGGCATCGAAGTGATCGATCCCGCCACCGGGACGGCCCTCGGCGCCTACGAGCCGTCGCCGACCACTCGCTGGCTGACCAATCTTCACCGCTCCTTCCTCGCCGACGATGCGGGACGCCTGCTGGCCGGTGCCGGGTCGCTGGCGATGGTCCTGCTCGCTGTTTCGGGCGTGCTCCTTCTCGTGCGGCGCACCGGTTCATGGCGAGCGATGATAAGCCCCATGCGCGGCTCGCCGAGCCAGCGCTGGCATACCGAGCTGGGCCGGCTCGCCGCCATGGGCCTCCTCCTGTCTGCCCTGACGGGCGCTTGGATGTCTGCGGGAACCTTCGGACTTCTTCCGGAAGAAGCGGCCAGCCCCGTTACGGTGGCTTCGCCGAGCGGACCTTCCGCGCCGGTCGCGTCGCTTGAGGGCCTGCGGTCCGTTGACGTCTCGACGCTGCGCGACCTCAGCTTCCCGTCGCCTGACGATCCTTCCGATGTCTTCGTGCTCCGCACGACGGAAGGAGAGGCAAGCATCGACCGTGTCAGCGGGACAGTGCTCTCCATGGTCCCGACCACCACCTGGGACCGGGTCGGAGCCGTCGTCGTCACTCTTCACACGGGGCGCGGCGCATGGGTTCTCGGCCTCGTCCTCGGGCTGTGCGCGTCGAGTGTCCCGGCCTTCGCGGTCACCGGCGCGGCGATCTGGTGGCGCCGTCGCACCAACAGCCGTCTCGTTCGGGCGTCCCTGCCGGCGGCTGATGCCGACACGGTGATCCTCGTGGGCAGCGAAGGCGGTGCGACGTGGGGCTTCGCCGCCACGCTCCAGGCAGGCCTCGAGGCGAACGGTCACCGGGTTCACGTCGCCCCGATGAACGACCTCGCGCCGGTTCACGCGGGGGCCCGGCGACTTCTCGTCCTCTGCGCCACGGCGGGAGACGGGGGCGCCCCGGCATCGGCGACGACGTTCCTGGAGCGCCTCGGTCAACTCGACGGGCCCGTTCCCGTGGCCGTTCTCGGCTTCGGCGATCGCTGCTTTCCCCGGTTCTGCCAGTTCGCGGAAGACGTCCAGGCCGCGCTCGCACGCAAGGGCTGGCCGGAGATCCTCCCGATGAAGCGGGTCGACCGACAGTCGGCCCAGGAGTTCGCCGCGTGGGGACGCGATCTCGGATCGGTCCTTGGTCACGAACTGACCCTGGAGCATGTCGCGGCTCGACCGCGCACGAATGCCCTTGAACTGGTTTCCCGCGAAGACTTCGGCAACGAGGTCGGCGCGCCCGTTGCCATCCTGCGCTTCGCCGCGCCGGCACGCGCCGACGGAAGCCGGGGCAGGCTCCCGGTCTTCGCACCCGGCGACCTCGTGGGCGTCGTTCCCCCCGGCAGCGCCATGCCCCGCTTCTATTCGCTCGCCTCGTCCGATGCGGACGGCGTCCTGGAGATCTGCGTGCGGCTTCGCCCCGAAGGGCTCTGCTCGACCTTCCTCCATGGCCTGCAGCCCGGCGACCGGATGGACGCGTTCATCAGGGAGAACCCAGCCTTCCGTCCGGCTGACGGCAGCGCGCCGCTCATCCTGATCGGAGCGGGCGCGGGCGTCGGTCCGCTGGCGGGCTTCGTCCGTGCGAACGCGACAGGGAGGCCGGTTCACCTCTATTTCGGTGGGCGCAGCCCGGCATCCGATTTCCTGTACGAGCACGAGTTCGCACAGCATCTGGCCGAACGGCGCCTGACATCCCTGCGCACCGCCTTCTCGCGCACGCCCGAGCCAGCCTACGTGCAGGATCGCATCGCCGCGGATGCAGCGCACCTGAGGGACCTGATCCACCACGGCGCGCAGGTCCTCGTCTGCGGCGGGCGGGAGATGGCGCATGCCGTGGCCCAGACCCTGGAGCGCGTCCTGCACCCCCTCGGGACGGACCTTGCAGCCCTGAAAGCGAGCGGACGCTATGTCGAAGACGTCTACTGAAGGCGTAGGCCTGCGTCGCCTGTCGCTCCACGGCCCCACGATGGGCTCCCGCTGGACGGTGGTGACCTTCGTGCCGCCCGGCTGCGACAGCGGGGTCCTGCAGTCCGAACTCCAGGCCGCCGTGGACCGCGTGGACGCGCAGATGTCCACTTGGAAGCCCGGTTCCGACCTGAACCGCCTGAATGCAGCACCCGTTGGATCCTGGATCACGGTGCCGCGGGAGTTGATGACGGTGCTGGCGGCGTCCCTGGAGATCGAGGCGGCGTCCGAAGGCGCCTTCGACATCGGCGTCGGCGATCTGGTGGTCGCCTGGGGTTTCGGCTGCGAACGCCGGTCGCCCGATGACGCGATGATCCGCAGCGTCGCCGGTCCTGCCATCCCGCCCTTGCGGGGATTGCAGCTCGACCACGGCGCGGGACGTGCACGAAAGCTCGCGCCGCTGAAGCTCGACCTCAGCGGAATTGCCAAGGGGTACGGGGTCGACGAACTCGGCCGCGTCCTTACCGAGGCGAGGTTGACATCCTGGCTCGCCGGCATCGACGGCGAGTTGAAGGCCTGCGGGACCAAGCCGGACGGGTCGTCGTGGATCGTGGCTCACGAGGCCGCGACGCCCGGTCGACGCGACCTTGCGGGCGTCCTTGCGCTTCAAGACATGGCCGTCGCCACGTCAGGCACGTACCGGCACGTGGTCGAGCACGGTGGAACCCCGGTGTCCCACACGATGGATCCGCGAAGCCGCGCGCCACTTGCGGGCGACCTCGCCAGCGTCACGGTGATGGCCGACAGCTGCATGGCGGCAGACGCGTGGGCCACCGCGATCATGGTGGCGGGGTCGAAACGCGGCATGGCGCTCGCCAGCCGGTTCGGTCTGGAAGCCATTCTCATTCGAACCGACTGGACAGTCCTCGGAACGCTTTGAGCCGATCGCGGTGACCCGTGCGATCAGTCGGGAAACGGTTCGACCTGCACCTCGGCCGTGCGGCCATGGTAGACGACACGCCTTCCCGGGAAGGAGACGAGGTAACCCGCGCAGCCGGCCGCCTTGGCCTGCTCCGAAACGGCGGCGTAGCTGTAATCGGGACCGTTCGCTTGCGCCCAGCGCACGAGCGCCGTGAGGGCGTTGGCGTCGAAGGTCGGCTGGACCGTCCGTCCGTGCTCCGGCACGTCCAGGGCGAGGCTCTCGCCGTCGGGCCGGTAGAAGGTCTGACTGTTGCGGCGGTAGTCGACCGCATAGCCCTCGAAGCCGGCCGCGATCAGCCTTCCCACGATGTCGGGGAAACTCATGCTGCCGTCGTGAGCGGAACGGAGGCAGGTTGTTGCAACGCCGATCTGGTCCGCGTCCATGGCGTTCCTCTCCTTCGCTTGGGTGGATCCGACCGCGCCAGACAGTCGATCGGCACGCCCTAGTCCTCGTCTTTCGACGAGGGCGGCCAGGGCACGTTCGAGGGTGCGGCGTTCCTTGTCCGACAGTACGCCGAAGAACCCGGAGCCGTTCGCGATGAGGCCCTGGCAGCACCTCAACTCGCCGCCCGAGGCCGGGCGAGAGCCGCAGGGCCTTTGGTGGCCCGTCACGGCTTCAGGACGAGCTGGATCCACGTGTCGAGGAAGCGCCCGCGCTTGCGCTGGTCGCTGTAGCTCAGCATGGCGACGCCGAGCGGCAGGGTCGTGACGGGCCCCCCGGCCCGCCGGCCCGCCGGTGCATCGGCGCCCAGCAGCGCCGACGCGCCGAATGCGGTCTGCCCCTCGGGCGACAGGGCGAACTCCAGGAACAGGCGCGCGGCATCGGGAGAGCGCGCGGTGCGCGGGATCAATGCCGTCCGCGTCGTGACGATCTGGTAGTCCTCCGTCTCCACCAGCGGAATGCCCAGCTCAGCCGCGCGCAGCCTGACCTCGGGCGAGGCCGCGAGGCCGAAGGCGATGCTGGCGTCGCCCCGCGCGAGCGCCTCGAGCATGGAGACGCCCGTCTCCGCGATCTGCGCCTCGACCTCGCCAAAGGAGCGCATCAGGCGCCAGGCCACCGGCGAGACGCTCGCCTCCAGCGCCGCGTGGAGGTACCCGATCCCGGATCGGCCGATGTCGTAGGTCACCACCTTGCCACGAAACGAGGACTTGCTGGCCTCCAGCAGTTGGGCGAGGCGGAGACGGGTTCGCGGACGCTCCTCGACGGCGAGCGCGCGAGGATCGTAGGCCAGCACGAGCGGCTCGTAGGTGAGGCCGATCAGCTCGTCTCGCCAGCGGGCCCAGTCTGGAACGGACGCGAGTCGCGGCGACGTGAAGGCCTGCGCATAGCCGTCGTTGACGAGACGGACCTGCATGTCCACCGCCCCGCCGATGGCGAGATCGGGACCGCGCCCCGACACGGGCGCCGTGACGACGGACTGATAGACGAGGCCGCTCGGGAGGGCGTCATACTCCACCGCAATGCCGGGATGCCGGGCCTGGAACGCGGTGATGAGCGCAGCCATCACCGGATGCTCGCCGTCCGACGCGATCC
Source organism: Alsobacter sp. R-9 (assembly GCF_054612375.1). NCBI lineage: Bacteria > Pseudomonadati > Pseudomonadota > Alphaproteobacteria > Hyphomicrobiales > Alsobacteraceae > Alsobacter > Alsobacter sp. R-9. Next base: position 102,513 of record NZ_JBTSWJ010000012.1, on the reverse strand, counting down.
GGAGGACCTCGGCGGCGCCCTGGACGGGAAATCGGCGGATCTCGGCCAGCGCGGGCTGGCCTGTGAGGGTCAGGCCGAAGGCGATGATCGTGGCGGACAGCACGACCGCAGTCCCCACCCGCCCCCCATGGGTGGCCACGGCCACGGCACCCCTCGCGGCCAGCGGAAGGACGATACGGACGGTGAGCCCTCCGCCCGGCGTCTCGTCCAGTTCGACATGTCCACCGAGCGCTTCGGCGACGTCCCGCGCGATGCTGAGGCCGAGCCCGCTGCCCGGGGTTCCAGCCGACTGGCTGCCGCGGCGGAAGCGTTCCAGCACGGCCGCTCGCTCTTCTTCGGGAATGCCCGGCCCCGCGTCCGCGATCGTGAGCGTCGCGTAGGCCTCGCCTGCTGACAGCCGGATGCGGATGGGGCCGGCTGGCGCGTAGGCGAAGGCGTTGTCGACGATGTTGCGCAGCATCTCGCGCAACGCGACGGGTTCCGCGAGGACCGCCGCGTCGCCTGCCTCGATGGCGAGGTCGATGCGGGCGAGCTGGTCGTCGTGGAGCCCGTCGATCACGGCGGATACCACGCTGGCCAGCGCCACCGCATGCCGCGGCTGCGCGTCGAGGCGATGCGACACGTTGGCCGACGCGAGGAGCTGTCCCTGCAGCTGGGCGATCACCTGCGCGTTCGCGTGGATGCGCCCGATCCTTCTTTCGAGGGCCGCGGGATCGGTCTCCCGCAGGGCGAGTTCGGCCTGGGCCTGCAGCGCGGCGATGGGCGTGCGCAACTGGTGCGCGGCATCCGCCACCAGCGTCCGCGTCGTCGAGAAGCTGGTGGACAGGCGGCCCATGAACGCGTTCAGCACACTGACCAGCGCAGCCACCTCCCGGGGATAGGGGCTTTCGATGGGCGCAAGGTCGGTCGAGGTCCGCGAGGCCACCTCGGCCCGCAGCCGGGCGAAAGGCGCAAAGGCACGATTGAGCCCGATGAAGACGAGGCCGAAGGCGAGCAGTGCGGCGAGGGCCGACGGCAGCAGGATGGTACGGAAGAGTTCGTCACGCAGCGCATCCCGCGCCTCCCGCGTCTCGGCCACCTGCACGACGGCCCAGTCCGCGGTATCGCCGCTGGCGATGAAGCGACCGACGCTGACCAGCCGCACCGTCTCGCCCCGGTAGCGGATGTCCTTGAGGTGCACCGTGGCGGTGCGGGGATCGGGCTCCTGCGCCGCCAGATCGGGATACCCCGTGAGGAAGGCCCCGTTCGGCGCGACCACGCGGTAGAAGACCCGCGTGGAGCGGGATGCCGCGAGCATGTCGAACGCCGCCTGCGGCACGTCCACCGTGACGAAGCCTTCCTCCAGTTGCAGCGCATCGGCGATGGAGAGCGCGGCGGCTGACAGCACTCGGTCGAAGGCCTCGTCGGCGGCCCGCTCCGAGTACTGCCGTGCGATCACCGCGAGGGCGGCCAGCAGGAGGCCGAGGATCAGCGTGGCGCCGAGGAGGATCCTGCGTCGCACGGAGGGAAGCCGGCCGGCCATCGTCACGGCGCGGCGCCTCCGCGCAGGCGGGCCATGTAGCCTTCCCCGCGCAGCGTTGCGATGTCGAGGCTCGCGTTGCCGAGTTTCTTGCGCAGTCGCGAGACGTACAGCTCGATGGCATTCGGAGCCACGTCGTCGTCCGGGCCGAAGAGCTGGTCGATCAATCGTTCCTTGCGGACGGGCTTGCCGATCTGCCCGAGCAGGATCTCCAGCAGCCGGAACTCCCGGCGGCTCAGGTCGACCGGCTCGCGTTCCACCAAGACCTGCCGCGACCCGGCGTCGAAGGTCATGTTGCCGAAGACCTCGGCGCTCGAGCCCATCCCCATGGGGCGGCGCAGGAGGGCGCGGATGCGCGCCTCGAGCTCGCGCAGGTCGAACGGCTTGACCAGATAGTCGTCGGCGCCGAGGTCGAGCAGCGAGATCCTGTCGTCGATGGCGGAACGGGCCGTCGTCACGAGCACGGGGGTCCGATCCCGCCGGGCACGCATCTCCGTCAGCACCGTCGCCCCGTCCTTTAGAGGCATGGTGAGGTCGAGGATGACGAGATCGAACCGGTCACCCCGCAGAAGGGCGCTCGCCTCATCGCCGTCGCCGGCGAGGGTCACCGCGTGTCCAGCCCTCGCCAGTTGCGTGGCGACGGCCTCGGCAAGGTCGGCGGTGTCTTCGGCGAGCAGGATCCTCATCCGGGCAGATCACGACAGGTTGGCGACAGGTTTGCGTGCCTACGATGCCGGCAAGCAACTGGAGAGCGCAAGGCATTGCGCCCATCTGAACCGGAGGAAACCATGAGGACCCCGTCCGTCCTTCTTCGCCGATCCCTTCTCGCCGGAAGCGGGCTCGTGCTGCTGGCCCTGTCCGCCGCGGCCCCGGCCGCCGCGCAGGACAGCTGCTCCAACCGCGGACAGCTCGACACGCTGTACTGCGACGAGAACAAGGATCTCGTCGCCGACGCGCCGAAGGATCCCAAGCGCTGGCGCGATCCGTCCACGCTGGTCTGGGCCTACACGCCCGTCGAGGACCCGGCGGTCTACGCCAACATCTTCAAGCCGTTCACCGACCATCTCGAGAAGTGCGTCGGCAAGCGGACGGTCTACTATCCCGTGCAGTCGAACTCGGCCGAGATCGAGGCGATGCGGTCCGGCCGCCTGCACTTCGCGGGCTTCTCGACCGGTCCCACCGGCTTTGCGGTGAACCTCGCCGGAGCGGTGCCCTTCGCGGCGAAGGGGCTGGGGACCGAGGTGCGGGGATATACGCTCGCAGCAGTGGTCAAGGCGTCCAGCCCTTACCAGAAGCTGTCCGATCTCAAGGGCAAGAAGGTTGCGCACACCTCCCCGTCCTCGAACTCGGGCAACCTCGCGCCGCGCGTCCTATTCCCCGACCAGGGCCTGAAGACGGACGAGGACTACAAGCCCCTGATGTCGGGCGGCCACGACAAGTCGCTGCTCGGCGTCGTCTCGGGCGACTACGACATGGCGGCCGTGGCCTCGGACGTGATGGAGCGGATGATCACCCGCGGCACGATCAAGGAGGCGGATATCCGGGTGCTGTACCGCAGCCCCGTCTTCCCGACCTCCTCCTTCGCCTACGCGCACGACCTGAAGCCCGAGCTCGCCGAGAAGCTGAAGAGCTGCTTCTTCTCCTTCCGGTTCACGCCGGAGATGCAGAAGGAGTTCAACGGGGACGACCGCTTCCTGCCCATCTCCTACGCCAAGGACTGGGCCGTCGTGCGCGAGGTCGCCGAGAAGTCGGGCACCCCGTACAACAAGGCGGCCTACGAGGCCGAGTCCAAGCGCGAGGCAGACGCCGCGGCCAAGAAGGCCGCCGAGGCCGCCAAGCCCGCCGAGCAGCCCGCAGCTCCCAAGCCCTGAGGATCGACCATGACCCGCGCCACCTTCCTCGCCGTCCTCCTGCTCGCCGGGGCGTCCCTGCCCGCGATGGCCCAGGACGCCTGCTCCAACCGTGGACAGCTGGACACGGCTTATTGCGATGCCGACAACGACCTCGTCGCCGATACGCCGAAAGACCCGTCCAAGCTGAAGGATCCCTCGACGCTGATCTTCGCCTACTCGCCCGTCGAGAATCCTGCGGTCTACCAGACGGTGTACCAGCCGTTCATGGACTACCTGGGGACGTGCACCGGCAAGCGGATCGTCTTCTTCCCGGTGCAGAACAACGCCGCCCAGATCGAGGCCATGCGGTCGGGCCGCCTGCACATCTCGGGCTTTGCGACCGGTGTCGTCGGCTTCGCCGTCAACCTCGCGGGAGCGGTGCCCTTCGCGGTGATCGGCTCCGAGAAGGGCGTGTCCGGCTACAAGCTCTTCGCCATCGTGAAGAGTGACAGCCCCTACAAGACGCTCGCCGAGCTCAAGGGCAAGAAGGTCGCGCACACGGCGCCGTCGTCGAACTCCGGCAACCTCGCGCCACGCGTGTTCTTTCCCGAGCAGGGCCTGAAGCCCGACGACGACTACAAGGTCCTGATGTCGGGCGGCCACGACAAGTCGGTGCTCGGCGTCGCCTCGGGCGACTACGACATGGCCCCGGTGGCGTCGGACGTGTTCGAGCGCATGGTGGCGCGTGGCGCGGTGAAGGGCGACCAGTTCCGCGTGATCTGGCAGAGCGAAACCTTCCCCACCTCGTCGTGGTCGATGCCGCACGACCTGAAGCCGGAACTCGCGGCGAAGATCAAGGCCTGCTTCCTCGACTACAAGTGGTCGGACGGACTGAAGAAGGAATACGCCGGCGAGGACCGCTTCCTGCCGATGACCTACAAGGACACGTGGCGACCGATCCGCGAGGTCGCGGAGAAGTCGGGCACCCCTTACAACAAGACCGCGTACGAGGCGCAGACGAAGCGCGAAGCAGAGGCCGAGGCCAAGAAGGCGGCCGAGGCTGCCGCTAAGGCCGCGCAGCCCGCAGCTCCCAAGCCCTGATCCGACCGGGACGACGGCGGGAAGGCCGTCGTCCCGCTGCCTTCTCGATCGGCGAGGCGCATGCCATGACGGCGCAACCCCTGAACATGTCCGCAGTGCAGGCCAAGGCCGGCAGCCTTCTGAGCGTGCGCAATCTCCGCAAGGAGTACCGGCCGGGCCAGCCCGTGCTGAAGGACATCACGCTGAACTTCGAGCCGCGCGGCATCACGGCGATCATCGGGCCCTCGGGCACGGGAAAATCGACCCTGATCCGCTGCATCAACCGCCTCGTCGACCCCACCGCCGGCGAGATCTGGTTCGAGGGACAGGACATCGCGAAGGTGAACGGCAACGCCCTGCGCCTCGTCCGGCGTCGCATCGGGATGGTGTTCCAGGAGTACAATCTGGTCGAGCGCCTGTCGGTCATCGAGAATGTGCTCTCCGGCCGGCTCGGTTACGTCCCGGCGTGGCGGGCCTTCCTTCGGAAGTTTCCCGAGGCGGACGTCACGCGCGCCTTCGACCTCATCGATGCCGTGGGGCTCAACGAGGACTTCGCCACCCGCCGTGCCGACAAGCTGTCCGGCGGACAGCGCCAGCGCGTCGGCATCGCCCGGGCCATCATGCAGGACCCGGCACTGGTGCTGGCCGACGAGCCGACGTCGTCGCTCGACCCGAAGACCTCGGTCGAGATCATGGAACTGATGGCCAGCCTGTCCGCGTCCCGCGCGATCCCGATCATCGTCAACATCCACAACGTCGACCTCGCGCGTCGCTTCGCAAGCCGGATCATCGGCATGACGGGAGGCCACGTCGTGTATGACGGTCCACCCGCCGGACTGGAAGGCCATCACCTCGCGACGATCTACGGCGGCGAGGACTGGCAATGAGCGCCGCTCCGTCGTCTCCGAGGGTGCGGCCGGCGGCCTTTCCGGCCAACTGGATCGCGCGGATCGCGTGGATCGCGCTGGCGATCTACACGGTCTACGCGACGTCGATCCTTGCCATCACCTGGGAACGTTTCGCGAAGGGGCTCGAGAACGGAGGCGTCTTCCTGGCGCGCATGTTTCCGCCCAACACGGCAGCGGACAAGTTGTCCCTCATCGCCGGGGGCATGGTCGAGAGCATCCAGATCGCGATCCTGGCGACCTTCTTCGGCGTGCTGCTCTCGCTGCCGCTGGGGCTGATGGCGGCCCGCAACCTGGCTCCGTCCTGGCTGTCGTGGAGCGCGCGGGGGTTGATCGCGGTGCTGCGGTCCTTCCATCCCGTCATCGTCGCCATCCTCTTCGTGAAGTCCGTCGGGTTCGGGGCGCTCGCCGGGGTGCTCGCCCTCATCGTCTCGTCGATGGGCTTCGTGTCGAAACTGTTCGCCGAGATCGTGGAGGAGATGAACCCAAAGCAGGTGGAGGCCGTGCGGGCGACGGGCGCGTCGTTCTTCAATGTCCTCATCATGGCGGTGGCGCCGCAGGTGATGGCGCGCTTCATCGGGCTTTCGGTCTATCAGCTCGACTCGAACCTGCGGAACTCAACGATGGTGGGAATCGTGGGCGGCGGCGGCATCGGTGCCGCGCTGTTCACCGCCTACCAGCGGTTCGACTACGACGTGGTGCTGACGATCCTGCTCATCATCATCGGACTGATCATGACGATGGAGCTCGTCTCGGCCCGCGTCCGGAGGATCTTCCAGTGAGCACTGCGACGACGGCCGGCACGCCCCGGATCTGGCACCGCTTCACCTCCACCGAGCGCATCGCGCGCTCGATGATCTATATCCTCACGGTCGTGGCCGTCGTGTGGTCGGCCCGGACCGTCGAAGTCATTCCGGAGTTCCTCTACGACGCTCCCGAGCAGACGGCCGACCTCTTCAAGCGGATGTGGCCGTTCGACTGGGGGTTCTACCCGAAGGTCGTGCACGAGACGCTGATCGAGACGTTCCACATCGCCACCCTCGGGACGATTCTGGCCATCGTCCTGGCGCTGCCGCTGTCCTTTCTGGCTGCCCGGAACTTCACGTCGAACCGGGCGCTGAACATCCTGGCGCAGTTCATCTTCGTGTCTTCGCGCTCCGTGAACTCGCTGATCTGGGCCCTGCTGTTCGTGGCGATCTTCGGCCCCGGCGCGCTCTCCGGCGTGATGTCGATCGCCTTCCGCTCGGTGGGCTTCATCGGCAAGCTCTTCGGCGAGGCGCTGGAGGAGGCGCATGCCGGTCCGATCGAGGCGCTGGAAGCAACCGGCGCGCCGCGCTCGATGATCCTGGTGAAGGGCTACTGGCCGCAGGTCGAACCGGCCTTCTGGTCGGTGGCGCTCCTGCGGTGGGACATCAACATCCGCGAGTCCGCCGTCCTCGGCCTCGTCGGCGCGGGGGGGATCGGCGTGGCGCTCGATGCGGCCCTGAACAACCTCTACTGGGATCAGGTCGGTCTCATCCTCGCGGTGATCTTCGCCGTCGTGATCGTGACCGAGATCATCACCTCGTCGATCCGCTCGCGCATCATCTAGACAGTTCTTGGTACCCGGCCCTTACGCTGGATGAGGAATGGCTGGTCCCGTGGGGTTTCAGCCTCGACGGCAATTTCGATATCCGGCCGCGCTGCGGCTTCCGGGCTCCTTTCGACTGCCGCCGGCCCTCGCCTGCATCAATCCCGAGATTGATCCTTCCTCGATACGGGGGGGAGCGCCGGCAAGGCGAACGAGCATGGCACGGAGCTGCCGGTTCTCCTGCTCGAGCTCCTGCAGACGACGGACGGCGGGGGGCGGCAACGACCCCAATCGCTGACGCCATCGATAGAAGGTTCTGAGCGACACACGCGCATCGGCGCAGATGGTCTCCACCGGCACTCCGCGGTCGGCTTCCGCGAGAAGCGCGGCAATCTCCTCGTCCGTGTGCTGGGATCGTCGCATGCATCCATCCTCCGGCGTACAGCGGGTGACAAGGACGCAGCAGCGAGCCCTGGGTCACCCCCCGCCAGGAGGTGGGTGCAAGATGGAGACCAAGTCCGGCTAGTCTGGACCGCCCCTAGAGGAGGCGCTTCTCGATCAGCATGTGGATGCCCTTGTTGCCATCGACGAGCTGGGTCACGCGAAGGTTCCCGGCCACCGAGCAGAGCATGTAGGCCTCGTTGCGCGTCAGCCGGGTCCGCCGGCAGATATGCTTCACCATCTCCCGCACGGCCTGGCGGGCGGCATCGTCGAGGTCCTCGTCGAGACCCATCGTCATCAAGTGCGTCTCGGTCTCGGCGAAGGGAAAGTCGATGGCCATGTCCTTGCGGACGGTCAGGCGAAAGGTGCCGGTGACTGCCGTCTCCAGCGCCGTGATGCACACTTCGCCGTCACCCTGCACACCGTGCCCGTCGCCGGCGAAGAACAGCGCTCCGTCGTTGAAGACGGGCAGGTACAGGGTGGTGCCCGGCTTCAGCTCCTTGTTGTCGAGGTTGCCGCCGAAGCTGCGCGGGACCGGCGAGCCGCAGCGTCCCCAGGCCTTGGGCGGCGCGACGCCGAGAATGCCGAAGAAGGGATCGAGCGGCACCTCCTTGCCCCAGGGCAGGACCATCACCTGCCGCTGGTGATCGATGGCGGGGTGGATCGTCTCGTAGTCCGTGAACTCATCCGGAAGGGTGCCGAGGAGGGGCAGGATGGCAATGAAACCCCAGTCGAAGATGCATTTCACATCGAGGATGTCGACCTGCAGGGTGTCTCCGGCCTTCGCCCCGCGCACGGCCACCGGTCCGGTGATGAAGTGCGGCCCCGCTCCCTGCTGAAGCGTGTCGAGCGCATGCATGAACGCCGGCGGAACCTTGCTCAGATCGGGCGGCAGGCTCTCCTTGCCGCCGGCAGGAAAGGACGAGAGGGTCACGGTATCGCCGGAGGCGATTTCCAGAACGGGCTTCGTGGTGGCGTCGAGGTAACCCCAGACCATGGTCTCGGCGACGGCGGGAATCTCGTGGTGCTTGGACATGCAATTCTCCGGGGATGGGAGCCTAGACGGCAATGAAGCGGGCGAGCCGCTCGCGGGTCATGTCGCCGCGCGGCCCCGCATCCACGACGGAGCCGCGGGAGAGCACGAGGAAGCTGTCGGCGAGAGCAGTCGCGAAGTCGAGATACTGCTCGACGAGGATGATCGAGATCCGCCCCTTGAGCCCGGCGATCACATCCTCGATGACCTTGACGACGTTGGGCTGGATTCCCTCCGTGGGCTCGTCCAGGAGGATGACCGAGGGCTTCGTCACCAGCGCCCGCGCCAGGGCGAGTTGCTGCTGCTGGCCGCCGCTCAACTGTCCACCGGCGCGGCGCCACAGGTCGCGCAGGGCCGGAAAGAGCGCCACTGCCTCCTCGATGGTGCCGTCGTGCTCGTGCCCATGGGCTCGGGCCGCGGCCATGATGTTCTCGGCCACGGTGAGTTCGGAGAAGATCTCGCGCCCCTGCGGCACATAGGCGAGCCCGATGCGGGAGCGTTCGTAGGGCATCCAGGTCGTGATGACCTCGGCATCGCGCCGGATGGTCCCGCCGGAGGCAGGCAGTAGCCCCATGAGGCACTTGAGCAGGGTCGTCTTCCCCGCCCCGTTTCGACCCAGGACCGCCAGGCACTCGCCGGGCCCGAGCGTGAAGCTGACCTTCCGAAGAACCTGGGCGCTGCCGTAGTGCTGGTCCAGCGCCTCCACCGTGAGCATCATCCCGGCCTCCCGCTCTAGCGCCCGAGATAGACGTCGATGACGCGTGCATCGGCGCGGGCGGCGGCCATGGAGCCCTCGAACAGCGGCCGGCCCTCGTGCAGGACGGTGACCCGGTCGGCGATCCGGTCGACGAAATCCATGTCGTGCTCCACCACGACGATCGCCCGGTCGGGGCGTCTCAAGGACAGGACGAGTTCGGCGGTCCGCTCCGTCTCCTCGTCGGTCAGGCCAGCGACGGGCTCGTCGAGCATCAGCACCTTCGGGGAGCCAGCCAGCACCATGCCGATCTCGAGCCATTGCTTCTGACCATGAGCGAGTTCGCCGGCCAGGCGATCCCTCTCGGCCGCCAGGCCGATGGTCTCCAGCAGGTCCTCGCCGGCCTCCCGACCGGACGCGAAGCCCGCACCGACCGCGAGGTTCTCCATGACGGTCAGGGCATCGAAGACGCTAGGCTTCTGGAACTTGCGGCGCACGCCGGCCCGTGCGATCGCAGCCTCGCTGGCGCGGGTGAGGTCCACCGTTCCGTCCAGCGAGATCGTTCCGTCGGATGCACGCGTGATCCCGGACACGACATCGAGCAGCGTGGTCTTGCCGGCCCCGTTGGGACCGATCAGGGCGTGGACGTTCCCGTACTCGATCGCCATCGACAGCCCGTCGATCGCATTGAACCGTCCGAAGGTGACGCGCAGTCCGTCGACCACAATGGCTGGCGCCTGGCTCATCGCGCGCCTCCGGCCCGCACGAGCCTCTGGACGCGGTCGCCGAGACTCGGGAGGGATGCTTGCCGCAGCTTCGGCAGATCGATCAATCCATTGGGAAAGGCGAGCGCCACGATGACGATCAGAGCCGCAAGGATGAAGGGCCACAGGTCGGGTGCCGCGGACGACAGCCAGAACTTCAGGCCGTTGATCAGCACGGCGCCGATGACGGCACCGGCCAGCCGACCTCGCCCGCCGATGGCCACCCAGACCGCGATCTCGAGCGACAGTTCCGGCGAGAGCACGCGCGGATTGATGATGCCGACCTGCGGCACGTACAGGATGCCGGCGAGCGCCGCGAGCAGTGCGGAGAGGCACCAGGCCCTGAGCTTGATTGACAGCGTCTCGTAGCCGAGGGTCCGCAGACGCGCTTCGTCGTCCCGACATGCCAGCATCAGCCGCCCGGTCTGCCCGCGCGTCATCAGGAAACAGCACAACAGGGCGAGGAACAGAACGACGAGCGACACGAAGGCGAGCCCGGCGGCGGCTTGCGGTGAACCGACGGGGAAGCCGAGGACGAGGCTCCATCCGGTCATGCCGTTGTTGCCTCCGAAGCCCGTGTCGTTACGGAACATCAGCAGCATGGCAACGTAGACGAGGGCCTGGGTCACGATGGCGAAATAGACGCCGCCGACGCGCGACCGGAAGGAGGTGTAGCCGATCGCGAACGCGACGATCAGCGTGACGAGCAAACCGGCAACGAGGGCATAGGGGAAGCTCTCGAACCCCCACCAGTAGGCCGGCAGGGCCTTCCAGCCCATGAACTGCATGAAATCCGGGACCACGCCCGTCACCACGAAGCTGTGCTTCAGCAGGTACATGGCGATGGCATAGCCACCGATGGCGAAGAACACGCCGTGGCCCAGACTGAGGATGCCGAGGTAACCCCAGATCAGATCGAGCGAGAGAGCCAGCAGCGCGAAGGCCGCGAGCTGGCCGATGGCGTTGACGAGGTAGGGCGACAGCAGGCCGGGTCCGGCGAGCCCCCCAACGGCGAGGATGACCGCGGCGACCGCGAGGATGGCCGCGAGGGTCGAGGCGAGTAGCGTGTCCGAGCGAAGGGACGCGAGAACGCCGGTCATTTGCGGCGTCCCTTCACGGCAAAGAGGCCCTCCGGTCGCCACTGCAGGAAGGCAACGATCATCAGGAGCACGATGACCTTGGCGGCGACCGCGCCGTAGAGCGGCTCAATCACGACGTTGATCTGCCCGACGCCCAGCGCCGCGATGACGGTACCGGTGAGGGTGCCGACGCCGCCGAGCACGACGACCATGAAACTGTCGATGACGAAGAGCGTGCCCATCTGCGGATTCACGTTGTAGATCGGCGAGAGAGCCAGTCCCGCCAGCCCCGCCAGGGCGGAGCCGAAGCCGAAGGCGAGGCGATCCACCTGCCGCGTCGGGATCCCGATGCAGCCCGCCATGTCCCGGTTGAGCGTGGTGGCACGGATGTTGAGGCCGAGCGGGGTGCGCCGCAGGATCAAGGCCGTCACCGCCAGCGTGAGCACGGCGAAGCCGATCGCGAAAAGGCGGTTCCACGTCATGATGAAGTCCCCCAGGACCTGGAAGCCCCCCTTGACGTAGAAGGGTGTCTCGAACTGCAGGTTCTGGGTGCCGAAGACGACGCGGACGATGTTGATCAGGAAGAGGCTGATCGCCCACGTCACGAGGAGGCTCATGAGCGGACGCTTGTAGAAGTGCCGGATCAGCACCGCCTCGAACAGCATTCCGATCGCGCCCACGACGACGGCCACGATCGGGATCGCCAGGATCAGGTAGTAGTCGACGAGCGATGGTGCGATGGTCCTGAGGGCCTGCTGCACGACGTAGGTGACGTACGCGCCGAGCATGATGAATTCGCCCTGCGCGAGATTGATCACGCCCATGAGCCCGAAGATGATCGCCAGCCCCACGGCGGCCATGAACAGGATGCTGGCCAGGCTGATGCCGTTGTAGATCGTCGTGAGGGCACCTGTGATGGCGAGCGCCCGATCGACCTTGGCGAGACCCGCATCGACAGCGCGGGCGAAAGCCGGATCGGACTTGTACAGCGGATCCTGCGCGAGCTTCTCCAGTTGGGTCCTCGTCCGCGTCGTCGGTGTATCGACGAGGCGCTGAACCGCGGCGATCCTCTTCGCGGGATCGGGCGAGCGCAGCTCGGCCGCCTGGACCACGGCCTCGAGCGCCTGTCGGAGGGCAGGGTTGGGCTCTGCGGATACCGCGCGCTCGAAGAGTCCGATCGGCAGACTGTCGGCCCGCCGCTCCAGCAGCCTCAATGCCGCGGTCCGTTCCGCCACGGCCGTGCCGGACAGCAGCTGCGCGGCGGCCTCAAGCGTCTCGACGGCGGCGCGGGACCGAAGGTTGAGCACCGGAGCGCGCCCCGAGGCGTCAGGGGTCCGTGCCGCACCGGTGATCGCATCCACAACCCCGGAAGCAGAATCGACGGTCGCTCCCGCCCCATCGCATTGCAGCTTGCGGTCGAGCGCCGACCTCGCCAGGGACCGGACCCAGGCGACGTCGGCGGCGTCGGCGCGAGGAAGATCGGAGAGCACCTGGCCTGTTGCGCTCGTCAACGCAGCAGGCTCTCCGCAGAGAGCTGCGACCACGCTGTCGCGGGCGAGGGAGGCAGCCATGACGGGCTGCGCCAAGCCCGCGACAAGGAGAGCCAGGACGGCCAATCTCCGGAAGAGACGGAACGGGAGCGTCATCGTGTCAGGGCCCGGAGCCGTCCTTCAGTGCCCACTCAGCCGTAGGGGCTGAAAGGCACTGGCTTGGGCGTGTCCTTCGACTGCCAGAGAATGTCGAAGCCCTGCTTTTCGTTGACCGAACCGATGAACACGCCGCGGGCGACGTAGTTGTTCTCGCCGGTCATGCTGATCTTGTATCCCGACGGGCAGTCGAAGCTGAGACCCGCAAAGGCCTTGCGCACCTCAGGCACGGCGAAGGAGCCAGCCTTGGCCGCCGCCATGGCCCAGAGGTGGACCGCATCGTAGGTCGACACCATCGGATCGATGGCGACGTCCGGCTTGAAGGGAACCTTCTTCGTGGTGACGTAGGTCGCCCAGTCCTTGAGGAACTTCTCGTTCGCCGGCCCCTTGGCGTTCTGCAGGTACGCCCAGCAGTTGAGATGACCGACCAGCGGCTTCGTGTCGAGGCCCTCGAGGTCGGCCTCCACCACGTCGAGGCCGAGCACCGGCACTTCCGTCGCCTTGATGCCCTGGTTGATGAACTCGCGGAAGAAGTCCGGGATAGAGGATCCGACCGTGGTCAGGATGACCACGGGCTGGCCGCCGGGCTCATCGGCGAACTTGCGAATCTGGTTGACCAACGTCTGGAAGTTCGAGAAGCCGAGCGGCACGTACTCCTCGCGCCAGGCCGTCTCGGCGATGCCCTTGGTCTTGAAGTAGCCCTTGAGCTGCTTGTTGATGGTTCGCGGCCACACGTAGTCGGAGCCGAGCATGAAGAAGCGCTTGGCGCTGACGCCCTCGGCGCTCATCAGGTAATCGACCGCCGGCAGTACCGAACTCGCGGGCGGCGAGTTGACGTAGACGACGTTCGCCGAGTTCTCGTCGCCTTCGAAGTGCAGCGGGTAGAAAAGCAGGCCGTTGTTCTGCTCGACCACCGGCAGTACCGACTTGCGGGACACGGAGGTCCAGCAGCCGAACAGGGCCGCCACCTTCTCCTGCTGCAGCATCTGCCTGCCGATCTGGGCGTAGAGAGGCCAGTCGGAGGCCGGGTCGGCGGTGATGACCTCGACCGTCTTCCCGAGAACGCCGCCCTTTGCGTTGATTTCGTCTGCAGCCATCCTGGCGACGAAGTTCAGGCGCCCCTCCAGGTTGGCCATCGTGCCCGAAGATGAGAACAAGCAACCAAGCTTCACCGTATCCGCAGCGAAGGCAGACTTGATGATACCCGGCATTGCGAGAGTTGATCCCGCAACAAAAGTCGACTTCAGAAGATTACGACGCGTAATGTTGCTCATCGATTGCCTCCGAATTGTTCTTCTCCATCAAACAACCAGCGCCGTAGATACACAAGCACTAATGTTATTCAAAGCGATAGGTGATTTTTGTGCTGCTGAACAAGGAACATGCACCTACAGGTTCAGTTGGCAGTTTTGACATTTTGCTTCGCCGGAAATGCCGGCTCGCGCAGCGCGGCGGTTTCGCCTGAGATGGACCGGATCGGCCCTGATCAGTCGCTTGGAACGTGGCGGACGACTTCGTCGGCGGTCCGGGTCGACCTCGCCGACACCTTGCATGATCCATACCGTCTTGCAGTCCGGGCTCGATTGATCCGGACGGCGCAAATGGACCCGGAGGCGCTGGCGGCTGAGCCCGAGGCGGATTCTCGGCCGAAGTCGGCGTGTTGCGTCCCCCGGAGCCTGCCGGAACTCTGCCGCTGCAGGGTGGCAGAGCTGGAGAGCGTGCTGGAAGGCCCGGATCGTGCGGAGACGATGGACCTGATCCGCTGGCTCATCGAGCAGGCGGCGGGCGGGCAACACGCGCTGGCCGGCGCCTCTGGAGTGGAATGCCGCGGACAGCGCTTGCGCCTAGGCGGCAGCAGCCAATGGCGGGCGTGAGGACATCTCGATGATCCGCGACAGGCCCTGCGCGCTGAGGCCGCGGAGGGCGAGTGCGCTTGTCTGGCCATCGGCCGCGGCGAGGATGGCGATGTCGCACACGCGGGCGACCCTCCATGCCAGGGTGCTTGCGGCGAGCGGCGGGACGGCGATGAGGATGACGCCTTGCTCGGTCCGAAGTCGGGCGATCGCGTCCGCGGCGTGGCGTGACCAGGGATCCGGCCCGGCCGACGGCTCTGTCCCCGGCGGTGCCGGCAGATAGTGCCATGGCGCCGTCGTTCGGGCCGGACCCGGCCCCCGTCGTGGAATGGGAACATCGATCCCAAGGATGACGGTGCGGACCGACTCGATCACCCGTGACGCGATGGTGTCACAAAGGTCGGCCACGTCCTCGCAGTCGGCTCCGCAGACCAGGACGCAGAGCGGCTCCTGACGGGCCCGCAGAACGATCTCCGCAGCCGCGTGGTCGGGCGGCGTCCGATCGCGATCCGCGGGCCGTGTGCGACGGACGGCCCGTCGTTCGGCCCGCTCGTCGAGGAGCGCCATCGAGGAGAAGGCATCGGCGTGGCAGGGAACGCCGGCGGCGCGGCAGATCGCCATCGTGTCCCGGACGGTATCGGCAGAACCTGCCGCGTAGACGAGATCATCAGTCCGCAGCAGGGGAAGGGCTTCCGCGACCCTGGCGACGAGTTCGCGGCCGATATGGCCTTCCGGCAGCGAGACGAACGGCCGGACATGGACCCGGGGAAAGCGTTGCAGCCGCTCCAGCGCAGGGATCATGTAGAGGCCCGCCGGGCTCCGCGCCCCCGCGACGACGACCATCTCGCGGTCGGGACGCTCGCAGAGGGCCTGGTGGGCAACCGACCAGATGGGCGCGAAACCCGTCCCGGTGCCCACCAGGACCAGCCGGCCGGCATGGTGGCTGCGCAGGTAGGCCGACCCGTAGGGCCCGAGCAGCCTGACCCGATGGCCCGCGACGATGTCGCGGCCGAAGGCATTCGAGACGAGGCCGTTGCGCACACGTCGCACGTGCAGGCGCAGGACACCTGGCGTGGAGGCGCCCGACAAGGGCGCGGTCGGGCTGTAGCTCCGCGCCGGGAAGCCTTTCCATTCGAAGCGCATGTACTGCCCGGGAAGGTAGTGGATCCAGCGGCGGGGCTCGACCACCACCTCCACGACGCCCCACCCGAGATCGTTGACGGCCACCACGCGCCCGCTCGAGGCCTCGAGCGGCGGCACGTCCTCGACCTCGATGGTCAGGTCGCCCTGCGGCCGGGCCTGGCAGGCGAGGACCGCCGCCGGGTCTCCCGTGTCCCCACCATGCGCCCGACCCTCGACGATGCGGACGCGGCACGTCCCGCATACGCCGGCACAGCAGTCATGGGGCAACTCGATCCCGCTCATCCGCGCGGCGGCAAGGAGGGTCTGGCCGCGCGGCGCCTTGAACGTCTCGCCGTTGGCGATGGTGACCCGATGAATGGTCATGGAAGCACCTCCAGTCTGACAGCACGGATGTGGCGGGCGTGGTCTGATGATGTCCGGTCGAAGGGCGCGACCCAGATGGACATGCCGTCGTCGATCGGCTGCCCCCCAGGCCTGAGGGGGGCGAGAGGCCGCTCCACGACAAGGGTCCACCGCCCTGCCGACCACGACCCCAGGCAAGCCACTGGCTGGCCCGCGACCACCTTGGCCGGCAAGGCCAGAAGGCCCGCGAGCGTGTCTCCGAGCTCGATCTCGGCATCCCGGTCCGCCGAATAGGGGATGCTTGCCGTGGCCGGGAGACTTCCGGCAGCCGATGCAGGCGCTGCAAGCGCTGACGAAGGAACCCCTGGCGAAGGAAGCCGCCGCGGCGCTGCAGGACCGCCTGGATAGAAGGCAAGCGCGGAGTTCGGCCTCATCCGGCCATACGTCGCCACCGGGACGATCCCGCCGCGATAGGGCTCGCGGCCGGCATGCTGACCGGCCGTGGGCGACGCAGGAGGCCCGAAGACCTCGAGGTCGCACCAGCCTCCCGCCGGTCCGGCAAACCAGTGCAGGACATCGACCGCGGAGCCGTCGGTCGTGTAGTGAAGGCCATGGCCGGACCCCGACGGCGGCTTGTCATGGAGGGGCCGCTGCCCCGGATGGAAGGCGCCCGGCCCGAAGCTGGGCGGAGCGGGGGAGACCATGACGGCGAACTGATCCACGGCGCCGCCGCCGGTTCCCGCACGGATCCTCCAGCCGGCGCTGGTCTTGACCAGGACCGGCGCCGCGACGTCGGCGACGGGATCCTGCCACGTGAAGGCCAGGGCAATACGCCTGCCATCGTGGATCGCCCTGACGTCGACCTCGGAGAAGCCGTCCTCCAGGTTGGCCCCGCCATACGTCCGCACCCGCAGCGGGATCGCGTTCTGCCACGCCGGATGGTCGAGTGTCCCGGTTCGACCCGGCAGCTCCGGGACGCGGACCGTCCGCAGCGTCAGATGCGCGTGCCGCTCCGCCACCAGATAGGCTGAAACGGCGGCGAAGAAGGCCAACCCTGTCGCTACGGCGATCCCATGGCGGGACACGAGCGCGCAGAGGCGCCGGATCACGCTGCCCCTCGTGCCCGCAACCGAGGAGAGGTCGCGCGGGCGCGGCCGGACGATCCGCAGCAACTGCTGCGTCCCGCCCATCGCGACATGAAGAGCGACATGGCCGGGCACGAAGAGCGCGACCCCCCACGAGGCGAGGCGGTGTGCCGGCATCAGGCCCGGCGCCAGATCCGTGTGTATCAGCAGCCCGCTGAAGACCTGTCCTGCGGCGAGAACGAGGAAGAACCACGTGAGGATCAGGCTGGCGGCACTCCACCGCGCCCGCCCCGGAACCGCGAGGCCCGAGATCCTGTCCCACCGCAACTGGAGACGGGCTCCCAGGCCGGCCGTCCGCAGAAGCATGACATGGGCCGCCAGGAAGCCGGCGAGCGCCATGCCGGCGACGATGTGGACAAGCCAGAGGCGCCATGTCGGCAGAAGCGGCACGAGGAGGCGGTCGACCGCCGTCGCCGACGGCCCCTCGGCCTCGATGCGGAGGCCCGTCGCGAGGGCCGCCATCACGCTCAGGGCCAAGCCCCAATGGATCACGATCGTCCCGGCGTCCGTTCGTGGTCGAGCGCGATAGACCGTCATGCGTCATCCCTCCATGCCTGGAGGAGTGATAAGCAGCTCGACCTAGAACCGTGATGACAGTGATTGTCATGAAGTGTTCAGTTGAACTGCCTTAGTTTTTCAACATTCAGGGCATATTGCACTTAAGCTGAAGCCATGATGGCGAAATAAAAGCAATAATTTGACGAAATACGACGTGGATCATGGCGTGGATAGACACAAGGCGATAGGCGCGATCTCTGCCATTGCGGCGCTCATCGTCCTGACGGCCGCAACGGCTCGGGGAGCCGAGGCCGAACGGGAGGGCTCCCGCGGCGGCGGATCCGCGGCAGGCCGCAGCGACGACGGGGGTGGACGGTCATCGGGGTCGGCCAGCGGCGGTAGCGCGACCGGATCGTCCACGGGCGGATCGGTGGCTGGCGGCGGGGCGACGGGGCCCGCTTCCGCGGGTGGCCCCGGGTCCTTCTCCGGCGGCACCTCGGACTCCTTGATGACACGGCAGGACGCATACCGGCCTGCCGACCACGAACTCGCCAAGGACGCGGTTGCCCGCGGCCAGATCCTCGCCCTCTCGACGGTGATCAACCAACTCGAGCGCGTCGCACCGGGGCGGCGGCTCTCGGTCGCGCTGCGTCAGAAGGGAAGCGGGTGGACCTACGACTTCTCCGTGCTCGCCCCCAATGGCGTCGTACGCCGTGTCGTGATCGACGCGCGGTCGAACAAGGTCCTCGAACTGCGGGACGTGCCATGAGGATCCTGATCGCCGAGGACGATCCTGCCATTGCAGACGTGGTGACACGGGCCCTGGAGGCCTCGAACTACATCGTCGACCTCACGGTCAACGGGGAGGATGCCTGCCACAAGGTGTTCACCGAGACACCCGCGGCCATGGTCCTCGACCTGGGCTTGCCCCTTCTTGACGGCCTCACGCTCCTGCGCCGGATGCGGACAGCGCGGCTTCCGACAGCCGTCCTCATCCTCACGGCACGCGGTGCGTGGGTCGAGCGGGTGGCCGGGATCGATGCCGGTGCCGACGATTATCTCACCAAGCCGTTCCACGCCGACGAACTGCTCGCCCGGCTCGCCGCCATCATGCGCCGGAGCGTGGGCTACGACACGCCAGTCCTCCGGGCAGGACGGATCGAGCTCGATACGCGCCGGCTGACGGTCAGCGTCGACGGCATCCCCGCGACGGTCTCGCCGATGGAGTTCCGGCTGCTTCGCTATCTCATGCATCACGGCCGGCGCGTCGTCAGCCGGCAGGAATTGCACGAGCACCTCTATGCCGATGACTGCGAGCCTGACAGCAACGCGATCGAGGTGCTGATCGGGCGCATCCGGCGGAAGCTGGGCGTGCAACTGGTCCAGACGCGCCGCGGCTTCGGCTACTGGGTGGAGACGGACTAGGCATGACCGGCTCGCTTCGACTGCGCTTGCTGGGCCTCGCGACGCTGGGGATCGCCATCACCGTGGGCGTGGCGGCAATCGCGCTGGTCGTCAGCTTTCAACGTCATGTCGAGCGTTTTGCGGAACACGAGCTGCAGCGCATGCTGGGTGACGTCGCCGCGGCCCTTCGCATCGACGACGAGGGACACGCCCTCGTGGAATCGCGGCTTCCCGACCCCCGATACGAGCAGCCTTACGGCGGAGCCTACTGGCAGGTGAGCCAGCGGGGGGTGCCCGAACTTCGCTCGCGCTCGCTCTGGGACATCGTTCTGCCGTCGCCGGCCATACCGGCCGCCAACGCGCCGGAGGCGGTCGTGATCGACGTCCCGGGCATCGACGGTGGGCTCTACACCCTGACTCGCACGGTCAGCGTACCCACGGACCGCGGACTGACCCCGCTGATCGTCACCACGGCGCTCGACTACCGGGATCTGCTGCAGACGCGGCAGTCCTTCAGCATCGACGTCGCCGGCGCACTGGCCCTCATCGCGCTCGTGCTTCTCCTCTGGGCGGTCGTGCAGGTGCAGGTCGGTCTTCGGCCGGTGGCCGAAGTGGAGCGACGGATCGAGGGCATCAGGAGCGGGGCGGAGCGACGCCTGACCGGCCCCTTCCCGGTCGAGTTGCAGCCGCTGGTGACCAGTCTCAACGACCTGATCGATCACCAGGGGCGTCTGACCGTCCGCGCACGGGAGCGCGCCGGCTCGCTGGCCCATGCGTTGAAGACGCCTTTGACGGGTCTCTCTGGACTTGTCGGGCGCCTGCGGGCCACGGGGCGATCCCAGGAGGCCCGTGTGCTGGAGTCGCACCTCGACGCGATGCGGGTCCCGCTGGAACGTGAACTGGCCCGGGCCCAGATCGTCGGCCCCATCGGCCTTGTCGGATCGTCATTCGACGCCTCGCAGGCGATCGACCGCCTCCTGATGCTGATGCAGCATTTGCCCCGCAGCGAGAGCCTCACCTGGAACTGTGACGTTCCCGCTGGAACGATGCTGACGATGGATCCTGCGGACTTCAGCGAGATCATCGGCAACCTCCTCGACAACGCCCGGAAGTGGGCTCGCAGCGAGGTCTCGATCCGCTGCGTCGAGCGGCCCGACAGGATCGAGATGGTGGTGGAGGACGACGGCCCCGGGATCCCGGCAGACTTGCGGCCGCACTGCCTGGCGCGCGGCGAGCGAGGGACGATGGACGGCGAAGGCAGCGGGTTGGGCCTCGCCATCGTGCGCGACGTGCTCGAAGAGTACGGGGCGCCCTTCGCGATCGAGGATCGCCCGGTCTCCGGCTGCAGGATCAGGTTCACTCTGCCCAAACCGGCGGGAGGTCAGACCATCAGCCCACGGGTGCCTGTGCAGGCGCAAGCTGTTTAGAGGACCAGGCCCCCGTCAGCGCGACCCGGACCACCCGCAGCAGCTGAGGCCGCCATCGCGGCCTCGCCGACGGCGAGCAAGGCGGTCTGTCGACGCCGCAAAGCGAGCTCATCGAGCCGCAATCGTGCCGCTCATCGCAGAGGCTCCGCGATCCCGCGCGTTCCGGCTGCGTCTCGGGCCAGAATTGATGCAGCACAATGCTTCGCGCGCGCTTCCATGCGAAGCTTTTCGAGCGCCAATCCCCCGGCGCCCACAGAGGTCCGCATGGCGCCCAAGCACTGGACAGGTCCATTCCTCGCTGTTCTGGCGGTCATGCTTGCCGCCGCCGGGTATTACGCCTGGACGCGGCTGAATGCGCGTGCCCTGCCCGAGGGGCTGGCTTCAGGGAACGGCCGCATCGAGGCCGTGGAGATCGACATCGCGGCCAAGATGCCGGGGCGCATCAAGGAGATCCTGGCCGACGAGGGTGACGTCGTGACGGCCGGCCAGATCCTGGCCCGGATGGACACCACTCAGCTCGAGGCGCAGCAGCGACAAGCAGAGGCCCAGCTCACCCGGGCCAGGATCGCTGTCGAAACCGCGGGGAGCCTGGTCTCCCAGCGCGAGGCCGAGCGGAACGCGGCGCGGGCCGTGATCGCCCAGCGCGAAGCGCAGCTCGACGCCGCGCAGAAGAAGCTGGGACGCTCCGAGCAGCTCAAACTGAGCAACAACGTTTCCGACCAGGTGCTGGACGACGACCTCGCTGCGGCCCGCGGGGCCCAGGCCGCCCTGAGCGCCGCCCAGGCCCAGCTCGCTGCGTCCGAAGCCGCCATCGGGGCCGCCCGCGCTGCCGTCGTGGATTCCCAGGCAGCCGTGGAGGCGGCCAAGGCCGCGGTGCAGACCATCGCGGCCGATCTGGAGGACAGCGTGCTGCGCGCCCCCCGGGACGGCCGCGTCCAGTACCGGGTGGCCCAGCCGGGCGAGGTGCTCTCCAGCGGCGGCCGCGTCCTCAACATTGTTGACCTCACAGAGGTCTCGATGACGTTCTTCCTGCCCACCTCGCAAGCCGGCCGGGTGGCGATCGGCACGGATGTCCGCCTCGTGCTTGACGCCGCGCCGGCCTACGTCATTCCCGCCACCGTCACGTTCGTGTCCGATGTGGCCCAGTTCACGCCCAAGAGCGTGGAGACGGAGGAGGAGCGCCTCAAGCTGATGTTCCGGGTGAAGGCGCGAATCCCGCCGGACCTGCTGCGCAAGCACATCAGCCAGGTGAAGACTGGATTGCCCGGC
The DNA here is from genome assembly GCF_054612375.1 of Alsobacter sp. R-9. Taxonomy (NCBI): domain Bacteria; kingdom Pseudomonadati; phylum Pseudomonadota; class Alphaproteobacteria; order Hyphomicrobiales; family Alsobacteraceae; genus Alsobacter; species Alsobacter sp. R-9. The sequence continues at coordinate 80,869 of NZ_JBTSWJ010000012.1, read as the reverse complement.
GTCGCGTATGTGCGTCTCGACCCGAAGGCGCGCTGGCCCGCAAGCCTGCCAGGGAAGCTTGTTGAATGACGCCCGCCCCCGCAGCCCAGGTGTTGTCGCCCGTGGCGCGGGTCGCGGGTCTCACCCAGACCTACGGAGCCGTCCGCGCCCTGAACGCGATCACGTTGGAGATCCCCTCCGGCTGCATGGTGGGCCTCATCGGCCCGGATGGCGTTGGCAAGTCCAGCCTGCTGTCGCTCCTCGCCGGGGCCCGAACCATCCAGGACGGAAAGGTGGAGGTGCTTGGCGGCGACATGGCCAGCGCACGGCATCGCGACATGGCCTGTCCGCGGATCGCCTACATGCCCCAGGGGCTCGGCCGGAACCTGTACCCGACGCTCTCGGTCTTCGAGAACGTCGATTTCTTCGGTCGACTGTTCGGCTACGCCGGCGCGGAGCGCCGCGAACGCGTGATCCGCCTCCTGCGCGGCACTGGCCTGGCGCCCTTCGCCGAGCGCCCTGCCGGCAAGCTCTCGGGAGGCATGAAGCAGAAGCTCGGCCTCTGCTGCGCCTTGATCCATGACCCTGACCTGCTGATCCTCGATGAGCCCACCACGGGCGTGGACCCGCTGTCACGGCGGCAGTTCTGGCGCCTCATCGACGGCATCCGCGAGAGCCGCCCGGGAATGAGCGTGGTCGTCTCCACGGCCTACCTGGAAGAGGCGGCGCGCTTCGACTGGCTGGTGGCCATGGACGCAGGACGGGTGCTGGCCGAGGGGACCCCGGCCCAGCTGTTGGAACGGACCCGGACGGTCACCCTGGACGCCGCCTTCATCGCGCTCCTGCCCCAGGCCTCCCGCGCGGGTCACCACGCCGTGACGATCCCGCCGCGGCCGGAGGACGGGCGCGAGCCGGCCATCGAGTCTGACCATCTCACGGTCCGTTTCGGCGACTTCACCGCCGTGGACGACGTGAGCTTCCGCATCCGAAAGGGCGAGATATTCGGCTTCCTGGGGTCAAACGGCTGCGGCAAGACCACGACGATGAAGGTCCTCACCGGTCTCCTGCCGGCGACGCAGGGCGAGGCGCGGCTGTTCGGCCAGCCGGTGGAAGCTACCGACATTCGCATCCGCAGCCGCGTCGGCTACATGTCCCAGGCCTTCTCGCTCTATGGCGAGCTCACGGTGCGTCAGAACCTTGAGCTTCACGGCCGGCTGTTTGCGCTGGCCGAGGCCTCCTTGCCGGAACGCGTTTGCGAGATGACGGAGCGGTTCGGTCTCGTCGACGTGATCGACGCCCTGCCGGATGCGCTGCCGCTCGGCATGCGCCAGCGCCTGTCGCTCGCGGTGGCGATGATTCACGCCCCCGAGGTGCTGATCCTGGACGAGCCCACCTCCGGCGTGGATCCCGTCGCTCGCGACGCCTTCTGGCAGATCCTGGCCGAACTGTCCCGTCGGGACGGCGTGACCATCTTCGTCTCCACCCATTTCATGAACGAGGCCGAGCTGTGCGATCGCGTATCCCTGATGCACGCCGGCAAAGTCCTGGTCAGCGACGCGCCGGAGGCGATCCGGCGCGTCATGGGAACCGCCACCCTGGAGGAGGCCTTCGTCGCCTGCCTGGAGAAGGCGACGGCCGAGGGTGAGACCGCCGTCGAGGCCACCTCCCCCGTCATTCCGGCCGGGGGCGAGGAGCCACGCCGGCGCAGGTTCGACCTGCGCCGCATGCTGGCCTATACGCGGCGCGAAGGCCTCGAACTGCGGCGCGACCCGATCCGGGCCGCCCTCGCCGTGCTCGGTAGTGTCATCCTGATGATCGTGGTGGGCTACGGCATCAACATGGATGTCGAGAACCTGAGCTTCGCTGTGCTCGACCGCGATGACAGCGCCATCAGCCGCGAATATGCCCTTCAGATCGCTGGCTCCCGCTACTTCACTGAAAAGCGGCCCATCGCCAACTACGACGATCTCGACCGGCGCATGCGCACGGGAGAGATCAGCCTGGCGATCGAAATCCCGCCCGGCTTCGGCCGGGACCTGGCGCGCGGCCGCAACGTGGAGATCGGCGCCTGGATCGACGGCGCCATGCCGGCCCGCGGCGAAACCGTGCGCGGCTACGTAGAGGGCGTGCACGCGACCTGGCTCGCCCAGAAGGCGCGCGAACTTTACGGCAAGGCGGCGGACACGCCCCTGTTCCGGCTGGAGCTGCGCTACCGCTACAACCCCGACGTCGAGAGCCTGGTCGCCATGGCGCCGGCGACCATCCCGCTGCTCCTCATGCTGATCCCCGCCATGCTCACGGCGCTCAGCGTCGTGCGGGAGAAGGAGCTCGGGTCCATCATCAACTTCTACGTCACGCCGGTGACCCGCCTCGAGTTCCTGGTCGGCAAGCAGTTGCCCTACGTGGCCATCGCCATGCTCAACTTCCTGATGCTGACCGGCGTGGCGCTCGCGCTGTTCCGGACGCCGTTCACGGGCAGCTTCCCGGCCTTTGCCGCCGCGGCGCTGCTTTATGTCATCGTTTCCACGGCCATGGGGCTGGTGATCTCCAGCTTCATGCGCAGCCAGGCCGCGGCGATCTTCGGCACGGCCCTGCTGACCATCATCCCCGCCTCCCAGTTTTCCGGCATGATCGACCCGGTCTCGTCCCTGCAGGGGGTCGGCGCATTGATCGGGCGGATCTACCCGACCACCTACTTCATGACGATCTCTCGCGGCACCTTCTCCAAGGCCCTCGGCTTCGCCGACCTCGGCGGCTCCTTCCTGCCCCTGCTGCTTGCCATCCCGGTGCTGCTGGGCCTCGGCGCCCTCCTCCTTCCCAAGCAGGCGCGCTGAGCATGCGAGCCGCCAATGTCCTGTACCTTGGCGTGAAGGAACTGCGCGGGCTTGGTCGCGACCGAATGCTGCTGGCGCTCATCGTCTACGCTTTCACGCTGGCGATCTACGCCGAATCCCGCGCCATGCCCGAGGTGCTGAACAAGGCTCCCATCGCGATCGTCGACGAGGACCAGTCCCCTGCCTCGAGCCGCATCGTCGCGGCCTTCGGCCCCCCGTACTTCCTGCCGCCGCGCCTCATCACGCAGGAAGAGATGGACCGGCGCATGGACCAGGGCCTGGACACCTTCGCGTTGGACATTCCCCCGAACTTCCAGCGCGACCTCCTCGCCGGGCGCTCGCCCGCCGTCCAGCTCAACATCGACGCCACGCGGATGACCCAGGCCTTCAATGGCGGCGGCTACATCCAATCGATCGTCGCCGGCGAGGTGGCGGAATTCCGTCAGAGGCATCGGCAGGCACGCATCAATCCTGTGGAGCTCACCATCCGCGCCCGCTTCAACCAGGAACTCAGCCCGTCGTGGTTTGGCGCTGTCACGCACGTGATCTCGTCCATCACGATGCTCTCGATCATCCTGACCGGGGCCGCCCTGATCCGGGAACGCGAGCACGGCACGGTCGAGCACCTGTTGGTCATGCCTGTGACGCCCGCCGAGATCATGGTGAGCAAGATCTGGTCGATGGGCCTTGCGGTCTTGGTCGCCTCGGCGCTGTCGCTGGTCTTCGTCGTTCAGGGTGTGCTGGCTGTGCCCCTCCAGGGCTCCATACCGCTGTTCCTGGCCGGCGCCGTTCTGCAACTCTTTGCCACCACCAGCATGGGCGTGTTCCTCGCGACGGTGGCCGGCTCCATGCCGCAGTTCGGGCTGTTGCTGATGATGGTCCTGCTGCCGCTGCAGGTGCTGTCGGGAGCCATGACGCCGCTGGAAAGCCTGCCCGCCCCCATCTACGCGGTGATGTCCATCGCGCCCAATACGCATTTCGTGTCGCTCGCCCAAGCCGTACTGTTCCGAGGCGCAGGGCTCGACGTGGTATGGCCGCAGCTTGCTGCGCTCGCCGCCATCGGCTGCGCGCTGTTCGCCCTCTCGCTGGCGAAGTTCAAGCGGTTCCTGACCTGAGCGCCGGCGCTCCAGCCTGCGATGGCCGAGGTCTAGCGGGAGCGGGTCGAGCGGCTTTAGGTTGAGCGGCTCTATGCGGCCTCGACCAGCCGGAGGTTCGCGCGGAGGCGATGGATCTGATCCGTTCGATGATCGAGCGGGTCGACCTCACGCCGCGGGCGGACGGCAGCGGCGTCGATGCCGTGCTGCACGGGGACCTGGCGGCGATCTTGGCGGCGTGCGGCGGAGCGTCGGACAAAAGCAAACTCCCCGGTCCATTGCTGGAGCCGGGGAGTCAATTGTCGGTGGTTGCGGGGACGCGATACCACCTTTACCGAACGATTGTCGGGCGTGGTCGTCCGCACAGTTGCAGTTTCTGACGGCAGGCTCGTTGCCGGAGCAGGATGCAACCCGATGTGGCAAGGGAGGCATACAAGGAGACGAGCAGCCCGTATGCTCCGCTCGCTCAGGTCATGGCCGCCTGCAACCGATCCAGCGCCCTTTCGAGATCGGCAATCAGATCGGCCGGATGCTCAAGACCAATGCTGAATCGAACCAGCGGTCCGTCCGATGACCATGGGACGACACTGCGCGAGCTGCCCGGAGAGCTGGGCGCAACGAGGCTGTGGACGCCTCCGAAGCTTGCTCCGAGGCGGAACAGGTCAAGGCTCTCGAGCGCGTGGTGGAACGGGCCTTTCGGGACGCGATCGAACACAACAGAAAAGACGCCGCTGGAGCCCTCGAAGTCCCTCAGCCAGATGTCATGTCCCTTATGCGTCGCCAATGCGGGGTGCAGGACGTCGCGGACGAGAGGATGTCGCGCCAGCCAGGTCGCTACCTCGAGAGCGGAAGCACCCTGTTGGCGGAGACGGGGTCCCAGGCTCTCCAGACCCCGCAGCGCTAACCAGCAGTCGTCTGGCGATGCGCCGTAGCCTAGGAACCGAGCGGTATCCTTGAGCCGGCGGAACAGGTCGTCGTCGGCCACAGTGACTGCTCCAAGGATTAGATCGGAATGCCCGCCCACGTGTTTCGAGAGGGCCTCGACTACGATGTCGGCGCCGAGCCGGAGCGGCTTGTGCAGGAGGGAGGACGCCCAGCTGTTGTCCACGGCGACCAGGCAGCCATAGGAATGAGCGATGTCCGCGATGGCTGGAAGATCCTGCATCTCCATCGTCAGGGATCCAGGCGTTTCGACCCATACCAGCTTTGACTGCGGCCGAATGAGATGGACCAACTCACGGGTCGCGTGCGGGTCGTAGAACGTGGTTTCGATGCCGAGCCCCCTGAGTAATCCGCCGCAGAGCATACGAGCTGGCCCGTAGACCGTGTCGGGCACTAGCACGTGATCGCCGTGCCGCAGGGTCGTCATCAGCGTCAGCGCGATCGCGGCGAGGCCGGATGGCACCGCAAGCGTGTGGGTCCCCCCCGCAAGGGTCGATAGTCGCGCCTCAAGTTCACGGGAGACAGGGTGTCCGTACAGAGCATAAGTAAAACCGTCGTAGAACTGCTCCTGCCGACGAAGAAAGCTGTCGACGGTAGGAAAAATTACAGTCGACGCGCGGATCAGGGGCGTTGAAAGACACGAAAATGGTGGGTTCCCGGCCCCGCTCTGGAGTAGCCGCGTTTCATCCCGCATCGGATTCGTCCTCACTTGGCACTGGCCGCTAACGAAGCGCGGGAGGCGCTTGTAGCGGAACCTCTCCTCAGTGGCGCTGTCTCGCCCCAGACTTAGGCGTCGTCATTGCCCGTGCATGATCGGGGCAGCTGCAATCAATGTGGGTCTCTCCGCGGCGCCCGCGGGGCTTCTTTGCCGCAGGCAGTTTGCCAGCAGTCGGATCAGCGAGGTCGTCCAGGATCGGGCAATCCGGCCGGTTATCGCCATGGCAACAGTCCGCCAGGTGACGCAATGTGCGCACCATCGCCTGCAGTTCGCGTACCTTCGCTTCGAGGTCTTGGACGTGCTTCATCGCAAAAGTCTTGACGTCCGCACTCGCGCGACTCTTGTCCCGCCAGAGGGCCAGAAGCTCGGACGTCTCCTCGATTGAGAAGCCCAGCGTTCGCGCCCGCTTGATGAATCTGAGCGCGTTGACCTCGCCGTCCGTATAGACGCGGTAACCGGCCCCTGTCCGGGACGGATGCTCGATCAGCCCGATGGATTCGTAGTATCGGATCATCTTAGCCGAGACGCCGGAGGCCGTCGCGGCTTCGCCGATGTTCATGGCATGCTCCTATGGCGCGGGAGCCGGCTCTGCGACCGGCATGGACTGATCGATGGTGGTGAAGAAGGCGTCTGCATGGATGTCACTTGGCGGGAGCCCGCAAGCAAGCAGGAGGGCCGTCGCGGCCTCGACCATGACGGGCGGCCCGGCGAGATACGCCTTTGCTCCGCGAAGATCCGGTCCATCCTCGGCGATGGCCTGCGTGACCAGGCCCGCGCGCCGGCCTGGGGCGAACTCCTCTGACAGGACAGGCGTGAACGTCAGGTTGGGATGAGCCGCCACAAGTGTCCGGAAGCGATCCTCGGCGTACAAGTCCCGTTCCCCCCGCACGCCGAAATATACCCGGATGAGCTGGCGCATGCCGCTTGCCAACGCCGTTTCCACGATCGATGCGATGGGCGCGAGACCTGACCCGCCCGCGACCGCAATGATCGGGCCGGCATGGCCTTGCCGAAGTTGAGAGTGTCCAAGCGGCCCGCGAAGATGGACCTGATCGCCGACGGCCAGCTGGGTCGCCACGAAACCGCTGGCACGGCCGCCCGGTACACGCCTGATGTGGAACTCGAGCTCCTCAACGCCGGCGACGTTGGCCATCGAGTAGAAGCGGGACGGACAGCCCGGAAACGCCAACTCCGCATATTGTCCGGCGGAAAATGCCAGCCGGACACCTTGAAGTACGAGGCGCACGAGCCTGATATCATGCGTAAGGTCCTCGAGGCCGGTCACTGTGGCCCATTCGTCGCGAACTGTGTGCTCCTGTTCCAGTGCGTCAAGCCAGGTAACGGAGCAGTCCGATCTCGGTTCGGCCCGGCAGGCCAGGATTAGACCGGCTTGCTTCTCCTGGTCCGTGAGCGCAAAGGGCGTGTGCCTGAGCAGAGCGACCTCGCCGGATAGCAGGCGGGTTTTGCACGCTCCGCACCGCCCCGACCGGCACCCGTGCGGATAGGCGATCCCCGCGGCCAGTGCTGCCGCAAGGACCGTGGTGCCACTCCCGACATCGAGATCGGCGTTGGCGCCTCTTATGTGGACTCGATGGGTCATTGGTTCACTCGGCCGGTGCAAGCTTCGGAGCAGCGGCGTTGCGCCCGCTCTCCGCGGCGATTTGCGGCGCAAACCGGCGCAGGCGCAGGGCATTCGCCAGGACGCTCACGCTCGACAGCGCCATGGCGAGGCCGGCGAACATGGGAGACATCAGGATGCCGAAAGCCGGGTAGAGCGCGCCGGCCGCCACCGGGATCAGGACAACATTGTAGCCGAACGCCCAGACCAAGTTTTGCTGGATGTTGCGGATGGTGGCTTGTGACAGGGCGATCGCGTTCGGGATATTTCGCAGGTCGCCAGACATGAGGACAACGTCCGCGCTTTCGATTGCGATATCGGTTCCAGTGCCGATGGCGAGGCCGACGTCAGCCTGAGCCAGAGCCGGAGCATCGTTGATGCCGTCACCGACGAAAGCGACGCGGACCGCTCCGTCCTTCTGGATTTTCTTGACGACCTCGGCCTTGTCCGTCGGCAGCACTTCCGCCACCACTTCGTCGATCCCGAGCGGGCGAGCGATGGCTGCGGCTGTGCGGCGGTTGTCGCCGGTGATCATGACGATCCGCAGCCCGAGCCGGTGCAGTGCCTCGATCGCCGCCGGCGTGGTCGGCTTGATGGGATCCTCGACAGCAATGATCGCAGCGAGGCGTCCGTCCAGCGCTGCATAGAGAGGCGTCTTGCCCTGGTCAGCCAACCGGGCAGCGGATGCAGCGAATGCCCCGACATCGAGCCCGAGCTGCCGCATCATCCGGTCGGCGCCAACCTCGACCAGACGGCCGTCAACGCGCGCCCGCACGCCGAAGCCTGGCTCGGCGATGAAGTCCACCGGCGCGCCGAGTGTGAACCCCTTCGACCGGGCTGCTGCAACGATGGCCTCCGCGACCGGGTGCTCGGATTGAGATTCAACGGCGGCGACCAGCCGGAGCACGTCGTCGGACGAAAAGCCTTCGGCGACATCGATGTCGGTCAACTCGGGCTGTCCCTTGGTGAGGGTCCCGGTCTTGTCAAGCGCCACGACCCGCGCGCTCTTCAATGCCTGGAGGGCCTCGCCCCGGCGAAATAAGATCCCGAGCTCGGCCGCCTTTCCCGTCCCCACCATGATCGAGGTCGGTGTTGCGAGCCCCATGGCGCAGGGACAAGCGATGATGAGCACTGCCACGCCGTTCACGAGTGCGAACGTCAGGGCCGGAGACGGACCGAAGACGAGCCACAGGAGCACCGTCAGGGTGGCAGCCGCCATGACCGCCGGGACGAACCAGGTCGTCACCCGGTCCACCAGCGCCTGGATGGGAAGCTTCGAGCCCTGTGCCGCCTCGACGGTGCGGACGATCTGCGCAAGCAGGGTGTCGTGCCCGACCTTCAGGGCCCTGAAACGGAAAGAGCCAGTCTTGTTGATGGTGCCGCCGATGACGGAGGAGCCGATACCCTTACTGGCTGGGATGGGCTCGCCTGTGATCATCGATTCGTCGACGAACGACGTGCCCTCGGTCACCTCGCCGTCCACGGCTACCTTCTCGCCGGGACGGACGACGACGATGTCGCCTGGCCGCACCTCGGCAATGTCGACCTCCAGTTCCTGGCCATCCCTGAGCACCCTCGCCGTCTTGGCCTGGAGCGTGAGGAGCCGCCTGATTGCCTCGCTCGTCTGCCCCTTCGCGCGGGCCTCGAACCACCGGCCTAGCAGGATCAGCGTCGTGATCACCGCCCCGGCCTCGAAGTACGTGTAGTCGGTGCCCGAAGGTAAGTAATCGCCGGCGAAGGTGGCAATGACCGAGTACCCGTACGCGGCGCTCGTGCCCAGCATCACCAACGAATTCATGTCGGGCGCCCCCCGGCGCAGCGCCGGCCAGCCCTTAGCATAAAAGCGCAGTCCGGGGCCGAACTGGACGAGCGAAGCCAGGACGAACGACGCGAGCCGAATGTTCCAATCACCGAACGTGCCCGCGAGGAAGTGATGCACCTCCTCGAAGAGGTGCGCACCCATCTCGAAGACGAGCAGCGGCAGGGTCGCGAGCCCAGCAAGGATGACGGCCCGCCTGAGCGAGGCGAGTTCAGCCTCCCGGGCTGCGCGCTCATGATCCGCCTGATTGCTCCCGCTGCTCACCTTTGCGGCCTCGTAGCCGACGGCCTTCACGGCGGCGACAAGCCTGCTCACTGCATCTTCACCACCGAGAACCCGGACCGACGCCCGCTCCGTGGCGAGATTGACGGATGCTTCGAGAACCCCGGGGACCGACCTGAGCGCCTTTTCCACACGGCCCACGCAAGACGCGCAGGTCATGCCCGAGACGGTCAGGTCGAGGCTGGCCTCGCCGGGCTCGTATCCGGCGCGGCGGATAGCGTCTGCAACCGGCGCTATGTCCCGGACACCGGGCTTGAGCAGAACCTGAGCCCGTTCGGTCGCGAGGTTGACCGTGGCCGCGTCGACACCCTCGACCTGCTTCAGGGCTCGCTCGACCCGTCCGACGCACGACGCGCACGTCATTCCGCCAACGGGGATGTCGATTGTCGGCGCGAGATCAGACCGCGGAACTGCGAGGGTTGCGGAAGCCATCGTCTTCTCCATCGGAAACCAGATGGCCCCCTGTTTGAGGGTTCCCATAGTGGCAAGGTCAAGCGCCAATTTCCGGGAAATGTGGCGGCCGCAAAATCACGGCGTCTCGAGTCCGGCGAAGAGCGACCCGAACCGCTTGCATCAATCCCGCGGATGATCCATGCGCCCGCGATCCGCGCAGTCCTGCGGCTTTGCCTTCGTTGCAATCGCACCTGTTCACGAATGACTAACGCGCGCCATCGCACCAAACCATTGCAATTATTATAAAAAAACAGTGCTTGACCTTACAACAGTGGGAAGCCGCAGCCTGATCCCGTTGTCAACCATCAGGAGTCCAGAGCCGATGTGCTCATCTCATCAACCTCATGACAGCCAGAGCACTGGCCACGCCCACGATCCGGCAGCACTGACGATGCGGGTCGAGGACATGACCTGCGGGCACTGCGCTGGGACGATCAAGAAGGCGATCGAGACGTCGCTGCCCGGGACGCAGGTGCACGCGGATCCGGCTTCCAAGCTTGTCTCGGTCAGCGGGCCCGCTTCCATGGCGCGGCTCCAGGAGATCGTCTCCATGGCTGGCTACACGCCAACGGCCGCCCACTAGCCGAAGTGCAGATTCCCATCTGCCGACGGGCGGGACGCGGCAGCGCGCCCCGCCTGCCGGATGATCAAACGAACCGGATGAACAGGAGCGGTCTCATGAAACTAGGTCACATGACGTTTGCGGCCCTTCTGGCCGCTGCATCTCCGACAGGTGTGGTGCTTGCCGCCGAGAACGACACGATCAACGCCATCAAGCAGCGGGGAGAACTTGTCTGCGGCGTCAGCACGGGTGCGTCCGTCGGCATGAGCACCCTCGACGACAAGGGCAACTGGGCCGGTCTCGAGGTCGAGTTCTGCCGCGCAGTGGCGATTGCGGTGACCGGGAGCCCCGAGCGGGTCAAGTACATTCCCCTCGAATTCAAGAATGCGTTCGCTGCCCTGAGCTCGGGCAGCGTGGATCTGCTGGCCCGCTCCGCCACCTGGACCTACACGCGCGACGCCGAAATGAAATTCGAATGGCCCGTCGTGTACATGTACGACGGTCAGGGCTTCCTCGTGCGCAAGTCTCTCGGCGTAAAGAGCGCGAAGGACCTGAACGGCGCGTCGATCTGCGTATCAGGTGGAACGACGACGGAGCTAAACCTCGCCGACTTTTTCCGGACGAGGAACCTCAAGTACACGCCGATCGTAGCGAACAGCCGCGAGCAGAACTTGGCAAATCTCGAGGCGGGACGCTGCGACGCCTACTCCAACGAACGTGGAGGGCTCGCCGCCAACCGGGCGGCTCTCCCGAAGCCGGACGATTACGTGGTACTGCCCGACGTCATTTCCAAGGAGCCGCTCGGGCCCGTGGTGAGGCAGGACGATCCGCGCTTCCGCGATGTCGTCGCATGGACCTTCTATGCGCTCGTTCTCGCCGAAGAGTTCGGGGTCACCAAGGCGAACGTGGCCGACGAGGTGGCTAACTCCAAGAACCCGGAAGTACAGAGACTTCTGGGCAAGACCGGCGAGTTTGGCAGCAAGCTCGGCCTTGCGAACGATTGGGTCGCCAAAGTCATCGCTGCGACTGGCAACTACGGCGAACTTTACGAGAGCAACCTGGGCTCCGGGAGCAAGGTCAACCTCACGCGCGGCCAGAACGACCTCTGGACCCGCGGGGGCCTGATGTATGCTCCGCCCATGCGCTAATCGACACTGGCTTCCTGCTGCATCCTCTGACCTCTAGACGCGGAGATGTGCCGTGCCGCTGGTTCAGACACTGGACGTTCCAGCATCGCGCGAGATCGCCGGCCGGGCCCGGGCCCGGCGCATCTACCCGCAACTGAGGTCGCTCGCCTGGCAGGGTCTCGTTCTGGTGAGTGTCGCCGCGGCGCTCACCTACCTGGGTCAAAACATCAGCCAGAACCTGCAGGCGCGTGGTCTCGCGTCGGGGTTCGACTTCCTCGGCAAGGAGGCCGGTTTCGCGATCGGCTTCTCCCTGATCCCGTTCAGTGAAGCCGACACTTACGGCCGTGCGTTCGTGGTCGGCTTGCTCAACACGGTGCTCGTCGCCGTCGTGTCGATGGCGCTTGCTACCGTTCTGGGCGTCCTGATCGGTATCGCCCGCGTTTCGAAACATCCTCCGACCGCCATGGCCGCAGCCATCTACGTCGAAGGCTGGCGAAACGTGCCCCTCCTGCTCCAGGTGCTCTTCTGGCATCAGCTCCTGGTGAATACCCTTCCCGGGGTGCGCCAGAGCCTCAGCGTCGGCGGCTGGGTTTTCTTGAACAACCGCGGCCTGGTGCTTCCGGGCCCCGGCGACGACATGGCTCCCATGTCCTTCGGTTGGCTCTGCATCGTCCTCGCCTTGACGATAGCAGCTCTGCTGTGGGTCGCCCTTGGCGGGAAGGCACCGTCACCGTTGCGGCGATGGGTCGCTGCCGCCCTTGCCGGCACACTCACGCTCGAGCTCGTCTTCGGGACCTTCGGGCTCCATTGGTCGCGTCCAGAGCTGGCCGGCTTCAACTTTCAGGGCGGCGTCACCCTGGTTCCTGAATTCGTGGCCCTCGTCGTTGCGCTAGTCATCTACAACGCCGCTTTCGTGGCGGAGATCGTTCGGGCAGGTATCGAGGCGGTCGGAAAGGGACAGCGGGAGGCAGCATCCTCCCTCGGTCTCCACCCGGGGCTGGTGATGAGGCTCGTCGTTCTGCCTCAGGCGCTCAGGGTGATCGTGCCACCGCTGGCCAACCAGTATTCCCACATGCTGAAGGCATCATCCTTGGCGACGGTGATTGGCTACCCCGACCTGGTGAACGTCTTCCTCGGGACAACGCTAAACCAGACCGGGCGCGCAGTGGAGATCGTCGCGATGACCATGGCAGTTTTCCTTCTGATGAGCGCGCTCGTGGCTCTCTTCACCAGTTGGTTCAATCGCCGTATCGCCTTGGTGGAGAACTGAGATGGCGGAGGAGCGGAACCTCGAGGCGCGCCGCCCATCGCCCGTCCCCATCAGGCATGAACTGGCTGCCCGATATTTCGGGACGCCCGGCCAGTCACTCATGACGATAGGGCTCTGTATCGTCGCAGGCTGGGCCGCATGGCAGGCGGTCCGCTGGGCCGTCCTCGACGCGACCTTCGTCTCCGCCGATCGCGCGGGGTGCGCGCCGGGCGGCGCGTGCTGGGCCTTCGTGCTGAGCAGGCTCGATCAGTTCCTCTTCGGATTCTATCCGACCGCCGAGCGGTGGCGGCCTGCCGTGGTGCTGTTGCTGCCGGCTGCCGTGTTCGTGTTGGCCGTCGCGAGACCGTTCGCCCGCCAGTCGGCGATCGTCGGAACGCTCGTGCTCGCCACGCCCCTGGTCAGCATTGCCATGTTGTCCGGCGGCTTCCTGGGACTGCTGCCCGTATCACCCGACAAATGGGGCGGCTTGTCCCTGACAGTCGTCGTGGCGATTACGAGCTTTGTCCTCTCGTTGCCGCTTGCGGTGCTTCTCGCTCTTGCCCGCCGCTCGGACATGCCTGTCATCAGCATGCTCGCGACAGGCTTCATCGAACTCTGGCGCGGACTGCCCCTCGTGGGGATCCTGTTCATGGCGGTGATCCTGCTTCCCCTCGTGCTTCCCCCGGGAACGCAGGTGAGCCGGGTCGGCACCGCGATGACGGCGCTCACGATCTACTCGGCAGCCTATCTGGCGGAAGTGGTGCGAGCCGGCCTTCAGGCCATCCCGGCGGGCCAGTTCCGGGCTTCCCGCGCCCTCGGCTTCGGATACTGGAGGACGCAGTATCACGTGGCATTGCCTCAGGCGTTCGGCAAGGTGTTGCCGGGGGTCATCAATGCGGCCATCGCGCTCGTGAAGGACACAAGCTACGTGATGATTGTCGGGCTCTTCGACTTCATCAACATCGTCACGGCCGCGCTGTCGGATCCACGCTGGATCGGCTCCCCGACGGAGGCCTACGTCTTCGTGGCCGCCGTTTACTGGATCATCTGCTTCGGTCTGTCCCGGTGGGGGCGCAGCATCGAACGACGCAGCGCCCGCTCGAGGGGCCTGGCGAGAGCCTGAGGAGGTTCAGCATGACCGGACAGTGCCTGGTTGAGGTCGAACGTGTCTGCAAGCAGTACCACCACCGCCCGGTCCTGACGGACGTGACTTTGGACGTTCACAAGGGCGAGTGCGTGGTTCTTTGCGGCCCCTCGGGCTCGGGCAAATCGACGCTGCTGCGCTGCGTGAACGGCCTCGAGGACTGGCACGGCGGGGAAATCCGCGTCGACGGTTTCGACATCGCTGCCAACGCCCACCGGCGAGGTCAGATCGGGCGCCTGGTCGGAATGGTGTTCCAGGACTTCAACCTGTTTCCCCACCTGACCGTCCTGGACAACGTCTCCCTGGGTCCCCGCGTGCTTCTCAAGAAGGGCCGCCAGGAGGCCGTGGACGCGGCTCGGGACCTGCTCTCGCGGGTGGGGATTACGGAGCAGGCGGACAAGTTCCCCCATGAGCTTTCAGGCGGTCAGCAGCAGCGCGTGGCCATTGCCCGCTCCCTGGCGATGCAGCCGCAGGTCATGCTGTTCGACGAGCCCACCTCAGCCCTCGATCCGGAGATGGTAAAGGAGGTCCTCGACGTGATGCGCGATCTCGCAAAGTCGGGCATGACCATGATCTGCGTCACGCACGAGATGGGCTTCGCCCGCAACGTGGCCGACCGCGTGGTCTTCCTCACAGGAGGATGCGTCTGCGAAACGGCGAAGCCGTGCGACTTCTTCTCTCGCCCCTCGACCCCCGAGGCGAGCCGGTTCCTCAGCACGATCCTGCACAGCTGAGGATCCGCCACCGCGCCGGATGCCGCAGGCTTTCCAGCGGAAATTTGTCGCGCACTCAGATCAGTGACGGCGTGCGCTCATCCGATTGTAGACGGGTACGAACAGTGCAGTTGCGACCCAGGCTCCGGCTGTGCTGCCGACGACGCCCTGAAGCAGCGTGCGGCCGACATCGCTAGGATCTGCAGCGAACAGGCCGATCCAGCCGTGGGCGAGCCGTGCCGACGGCCAGAGCACCGCTGCCAGATCGCAAAGCAGGAAGAGGCCGACGAGGGCAGCCGTCAGCCCGACCCCGCATGCGAGCAGGTCGAGCTTGCCCGCGCCCCGGTCGACCGTGCCGAAGTGCTCGTTCGCCATCCGCTGTCTCCCATCGCTTGAGATAGCCGCTCCCTCGCTTGCTCGGCCGGAGCCTGCCCGCCTACGCGGGCAGGCTCAGCCTTTCATCAGGTACTTCGCGAGAGCGGCGATGCCGAGGATCAGGGCCACGAGGACAAGAAGGCCGAGAATGCCCATGCCAGGCATTCCCCATCCCATCGAGCCGCCGTCCATCATCGCACCGTCTCCCTATCCGACGTTTTCGTAGGCGAAGGTGCCCATCATGCCCGCCGCCATGTGGTAGAGATGGTGGCAGTGGAAGGCCCACCGGCCGGGATTGTTCGCTTCGACGACGACCGTCGCCGACGCCATGGCGGGGAGCAGCAGGGTGTCGCGCCAGGCGCCGCCGACCTTCTGCCCATCCAATGCGACCACCCGGAAGCGATGCCCGTGCAGGTGCATGGGATGGGCCATCATGCTTCGATTGCGCATCGTGACCGCCACGGTAGCCCCTTGCCGCACGATGATCGGCTTGTCGGAGTTCATGCCCCACTGGTAACCGGCCATTGTTCCGGTGAGATCAACGGTGTAGGTCACCCCGCCGGCGTCCGGGCCGGCTGCCGCGCTCCGCAGCTTCCGTTCGAAATCCATGCCGATGACGGGCGCCGCAGCACCTGCCGTTGCCGTGAGCTTGGCGATCTTCGCTCCGGGCGGTGCGAGGATGAAGCCTGTCCTCTCGCGAGCGCCTTCACGCAGTGCAAGGACGGGCAAGGCGGATCCGTCCTTGGGCACGGTGAGGACGAGATCAACCCTCTGCCCCATGGCGAGCGGAACGCGCGATGCCATGAATGGCTGGACCGGCTGGCCATCGACGGCGACGACCTCGCCACTGGCCGCCCCAAGGTCGATCCAGAATGCGGTTGCAGTTGCACCGTTGATGACACGCAGCCTCACCCGGCCTCCACTCTCCACGCGGACCACTTCGGGGTCGTCCAGCGTGCGGTCGTTGGCCAGATAGGCGTCGTACTCGATGTCGTTGATGTCGGCAGCGGAGGCGCCATGGGACATTCCCGCATGGCCCATCGCGTGGCTCATCGCGCCATGCCCGTTCATGGAGGCCATGGTCTCCGTCGCCGTGGGGCCCTTCAACTTGGAAAGGAGTTCAGCCGCCGGTGTGAAAGAGAAGTCGTGGAGCAGCACGACAACCTCCTGCTCGTCGCGAGCAGCCTGGTTCTTGTCCCGCACCACCAACGGCGCGGCGAGCAGGTTCTGTTCCTGCAGCGTGTGGGCGTGCATCCAGTGCGTGCCCGCGCTACCGATCGGGAAGGCGTAGCGGCGCGAACTCCCGGCCGCGACGAGAGGCTCCGGGGCATTGGCGACGCCGTCCGCGGTCCAGGGCGGGGTCAACCCGTGCCAATGGATGGTGGTCGGCTCTGCGAGCTCGTTGCGCAGATCGACGGCGAAAGCTTCGCCTTCCGTGAAGGTGAGGCCTGAACGGCCGTCGGCCCCCTGCAGGCCGAACACCGTAGCGGCCTTGCGGTTGACCTCGATGATCCGGGTGACCGCCTTCAGAACCTTGGGTGACGCCTCTGGTCCGGCCTGCGCCAGGGCGGACCGGACGAATGGTGGAAGGGTGCCGAGCGCAAAAGCGCCGACTGCGGCAGTGCGGAGAAATTCACGGCGAGTGGTTGTCATGACGGATCTCTCGGTTCGCGGGCGCTGGGGCACGCGGGTGACGGTTGGATGCGCGCCCCGCTACGCGGGGCGCCACGGTCAGGCTGACGCAGCGCCGCCGTATGCCTCGGTGCCACCGAAGCGAGGGATGAAGGCCGGCACGGACGCCACGTAGCGGGCGTACGCACCACCGAAGCGGCGATGGCTGTCCTGCTCCTCCCGGCGCGCGAGCCGCGCGTAGATGCCGACGAGCACGGGGAACATCACCAGGGTCGGGATGGTCGGCCACTGGAGGAGGAAGCCGAACATCACGAGCACGAAAGCTACATACTGGGGATGCCGGATGCGGGCGTAGGGCCCCTTCGTGGCCATGACGCCATTGCGTTGGGCATCGAACAACCGCTTCCAGGATGCGGCCAGCAGCCAGAACCCGGCGCCGATGATGACCGCGCTCCCCAGATGCAGGACGCTCCAGTGCGGATTGCCCCTGAAGCCGAACACCGTCGACCACAGGTGGCCGGCGTCGTGCGACCACAGGTCAACACCCGGAAGCCGTTGGCCGAGCCAGCCGGACAGGAGATAGATCGTCAGCGGGAAGCCGTACATCTCGGTGAAGAGAGCGACGATGAACGCCGAGTACGGACCAAGCGAACGCCAGTCCTTATCCCAGCGAAGACCGCTGAAGCTCGCCGCGAAGGCGATGAAGAAGATCGAGTTGATGATGACGAGGGCCCATAGGCCATACGCGGGGGTGTCGTGCATGGCTTGATCCTCACGGGTCCTGACGGCCGGCGCCGCCGGGCCCCCGGGGTGGGGCTCCGGCTGCCCCGTGGTGGTGATGCCCTCGATGCATGAACATGTGCATGAGCGGGCACGCGAGCAGGAACAGGTACGGGAGGACACCGAACAGGTGGGCCTGGTGCTCCGTCAGGAGATAGAACGCGGCGACGGCCAGGAGGACCGCCAGACCCAGTCCGGCGGGCGAGCTCCAGAACGGCCGCTGGGCATCGGGCCCGTGCGGGAGGTCATGGTGAGACATGGCTTCCCTCTCACTTCCGGGCGTCGAGCAGGGCGCGCAGGGCTCGTAGATCGTCCTGATGGGCGGCGACCATCTGTTGCGCCTTCTGCCGAACCTCGGGACTGTCGGAGAAGGCGGCGGCGGCCTTCGCGGCATCGGCAAGCGCCTCTTCCAGCACTGCAGCCAGTCGGAGGAACTCCGCGTCGCCCTTGGCGGGGGCAACCCGGATGGCAGAAACGGTGCGCTGGGCGATGGCCCGGTAAGTGATCGCAGACAGGCTCTGATCGGCGGGTTGCATCTGACCGCCGGCCATCGCGCCGCCCATGCCAGAGCCCATCCCCGGACCCATTCCGGCCGAGCCGGAGCCGCGCATGCCCTGCATCATGCCGCGCATCATCGATTGCATCATCTCCGGCATCATGGAGCAGTTCATGGCTCCTGAGGCCGCGCTGCGAGCCGGTGCCCCCGGCGTGGACGGCGCTTCAGCCGTCGCGGCCCCGCTCTCGATGGGAACTGCCGCCGCCTCGGCGGCAGGGTGGTGCGCGGAATGGTCCTGGCTTTCGGCCGACTGGGCGTAAACGGGAGTGGCAAGCGTGCTGATGGCGAGCAGTATCGCTGCGGTGCGCATGTTGGATCCTCATCGGAAGATTTGAGTTCGTCGCAAGCGGCGACGGCTATTGGCTCAAACTCGACGAGGCTTGGGGGGCGGTTCCCCCGGTGCAGGCTCCACACCGCGCAGGGAAGCCAGTGTCGTGGAGACGTGCGGCAGCGTGGTCTGGCTCATTGCCGGTGTGGATAGGGCGTCGTCCGCCATGGCGCAGCAGCAGGGCCCCGCGACGCAGCACGCACAAGCCTGGGACGCCGCCTGCTCATCGGGCAGCCCCGCTGCCGACACGTCCAGCATGGGTTGGTGCTGCTGCAGTGCCGTCCCGTGGTCTGGAACCCTGTGTGCCTGGGCCTGACCTGAGAACATGAGCGAGAGGCAAAGCACCCCCAGGACAGCGATGATGCGGGCCAATGGCCGGTGGGGGGGGGGCAGCCGGGTACTCATAGTTTAAAAAATAAACCCGGATCGTACTCCTGGCATTGCGCTCGATCAAACTCGCGTCCGCGACGATCCGGATATGCGTCGTGCGTGAGGGTGATACCGTGGCGTCAGGATCCGTTTCCTGTCTGGCTCGCATCGATCAGAAACGGCATGAGAGAGGGCCGGACATGAGTTCCTCGCTGACCTTCCACGGAGCAGCCGGCACGGTCACCGGCTCGCGGTCCCTGATCGAGGCGAAGGGGCAGCAAGTCCTCGTCGACTGCGGCTCGTTCCCGGGCCCTAGGAACCTGAGGCTTCGCGAGCCGGAGGCCTCCGAAGCTTTGCGCCGCCGCATCCAGGACGAGCTCGGCTGGACGTGCGTAGTGCCGGAGCCGTTCCAGCGGGCCGTCCTGTGAACGGCGGCCTCGAACCCGGCCGAATGAGGGCCCGCCGCATCGGGATCCACACGCAGGACGAGGCGATCGTCTTCATGCGGACTGACTGCCACGTCTGCCGTTCCGAGGGGCTTTCACCACGCTCGCGGGTTCTGCTCCGGTGCAGGGAACGAAGCATCATCGCGACCTTGTACCAGGTGTCCGGGGATTGGCTGCCGCCCCACGAGGCAGGGCTCTCTGAGGCTGCATGGCAGCATCTCGGAATTCTCGAAGGAGACATGCTGACCGTCAGCCATCCCGAGCCGGTTGCCTCCCTCAGCAGCGTCCGATCGCGCATCTATGGCATCCGGTTCGACGAGCGCGCGCTCCAGCCCGTCATCTCGGATATCCTCAAGGGTCTCTATTCCGACGTGCAGGTCTCGGCTTTCCTGACGGCATGCGCCACGCTTCCGCTCGACGACACCGAGACGGTCGCGCTCACTCGCGTCATGGTCGACGTTGGCGACAGGCTGACCTGGCCCAGCGGACTCGTCGTCGACAAGCACTGCGTGGGAGGCCTGCCGGGCAACCGCACCACCCCCATCATCGTCCCGATCATGGCCGCACTCGGCCTGACGATGCCGAAGACGTCCTCGCGAGCCATCACCTCACCGGCGGGAACGGCAGATACGATGGAAACCATGGCTCCCGTCGACCTCGACATTGCGGCGATCCGCCGGGTCGTGGAACGGGAGGGAGGCTGCGTGGTGTGGGGCGGGTCGGTCAGGCTGAGCCCGGCGGACGACATCTTGATCCGGATCGAGCGCGCGCTCGATCTCGACAGCGAAGGCCAACTGGTGGCCTCGGTTCTTTCCAAGAAGATCGCGGCCGGGGCCACGCACCTCGTGCTCGATGTTCCGGTCGGAGCCACGGCGAAAGTGAGGTCTACCGATGCTGCCAGGGTCCTCGGGGATCGCCTCGACCGGGTGGCCACTCTCTTCGGGATCTCGACCCGGATCGTGTTCTCGGACGGGACACAGCCTGTGGGTCGTGGGATCGGGCCAGCGCTCGAAGCGCAAGACGTATTGGCCGTGCTGCGTGGGGCAGAAGGTGCACCGCAGGACCTGGCGGAGCGGTCCTGTTCGATCGCAGGTGCCCTGCTTGAATTGTCGGGTCACGCGGACCCCGGAACGGGGCATGCGGTCGCGCAGGCCTGCCTCGCCGATGGGCGGGCCCTGCGCAAGTTCCTCGCCATCTGCGAGGCACAGGGCGGCTTCCGGGAGCCGGCCTCGGCAGATCTGCGGCATGACGTGGTCGCCGAGTTGAGTGGGACGGTCGGTAGCATCGACAATAGGCAAATCGCCAGGGTCGCCAAACTCGCAGGCGCCCCGGAAGTGAAGGCCGCGGGAGTGTATCTCAGGGTGAGGCTCGGCAACGCCGTTCAGAAGGGCCAGCCGCTCTACACGGTGCATGCGGAAAGCGCTGGCGAACTGGGCTACGCGCTCGACTATGCCCGCGCGCACACGGCCATGGTCGGGATCGCATCATGAGATCTCACGTCTTTCTGCCATTGCCCGGCAACGAAGCCCTTGCCGGAGAACTCGCCAGCAGGCTCGGGAGTGAGGTCGGCAGGGCCACGTTCCACGTCTTTCCGGACGGCGAGGCGTTGGTTCGCGTGGAGCACGACCTCACGGATCGGAAAGTCGCGCTGGTCTGCACGCTCAACGACCCGGACCCCAAGTTCCTGGCGCTGACGTTCACGGCCGCGACCGCACGGGATCTGGGCGCCCGGTCCGTCGGGCTCGTGGCCCCGTACCTGTCCTACATGCGCCAGGACAAGGCATTTCACGCCGGCGAGGGCGTCACGTCAGTCCAGTTCGCCAGGCTGCTCAGTGGCGTGGTCGACTGACTCGTCACGGTCGATCCCCACCTGCATCGCCACCGCTCCTTGGCGGAGATCTACTCCATTCCGACAGCGGTGGCGCATGCCGCCCCCCTGATTGCCGACTGGATCCGCGAACATGTCTCACGACCGGTTATCATAGGCCCGGACGAAGAAAGTGAGCAGTGGGTGGCCGAGGTGGCAGCGTCGGCTGGAGCGCCGCACAGGGTTTGCGTGAAGCAGCGCTCCGGCGACACGGATGTGGCAATCACCTTGCCGGACCTCTCCGGTCTTGGCGGCCGCACACCTGTGCTGGTGGACGATATCGTCTCCTCCGGCCGGACGATTGTAGATAGGCGTGGAATAAGGACCCCGTTTTCGGGGTGATCGGCGTCCAAACGGGACCCCCGCATTGATGGGTCCACAGTGCCTCCGGGCTGACCGGAGGCGAGTTTGGGATGCTGGTCGTGGAGACGATTGCGAAGATCCGCCGTGCGTATTTCGGCGAAGGCAAATCGATCAAGGCGATCTGTCGCGACCTGCGGGTGTCGAGGAAGGTCGTCCGCAAGGTCATCCGATCTGGCGCCACTGCGTTCGAGTACGAACGCACGGTTCAGCCGCTTCCGAAGATCGGTCCGTACAAGGGGGCGCTGGACGAAGTTCTGGCCGCCAATGACGCGAAGCCAGCGCGCGAGCGGCTGACCCTGATCCGGATCTTCGAGGAGCTGCGCCGGCAGGGCTATGGTGGCGGGTACGACGCCGTGCGCCGCTATGCCCAGGGCTGGCGGGAGGAGCGAGCCGCGGTCGTCAAGCAAGCCTATGTGCCGCTGAGCTTCGCGGCCGGCGAGGCCTACCAGTTCGACTGGAGCCACGAGGTCGTGCTGATCAACGGCACGACGGTGATGGTCAAGGTGGCCCACCTGCGGCTCTGCCACAGCCGCATGCCGTTCGTACGGGCCTATCCCCGCGAGACGCAGGAGATGGTGTTCGACGCCCACGACCGGGCCTTCGCCTTCTTCAAGGGGGCGTGCACGCGGGGCATCTACGACAACATGAAGACGGCGGTGGAGACGATCTTCGTCGGCAAGGAGCGGGCCTACAACCGCCGCTTCCAGCAGATGTGCGGGCACTATCTGGTCGACCCCGTCGCCTGTACGCCAGCGTCCGGCTGGGAGAAGGGCCAGGTCGAGAACCAGGTTGGCCTCGTGCGCGAGCGCTTCTTCACGCCCCGCCTGCGGGTGAAGAGCTACGACGAGCTGAACGCGTGGCTTCTGGACCAGTGCATCGCCTACGCCAAGGCCCATCGCCATCCCGAAGTCCGGGACAAAACCATCTGGGAGATGTTCGAGGCGGAGCGGCCCAGCCTCGTCCCCTATGCCGGCCGGTTCGACGGATTCCATGCCGTCCCAGCCTCTGTGTCGAAGACCTGCCTCGTCCGCTTCGACAACAACAAGTACTCGGTGGCCGCCAATGCCGTCGGCCGCCCCGTCGAAGTTCGCGCCTATGCCGATCGCATCGAACTGCGCCAGGACGGGCGCATCGTCGCCGCTCACCCTCGCTGCTTCGGGCGTGACCAGACGATCTACGATCCCTGGCACTACGTCCCGGTGCTGGCCCGCAAGCCAGGAGCGCTTCGCAACGGGGCGCCGTTCAAGGACTGGATCCTGCCCGCCAGCATCGAGCGTGTCCGCCGCAAGCTGGCGGGATCCAGCGATGGCGACAGGCAGATGGTCGACATCCTCACGGCCGTGCTGAGCGATGGCCTGCCGGCTGTCGAGGCCGCCTGTGCCGAGGCGCTGCGCGAGAGCGTCCATTCCGCCGACGTCATCCTGAACATCCTGGCGCGCCAGCGCGAACCGGCAGCGCCGGTGACAATCATGACCCCGCAGGCGCTCCGCCTGCAGCACACCCCTGTCGCCGATTGCGCCCGCTATGACAGCCTGAGGAGGCCCTGTGATGGAACGCTCCGAGATCCTCGCCAGCATGAGCGAGCTGAAGCTCTTCGGCATGAAGGCGGCCTACGACGAGATCATCACCACGGCAGTGAAGCGGGCCCATGAGCCGCAGCGTATCGTGGGCGACCTGCTGACCGCGGAGATCGCCGAGAAGCAGGCCCGCTCGATCAAGTACCAGATCACGATCGCCAAGCTACCCTTGGCCAAGGATATCGACGACTTCACCTTCGATGGCACACCGATCAACGAGACGCTGGTGCGCGATCTGGCCGGCGGCAACTTCCTCGCTCACGAGCGAAACGTTGTCTTCGTCGGCGGAACAGGGACCGGCAAGACGCATCTCGCCATCGCCGTCGCCCGCGCCTGCATCCGTGACGGCGCCCGTGGCCGCTTCTTCAACGTCGTCGACCTCGTCAACCGCCTCGAGACCGAAGCCCGCTCCGGCCGCCAGGGACGCATGGCCGACTATCTGTCGCGCATGGACTTCATCGTGCTCGACGAACTCGGCTATCTCCCCTTCGCTCAGTCCGGCGGACAGTTGCTGTTCCACCTGATCAGCCGCCTCTACGAGCAGGCCTCGATCATGGTGACGACCAACCTCAGCTTCGGCGAATGGCCCACCGTGTTCGGCGACGCCAAGATGACCACCGCGCTGCTCGACCGCCTCACCCACCACTGCGACATCGTCGAGACGGGCAACGAAAGCTGGCGGTTCAAGAACCGAGCCTGATCGTCACCCCGATCAACCCACGCTCCACCGCGATCAGCCCGTCTGCGCAACCCAGACCAGCTCCGACGGGCTGATCTTCCGCCTCATCTAACAGGGGTCCCGATTGCACGCCGATCCGGGGTCCCGTTCCAAAGCCGATTGACAGACGATCGTCGAGGCGTCGAGGCTGTTGCAGCAGGCGCGTTTCCCCAAGCCTGTCTGCGTGCCCGTGCACTATCTGGCGCGAGGCACCGCCTCGGACGAACTCGACCAATCCAGCGCCCTGATCGCAAGCACCAACACGGTGCCCCACCCTACGAACCGCATCGAGATTGCTCCGAGCGTTGCGGAAGCAATACGCCAGCTAACCCGGAGCTAGGCGGGCGCTCGCGCGCAGGGCCTTCCTGACCGGTAGTCAAGGAGAGACGATCCCGTTCGGCCCTTTGCCGACGGGGTACCGGGCAGTCTCCTTCAGGGTCGCGAGATCGACGACGGAAACCGTGTTCTCGTATGTATCGGTCACGTAGGCGCGCGTGGCGCCGGGCGCCAGGGCCACCCCATGCGCGCCTTTTCCGACCAGCACGGTCTCCACCGCCGCGCCCGTAGCCGCGTCGAGCACGCTCACGGTGTTGTCCGGTGATTTCGCGTTGCCCTGATTGGCGACAATGACACGTGGGCCGGCCACGGCGAGTTGCACGGGGCCGCGGCCGACTGCGGCCTTCCAAGCCAACTTCTTCGAGGCAAGGTCGATGGCGACTACCTTGTTCTCTCCGTTGAGGGAGACGTAGAGCCGGCCTCCGTCCGGCGCGAAAGCGACCTGAACCGGCGCGGCGCCGACGCTTACGGTGGTGACCTGCTTGCGAGAGGCGACATCGACCAGCGACACGGTTCCCGACTTCATGTTGGCGATGGCTAGGGTCGCCCCGTCAGGCGAGAGACGCAGGCCATGCGGATATCGCCCCACCGCAATGCGGGTGGTGACCCGCCTGGCGCCAAGATCGACGACCGCCACCGCGTCGGCAGCAGCGTCGGTGATGTAGGCGAACTTGCCTTCTCGGTCTGGCACGACATGAGCCGGATGTCCGCCCACCTCATAATCCGCCGTCACCGCAAGGACGCCGTCCTTCGCGCCGGCCACGACCAAGCGCCCCGCGGGCATCCCCGCATGGCCTCCTGCGTGGTCCGGCACGCCGACGGCCAGCACCAGGCCACCCGGCCCTGCATCGACGTTGTGAGGGGCGAAGGCCAGCGAGATCTGCTGCGTCTTCCCCGTGTCGGGGTCCAGGGTGGTGATGGTCTGGCCGGTTTCGTCCGCCACGAACACGGACCCTGCCACCGCGGGTGCAGCAAGCAGGGTGGCGAGGATCATCGTCGAGGAGAGCAAGCGCGAGAGCATGGTAAGGCCTCCGGTTTCGAGGCCACCCTAGCCCGCGCATACCGGCTCAACGTTGTGCCCGGACAAGGAACGGACACTCAGAGCTTCACGGATCGCAACCTGACTGCATTGCCGATGACGCTGACGGACGAGAGCGCCATGGCGGCGGCGGCGATGATCGGCGACAGCAGGACGCCGAAGAACGGGTAGAGCACGCCGGCCGCGACAGGAACGCCCAAAGCGTTGTAGACGAACGCGAAGAACAGGTTCTGCCGGATGTTGCTCATTACCGCTTCAGAGAGGCGGCGGGCCCGGACGATGCCGGTGAGATCACCCTTCAGCAACGTGACGCCCGCGCTCTCGATCGCCACGTCCGTGCCCGTCCCCATTGCGATGCCGACCTCGGCCGCGGCCAGAGCCGGTGCGTCGTTGACGCCGTCGCCGGCCATCGCCACCACGCGCCCCTCGCGCTTGAGCTTATCGACGACCGCGCTCTTCTGCTCGGGCAGAACCTCGGCCTCCACCTCCGGGATTCCGAGCCTGCGGGCGACCGCTTCCGCCGTCGTCCGGTTGTCGCCGGTCAACATCACAACGCGCACGCCTTCGTCCCGCAAGGCCTTGAGGGCTTCGGGCGTGGTCGCCTTCACCGGGTCCGCAATGGCCAAGATGCCAGCGGGCTTGCCGTCCACGCCCACGAAGATGGCGGTCGCGCCGTCCTTCCGAAGTTCGTCGGCTTGAGCGGCGAGCGTGGCGGCATCGACACCCTTCTCGGCCAGGAAACGCGCGTTACCCAAGACGACGGCCCGTCCGCCGACCGTTCCCTGGGCGCCCTTCCCGGTCGGCGAATCGAAATCGGCGAGCTGTCCCGGCGCGATCCCCTTGGTGTCGGCCGCCGAGACGATGGCGATCGCGAGGGGATGCTCGCTGGCGCGCTCGACCGTCGAGGCGAGCATCAGGATCTCATCCTGCGAGAAGCCCTCCGCCGGCACGATGGCGGTCACGGCGGGCTTGCCCTCGGTCAAGGTCCCGGTCTTGTCGACGACGAGAGTGTCGATCTTCTCCATTCGTTCCAGGGCCTCGGCGTTCTTGATCAGCACGCCGGCCTGCGCGCCGCGCCCCACGCCGACCATGATGGACATGGGTGTGGCAAGGCCGAGGGCGCAGGGACAGGCGATGATCAGGACTGATACGGCCGCGACCAGGCCGAAGGTGAGCCGCGGTTCGGGTCCCCAGATGGCCCAACCGATGAACGCGAGCACCGCGACTCCGATCACGACGGGAACGAACCATCCGGATACCTGGTCCGCGAGCCGCTGGATCGGAGCACGGCTGCGCTGAGCCTGGGCCACCAGCTGCACGATCTGCGAAAGCATCGTATCGCGTCCGACTTTCCGGGCTTCGATGACAAGGGCTCCGGACTGGTTCATCGTTCCGCCGATCACCGCGTCGCCAGTGCCTTTCGTCACCGGCATCGACTCGCCGGTGACCATCGACTCGTCCACCGAGCTCCGGCCCTCGACCACGGATCCGTCGACCGGCACCTTCTCCCCGGGGCGCACCCGAAGCCGAGCGCCAACGTCGACCGCGTCGAGCTGGACTTCTTCTTCCGTTCCGTTAGGCCGGATGAGCCTCGCCGTCTTCGGCGCGAGGTCGAGCAGAGCGCGGATCGCACCGCCCGTGCTTTCACGCGCCCTCAACTCGAGCACCTGCCCGAGCAGCACCAACACGGTGATGACCGCGGCGGCCTCGAAATAGACCGCGACGGAGCCGTCATGGCCGCGGAAGGCCGGCGGGAAGACGTCGGGCAAGAGCACGGCTACCATGCTGTAGGCCCAGGCGACGCCGGTCCCCATGGCGATGAGGGTGAACATGTTCAGGCTGCGGTTCACCAGCGACGCCCAGGCGCGCACGAAGAACGGCCAGCCGGCCCACAGCACGACCGGCGTCGCCAGGGCCATCTGGACCCAGTTCGAGGTCCCGCGGGGCACGTAGTGGTCGAGACCGGTGAGATGCCCGCCCATCTCCAGCGCAAGGACCGGAAGGCTGAGCACGAGCCCGATCCAGAAGCGCCGGGTCATGTCGGTGAGCTCTGCACCTCCCTGATCGTCCGCGCTGGCAACCAAAGGCTCGAGCGCCATTCCGCAGATCGGACAGGAGCCCGGCCCGGCCTGGCGGATTTGCGGATGCATCGGACATGTGTAGATCGCGCCGTCCGGGACGGGTGCAGCCGCCTTCCGCTGTGAGGACGCATACCTGCCCGGCTCCGCCTTGAACTTGGTTTGGCACCCCGAGGAGCAGAAGTGGTAGGGCGTTCCCTCGTAGTCGGACCTGAACTTGGTCACGTGCGGATCGACGGCCATTCCGCAAACGGGGTCCTTGACCATCGTTCCCGTTTGAGCGTCCCCGCCCGATCCGGCGGGATGGTGGGCATGGCCGGAGGGATGGACATGAGAGTGTGCGGAATGGTCGTGGCTCATGGTGTCCTCGCAGGATCGGAGGGTTGTGAGCAAGCGTCTTAAGGCTTCCCATCGTGGGAAGTTCAAGGACTTCCAAGCGAACGCAACGACCCTCCGGCGTCATTTCCGTGACGCCTTGTTCAACCTTGGGACCATTGTCAGCAACGTCGCGTCGCGGAGCACGACATGATGCCAAGCTGCTGCAAAGACGTGTCCGACGAGCATGAGGAGCAGGAATTTGAACAGCAAGACGTGCACGGTGCTGGCTGGCCACCAGAGGTAACTGGCCACGGCGCCCGTGACAGCCTGGGCGATCAGCACGGCATAGAAGCCCAAGTGGAGGATATCAGCGGCCAGGATTGAACGCCGGGGATCAGCCAACTTGGCTTTCCCTCGAGCCCACGCCAACCGGATCACGAGGCGAAGAAACATCAGGGCCAGGATGAGAAGCCCGACACGGTTGTGTGCCGCATGCAGCAGCATGTCCATCGGGTCGGGCTTCTGGCCGATCAGCCTCGGCTGGTGTGTTCGCACGATGGCGAAGCTAGACAGATACTGCGAGACGACCAGGACCGCGATGAGCCAGTGCAGGATGATCTGCAGGTTCGAGTACATTCGTGGGCCGCGCGGCTCGATCTTGCCCGAGTTCATCATGGCAAGTCCTCGTCGGGATAGACCCCCCACAACGTGGTCGATGCGACGTAGCCATCTAACCCGGTTCCGCGGATCCGGCACCATCCCGTTTTGCAGACCAAGACGCTGGCCTGCACTCCGGGCTCCATGAGGGCAACGGTGTCCGATGCAGCATCGGGGCGTGCGTGAAGGGGAATCGGCTCATGGCTCCAGGGGGCCGATAGAACCGTCCTCTTTCCGGTGATCAAACCGGCGAGAATCCAGCCCTCGTCGCCGGAAGCATCACGGACCCGCCGCCAAGTCTCGAATTCGGCTGTGATCTCGACCGGAAGTCCAGGGCGCTTGTAGATCCACTTGATCTCATAGTCGCGTCCCGGGCCACCTCTCAAGTTCACGTTGTCTGTCTTCAGCAATGCGAAGCGCGGCAACGGGAGCTTGGTCACAGGACCAAGTCCAGCGCCGTGCGTCGGCTCATGAGCGGCGAGCGCCGGCAACGAGCAGATCATCGCCAGACCTGCAATTGCAACTCTCATGGGATTGTCCCCGGGCGATCTGTGAGTATGGGCCGAACGCCACATGCCTCGAAGCTTGACCAGGTCATGCGGTCGACAGACGGGTCGGCCGTCACATTGAAGGGACGGCCGACGGCTTCACCGTGACAGCTTTACTTCGTCTTCGTGACGGAGGTGACGGTGAGTTGCCCGTTCACGCGGTCGGCCGTGAACAGCACCTTGTCGCCCTTCTTCACCTGCTTGAGCATGGCCGCGTCGGCGGCCCGGAACACCATCTTCATGTCGCCCATGTCCAGGTTCGGAATGGGTGCATGGTCGATCGTGATCTTCTGGGCGCTTTCGTCGATCTTCTCGACGGTCCCCTTCACTTTGGGCAGGTCCTGCGAAAGAGCCGGCGCGGTGGCCAGAGCCAACGTGAGTGCGGCGGCAGCAAGGATGCGGATCATGGGGGAGTTCCTCTTCACTTGACGATAACGGTACCGGTCATTCCCGCTTCGCGATGACCGGGGATGAGACATGAGAAGTCGAACGTCCCGGCCTTGTCGAAGCGCCAAAGAATCTCCGACGTCTTCTTCGGAGCGACGCGCTTGGCGTTCGGGTCGTCATGCTCCATGTCAGGATTCTTCTTCATTTCCTCGGCGTGCTTGAGGTTCATCTCCAGGGTGGCGAGGACCAGTTCGTGGTCCAGTTCGCCGTCGTTCTTGAGCTTGAACCGGATCTGCTCGCCTTTCTTGACCTCGATGCGATTGGGGACGAACACCATGGTGCCGCTGCCCTCCTGCATCACCACCTCGACGGTGCGGGCAGGCTTCTTGGGATCGCCAGGCTGGCCGAATGCCCCCATCATGTGGGCATGACCGGGAGGGCCTGCGCCGGCCCATGCGGCAGTCCCGATGAGTGCGGCGCTGACGACGACCACGCTGGCAAGGATGTGTGTCTTCACTGTCAATCTCCGTTGGGGGGGGTCAATGTTGTTCGTGTCCGCCGTGGACGGGCCGCCTGCGCGGATCCACTGCAGTGAACTCAACTGCACCGTCGGCCCGGGCCTGCTTGTCGGGGCGCTTTGCATCGGGCAGCGTTCCCTTGAACTCATAGGCCACCGTGCCGGGCGGGTTCTTGAACCAGCCGGGATCCTTGTAGTCGCCCTTGGATAGACCCTCGCGAACCTTCACGACTGAGAACATACCGCCCATCTCGACCGGTCCGAACTGCGCGAAGCCCGTCATCATGGGCAGCGTGTTGTCAGGCAGGGGCATCTCCATCGATCCCATCTCGCCCATGCCGTTGGAGCCCATCGGCATGTAGCCTGGCACGAGCTTCTTGAGCCGCTGGGCCAGGTCCTTCTTGTCGACGCCGATGTAATTCTTCACGGCGTGACCCATGGCGTTCATCGTGTGGTGGGACTTGTGACAGTGGATGGCCCAGTCGCCCGGTTCGTCGGCGACGAAGTCGAACGATCGCATCTGCCCGACTGCACAGTCGATCGACACTTCTGGCCAAGCGGTCTCCTCGGGGACCCAGCCTCCGTCTGTCCCCGAGACCTTAAACTCGTAGCCGTGCATATGGATCGGGTGGTTGGTCATGGTGAGATTGCCGAACCGGATCCTCACCTTGTCCCCCTTGCCGACCACCAGCGGGTCGATGCCGGGGAAGGCCCTGCTGTTCCAGCACCAGAGGTTGAACTCCAGCATGGTGTTCACCTTCGGCACGTAACTCCCCGCCTCGATGTCGAAGGCGTTGAGCAGGAACGCGAAGTCACGGTCGACGCGACGGAAGGCCGGGTCGCGCGGGTGCACGATGAACAGGCCCATCATGCCCATCGCCATCTGCACCATCTCATCGGAGTGCGGGTGGTACATGAACGTGCCGCTGCGGCGCAGTTGGAACTCGTAGACGAAGGTCTTGCCGGAAGGGATGTGCGGCTGGGTGAGGCCGCCGACCCCATCCATGCCGTTGGGCAGGCGCTGCCCGTGCCAATGCACCGCGGTGTTCTCCGGGAGCCGGTTGGTGACGAAGATGCGGACCTTGTCGCCCTCGACGGCCTCGATGGTGGGTCCCGGCGACTGGCCGTTGTAGCCCCACAGGTGCGCCTTCATGCCGGGCGCGATCTCGCGCACGACGGGTTCGGCCACGAGGTGGAACTCCTTCCATTCGCCGTTCATGCGCCACGGCAACGTCCATCCGTTCAGCGTCACGACGGGCTGATAGTCGGGGCCCGACGTCGGGATGACGGGTGGCTGTGTTGCCGGGCTTGCCGTAGTTGGCGCCTCGGGGATGGCGGCTGCCTGCGCGCGGCCGCTCACCAAGCCTGCCCCGGTGAGGACGAGGCCGCTGCCTGCGTGGATCAGTGTCCTGCGGGAGATATCCATGGTTTTCATCTCTCGAGTTAATGGGGTGCGGCCTGCTCAGCCCCGCCGGCAGCGGGGGTCGATCCACCGGATGCGGCCCCGGCTCCCCCTCCCGCCAGAGCGGCTTTGAGCTCGGCCTCAGCGATCCAGAAGTCGCGGCGCGCGTCTATGGCTTGCGCCTGCGCCATGATCCGGGCGCGCACGTCCGCGATGAGGCTCGTCACGTCCACCAGCATCCCGCTGTACTGAAGCAGCGCCTCGTCCTGGATCTGCTTCCGAAGCGGCAGGATCGTGGCCTCGAAGTGACGCGCCACGTCCCAGGTCCCCTTGTAGGCAAACGCGGCCTCTCGAGCCTCGGACCGGACGTTGACCGCCTTCTCGGCCAGTCGGTTCGCGGCCTGCATGTAGCGCTGCTCGGCATCCATTGTGCGGGCCTGCCCGAAATCGAAGATCGGAATTTCGAAGTCGATGGCGAGGCCACGCCGTGTCAGCGATTCTTTTCCGACTGCACCGTCATCGGAAACGGTGATCTTTCGGTCGTACTTGCTCGTGCCGGCGAGCTCGATGTCAGTGGTGAAGCGGGTCACGTGTGTGAGACCAAGCGACTTTCCAAGCGCCTCAAGATCGAGCTTGGCAGCCTGCAGGTCGACCCTTCGGGCCAGAGCCTGAGCCTCAATGTCGCGCGGCGAGTTGAGCGCCTTAGGCAGTGACGGGAGGACCGAGGGCAAGCGAAAATCGACTGCAGGTCCCCACAGGCCCAGAAGGCGCACAAGCCTCTCCCGTTCCAGCCGCTGCTGGACCCTCGCCCGAGCCAGCTGCGAATCGAGCTCGGCAGCGAGCGCGTATTCCCGGGCCTGGTCGAGCTTGTTCATGCCACCGCTCTCACCAAGCTTGCGAGCGAGATCCGCCGCAGCATCAGTCGTCACCTTGGCCTGCTGCAGCGTCGCGACCTGTTGGTTCGCAGCGACGGTCCGGTAGAACTGACGCCGCACATCCGTCGCGAGTTTTAGCGTCGCCTCTGCGGCACGCATCTGGGCGGCCCGCAGCGCATCCCGGGCGATCTCGCGCCGAGT
Source organism: Alsobacter sp. R-9 (assembly GCF_054612375.1). Classification (NCBI taxonomy): domain Bacteria; kingdom Pseudomonadati; phylum Pseudomonadota; class Alphaproteobacteria; order Hyphomicrobiales; family Alsobacteraceae; genus Alsobacter; species Alsobacter sp. R-9. The sequence goes on along the minus strand of NZ_JBTSWJ010000012.1, from coordinate 48,966 downwards.
CGGCAGGGTGGCAAGCTGGAAGAGATTCACCAGGATCGCCCGCTCGAGCTCGAGCTCAAGGCCGCCACCCAGTTTCGATAAGCCGATCTTGGGGTTGGGAGGCAGGCTCGCCTGCACATAGGCCGCCTCGGAGATGCCGAGTTCGTTGTATGCGGCCTGCAGGCCACGGTTGCTCGCCAGCGCAATGCTGACCGCCGTATCCGACGTGAGCGGCCGCTTAAGCGCAGCGCGGACGCCTTCGTCGGCGGCAGCTGCCTCCGCGTCGGTGGACACCTTCACAATGCCCCGGCCGAGTTCAGCCCTCGCGACAGCGTCAACGGGGCCGAGCGCTCCGTCAGGACCCGTGCTGACGCAGCCAGCAAGTGCCAGGGCGACGCCACATGCACTCGCCATACGGATCATCGCGTGACGATCACGGCGCATGGGTGGCTCCTTTCGGCGCAACGTTCCGGTTGAGTTCGTCCCAGCCCTTGGGCTCGACGATGGCGAAGCTCCGGGAGCCGGCAGAAACGGGTGCCGCCGACAATGGCCGGACGGCTCGAGTGGGATCGGCAGGCGCGGCAAGATAGATCGGCGCCGCAGGCGCGCAGCCCGCAAGCCCGATCGCCGCCAGCACGAGAGGCGACAGTTTCGGCATGTTGTGTTCCGATGAACGGCGTCCGCTCAGAAGCGCGTCTCGCGCTGGAGATCAAAGACGCCGGTGTGTGACAAGAGCCTATGGATGGCTCGGGCGAACGGGCTTGGCCCGCAACACCTCAGGACGCTCGCGGCGGCCTCAACAGCCCGTCAAAGCGGCTCCCGGTCGGCAGCGGCAAAGCGAGCAGCTCGACCCGTGAGACCGCCATGACGCGGACCTTTTCCGGCTGGCTGACGGCCGGCCCCATTGCATGGCAAGTCAGCTTGCAACAAGCGGAAGGCGAGGGATCTCCGCCACACGGGCTCTGTGGGTGAGCGTTTTGATCAACATCGGACTGTCCAATGCCGGTCTGGGAGGACCATTCCTGGCCCTGGAGATCTGCCTCCTGATGGTGCCCGACCCCGGGCGCGCCGTTATCATGCGCCTGCGCGATCGTCGAAGCATGCGCGGGAACGGCCGCAACCGCACGGCTACCGGCGAGCGGGAACAGCGCGAGCGCGAGCGTCAGCAGGAGCGCGGCAATGCTTCTCATGGATCGAACGAGGGACCTCATCGATGGACGCGACGGTTCTCTCATATTTGCGGGGGCTCGCCAAGCGGGCCCCCGTCTCTCACGGCACAGAGTTGTATCCGGCGTCACAGATGACCCCGCTCAGGTCCGGACTGTTTCCCGCGCCAATGACAGTGACCAGCTTGGTTCCCAGATTGGCCTTCACCTGCGCGGACTGCCACCGTGCCTGGATCGCCTTCGTGATCGTCCCGACGCAATGACCGCAGCTCCCTTCAGGTTCGGCGCACTGGATCATTCAAGGCGGCACGCCGCTCACCGGCATCGTGTGGCTTCGCCGTCGTGACGATGTAGGTGCTGCCCCAGATCGTCGGGGCAGCGGCCGTCAGCAGAAGGTCGAGACGGCGGGTATCGGTGCGCATCGTCAGGCCTCCGAGGGAAGGGGCGCCGCCCCGGCCCGCTCGCGCGCCAGGCGACGCACGAGCAGGTAGAAGAGCGGCGTGAAGAGGAGCCCCAGGAGGGTGACGCCCGTCATTCCGAAGGCGACCGCGATTCCCATCGCCCGACGCATCTCCGATCCCGCTCCCGTGGCGAGCGCAAGCGGCAGGGCCCCCGCCACGAAAGCGATCGAGGTCATCAGGATCGGCCGCAGCCGCAGCCGAGCTGCCTCGACGATGGCCGCGACGGGATCGAGCCCGGCCCGCTCACGCTCGTGGGCGAACTCCACCACGAGAATCGCGTTCTTGGCCGCCAGTCCGACCAGCACCAACCACGCGATCTGCGTGAAGACGTTCGCGTCCCCTGCCGTCGCCAGCACGCCACCAGCCGCACTCAGGACGGCCAGCGGAGCGATGGGCAGCACGGCAAGCGGCAGCGACCAGCTCCCGTACTGAGCGGCAAGGATCAGGAACGCGAGCAGCACCGCCACTGGGAAAATGTACACGGCGGCATTCCCTGCCAGTCTTTCCTGCAGGGCCAGTTCCGTCCACTCGACCGACAGCCCCGGCGGAAGAACCTCACGCGCCAGCGCCTCCATGGTACGCTGAGCGTCCCGGGAGCCGAAGCCCGGCGCGGGAGCCCCGCCGACCTCCGCCGAGGGGTAGCCGTTATGGCGCACCACCCGGTCCGGTCCTGTCGCGGCGTGAACGGTTACGAGGGAAGTCAGGGGCACCATGGCTCCGGCTGCGCTGCGAACCCGCAACTTGGCGAGATCCTCTTCCCGCAGCCTGAAGGCGGAATCCGCCTGCGCGATCACCCGATAGGTCCGGCCGTGCCGCTGGAAGTCGTTCAGGTAGAGCGACCCCATGGCGAGTTGCAGGGCCTGCGCGACATCGGCCGGCGCAACCCCCAGCGCCAGCGCACGGTCACGGTTCAGCTCCACCCGCAGTTGCGGGGCCGAGACATGGAAGCTCGCCATGACACCTGCCAGCTCAGGCCGCTTGGCGGCGGCGGCCACGAGCCGTTGGGTCGCCTCGGCAAGAGCCTCCAGACCAAGGCCCGCCCGATCCTGAACCTGGAGCTTGAAGCCGCCGACGGCTCCGATCCCCGGCACCGGCGGCGGCGGGAACACGAGGGCCAGTCCCTCCTGGATCCCGGCCAGCTTGGCCTGCAACCGCTGGGCGATGGCGTTCGCAGAAAGGTCCGGCGTGCGCCGCTGCTCGAACGGATCCAGCATCGTGAACACGACAGCCGCGTTCGGCAACGTGACGAAGCCGTCGATCGAAAGGCCCGGGAAGGCGACGACACTCTCGACGCCGGGCTCTTCAAGCATCAGGCGCGACATCTGCCGGGCCACGGCCTCGGAGCGCTCGATTGATGTGCCGGCCGGCAGCATCGCGATACCGACCAGATAGTACTTGTCCTGCTGCGGGACGAACCCCGTGGGGATCCGCTGCAACCCTTGCCATCCGGCGACGAGGATTGCGCCGTAGGCCAGTAGCGCCACGGCGCCGATCCGCGAAAGCCTCCGCACGAAACTGGCGTATCCCCGCGCCGTGGCCTCGAAGCCGTCGTTGAACCGCCCGAAGAACCATGCGAGCGGGCCGCGCCGCTTCGCACCATGGGGCTTCAGAAGGACCGCTGCGAGCGCCGGGCTCAGGGTGAGCGAGTTGACCGCCGACAAGACGGTCGACACCGCGATCGTCACCGCGAACTGCCGATAGAACTCGCCCTGCAGTCCCGACAGGAAGGCGGCCGGGACGAAGACGGCGGCGAGCACAGAGGTGATCGCGACGATTGGGCCGGTCACCTCCTCCATGGCCTTGCGAGCAGCGAGCCGAGGCGACAGCCCGGCAGCCATGTGCCGCTCGACGTTCTCGACCACCACGATGGCGTCGTCCACCACGATCCCGATGGCGAGCACGAGGCCGAACAGCGACAGCGTGTTCAACGTGTGGCCGAGCAGCAGCATCACGGCGAGCGTCCCCACGAGCGACACCGGAACGGCCACGAGCGGGATCAGCGAGGAACGCCAGTCCTGCAGGAACAATACGACCACCAGGACGACGAGAGCGACGGCCTCCAGCAGAGTGAAGAGGACCGCGGAAATGGAGGCGCGCACGAAGATCGTGGGATCGTAGGCGATCCTGTGCTCCACGCCCTGCGGGAACGTGGCGCTCATCTCGGCCATCGATTGGCGAACCGCAGCGGCGACGTCGAGCGCGTTCGCGTCCGGGGCTTGGATGATCTGGAGAGCTGCCGCGGGTTCGCCATCGAGGAGCGAGCGCAAGGCATATCCCTCGGCACCGAGTTCGACACGCGCGACGTCGCCGAGGCGAACGATGCGTCCTTCTCCATCCGTCTTGATGACGATGGCGGCGAACTGCTCTGGCTCTCCGAGGCGACCCCTCAGATTGAGGGCCAGTTGAGGCGCCTCTCCTGCACCCGGTTGCCGCCCGACGGCTCCCGCGGCCACCTGGACGTTCTGCGCCCGCACCGCCCGTACGATCTCGGTGGCGGTGATGCCTCTTGCTGCCATTCTCTGGGGATCCAGCCAGATCCGCATGGCGTAGTCGCCAGCTCCCCAGACGTTCACCTCGCCTACGCCCGAGATTCGCTGGAGCGTGTCGCGCACCTGCAAGGTGGCAAAGTTCGCCAGATGGAGCGCGTCGAAGCGCCGATCAGGCGACACGAGGTGCACCACCATGAGCATGTCTGGCGAGACCTTGCGCGCGACGACGCCCTGCCGCTGGACCTCCTCGGGAAGTCGCGGGAGCGCACGCTGAACCCGGTTCTGGACCCGGATCTGCGCGAGGTCGGGATCGATGCCATGTGCGAAGGTGACGGCTAGGGTGACCTGACCGTCCACCGACTGGGACGTCATGTAGAGCATCCCTTCCACGCCATTGATCTCCTGCTCGATCGGCGCGGCAACTGTCTCTGCCAGTTCGCGCGGGGACGCGCCCGGGAACTGCGCCACGACTTGAACGGTCGGTGGGGTGACGGCTGGATACTCGGACAGGGGCAGCTTCAGAAGCGCCAGGCCTCCAGCGACGAGCGTCAGGACGGAGAGAACGACCGCAAAGATGGGCCGCTCGATGAAGAACCGCGGAATCGCGTTCATGACTGGGGTTCCTTAGCTCCGGTCGCGACGGACTCGGACAGAGGGACGATGCGGGTGCCCGGACGAACCATTCCGCGCGCGACGACGACATCGCCCGGAGCAAGGCCGTCGTGCACGACACGCAGACCCTCGCCGACGGCTGGGCCGACGCGGACGGGGCGCAGTTCAGCGGTGCCGTTGGGGGCGGAGATGAGGACGTAGCGGCCGCCCTGGGCGGACCCGATGGCGGCCTCTGTCACCAGAAGGGTTGGACGCGGCGGGGATAGGGGGACCCTGACCCGGGCGAAGAGGCCCGGCGCGAGCCGGCCGTCAGGATTCGGAAGGACGGCTCGAAGCCTGGCGGTGCCGCTCGCGCGGTCGGCCTGATTGTCGACGAAGTCGAGCCGCGCTCGCCGCGGGAAGCCCTCATCTCCGAGCAGCCCGATCTCGACGTCCACACCAACGGCGTTGCGGGCGCGCGCCGACAGGAGACGGATGAAGGTCGGCTCGTCCACGTCGAACAAGACATGGATGGGATCGGTGGAGACGATGGCGGCCAGAGGCGTTTGACCGGCCGCGACGAGATTCCCTTCCGTCACCAGTGCCCGGCCGATCCTGCCGCCGATGGGCGCCGTGATGGTGGCGAACTCCAAATCGAGCTGCGCCGCGGCGACCGCTGCCTCGGCAGCCTTGACTTGCGCGGCGAGCGCCTCACGGTCGGCGGCCTGCTGCTCCAGCCGATCGCGAGAGGCATGCCCTTCGGAGGCGAGGCTAAGCGTGCGCGCATGCTGCCGGCCCGCCAGCGTGTGCCGTTCATGGGCCTCGGCAAGCGCTGCTTCGGCGCGCGCCAGTGCCGCACGGAAGGGCCGGGCGTCGAGGCGGAACAGCGTCTGGCCGGGCTCGACGAGCCCACCTTCCGGAACGTCGACGACCTCGATCGATCCGCTCACCCGAGGTCGAAGATCGACGGCGCGGGCGGCATGCAGATGTCCGGTGAACTCGACCGTCTCGGCCAAGTCGCGCGTGACGACGGGCGCGACTGCGACCGGCATGGGCGGCGGTCCGGCAGTTGGTCCATCGGCATGAGCCTGATGGTGGCTGACCTGCCAGGCGAGCGTTCCGCCCAGCGCCGTAGCCGCGGCGAGGGCGAGGGGGATGAAACGGGACATGGTCCGTGGCTCCTCAGAGTGTCTCTGGAGCCACCTGCAGGCCTCCCATGATGGGAAGGTCAAGCGTCTTTCTTTGCGCATCTGCAAGGAGACGCGTTTGCTCCGGCAAACGACGTGCCCAATATGACTGGCATGTCCGAGCCGCACCCAGCCTTGGTCGACAAGATCCGAGCCGACCTCGCCGCCTACCGCCGGCGGGTGGGGATGCAGCCCGACCGCGCCCAGCGCGTCGCCGCGTTGGAGTTCTTCCTGAAGCAGTTCGACGTGCTGTCGGCTTGGCTGCGGAAGAACCCCTCGTCTGCGAAGGCGGCCCTCTCCGACGGCTTCCTGCCCCTGCTGGGGCTGCTGCTCTCGCCTTACGGGATGGAGCGGCTGCTGGGCTCGATCGGCTGGAGCGTCGATGAGCGCGCCATCGAGGATGCCATGGCCAGGCTCGGTCGCGGCGACATGGTGACGTTTGACTGCCTCACGCACGTGACACGCCAGTCGGTCGCGGTGCAGGCGGGACCGCTCCTCCTCGCAAAGCTGATCGAGACACTGTGTGACCCCCTGGAGCAGGCGCTGCGGATGGAGAAGCGGCACAAGGGCGGCCGCCCGCAAGATGTCGAGCGGAACTACGTCGTCGACACGCTGGCCGGCGCGTGGGAGACGCAGCACGGGACCCCGGCGCCAAGCGGCAAGACGGGACCCTTCTACGAGCAGTGCCATCAGGTGCTCGTCGAACTGGACCTGAACACCGACGGCCTTGCGGACTGCATCCGCAGGACCATGCGCCGACGGCGCGGCGAACAGGCACGAGCGCGGCAAAACCCCCGCTGATCGTCGTCGGGGTTTTGCCGTCCAAGCCTGGCGCCTGAAGGCCCACCTTGGCCGTCATGAAGCGACGGCCTCATCACCGGCAGGACACGCCGGTCCCCTCCCCGAGCACTCCCGGCCAGACGGCCCTCGTCGGCCTCGCGCGCCTCGTGGCGCGGGCGGCGGCGCGTGAGTTGCGGGACGAGGATCGTGAGACGAAGCCCGTCGCGGTCGAACCGAAGACGGAGACCGACGATGCGTAACGCCGATGCTGGCACCCGCCAGTCCAACGCCACCCCGGGCAACACGAGTTCTTCGCTGCCGACGCTGCCGACGCTGCTGACTGTCTCCGACGTCGCGGAGGTGCTCAGGGTGAGCACACGCACGGTCCGGCGTCTGATCAAGTCCCGGGCGCTGGCCAGCGTGACGGTGGGCCGGTCCGTCCGGGTCCGCGCGGAGGATCTCGCGGCGTTGACGCGGCCCCGGTGACAGTGATGGACAGGGGTGGACAATCATGAACATTCGCAACCACTTCCTTGGTGCTCGTTATTACATGATCCGTCAAACCGGGTTGCTTTGGTGTGTTATGTTCTCACGAAACGACCCGCGTTTCCCCTCTCGTCATCACGAGGTCACTCATGTCCACGTCTGAGGCTTCACGAGCCACCCTTGCCGATGTCATCGCGACCGTCCAGGCCGCCGACCTCGCCCCGCAGCGGCGCCAGAACATGGCGTCGGCGGTGCGCACCATCGCGCGCGCCCTGGGGCGCGAGCCCGACCAGGTCCCCGCCGATCATCAGGCGCTCGGCCGCCGCCTTGCCACGGTGACCGGCGAGCAGCTCGGTCTCTCTGCCGGACGCTGGAACAACATCCGCTCGCTGCTGCGGGCGGCTCTGGCGCTGGCGCGGCCGACGATGAAGGGCCGGTCGATGACGCCGATGTCAGCCGCGTGGCAGTCACTGCACGATGCCCTGCCTAAGCAGGCGGACCGCGTCCGGCTGTCGCGGCTGATGCGATGGCTGTCCGAGAGGCAGATCGGCCCGGACGCCGTGACGCTCGACGACCTGATAGCGTTCAAGGCGGAGCTGTTCGAAGACGCCCTGCTGAAGGGTCCAGAGAAGACCTGGGCGAACCTTATTGTCGCGTGGAACCGGGCTGTTGAGCTCACGCCAGGCTTTCCGTCAATCGGCATCGAGCGGCCGTCGCGGCGCGACGTGTATGTCCTGCCGTGGTCGTCGTTCCCGGCGTCCCTGGAGCAGGACGTCGACGCGTGGCTCGATCGGCTCGCCGGCCGTGATTTCGCCGACGACGGCCCCGCGCGTCCCGCGAGGCCGAGCACGCTGGCCACGCGCGAGTACCAGTTGCGGTCCTTCGCCTCGGCTCTCGTGCATCGGGGGCGTGATCCGCAGACGCTGCAGTCACTGGCCGACCTCGTCGTGCTCGACGCCTTCAACGAGGGCCTGCGCTTCTACTACGAGCGCAAGGGCAAACAGACGTCATCGACGATCCACGAGATGGCTTCGATGCTCAAGGGCGTGGCACGGCATTGGGTGAACCTGACGGAGCCGGACCTCGCCAGGATGGCCACGGTGGTGAAGCGGCTTGCCGTGCCGCAGCAGGGGCTCACGCGCAAGAACCGTGAGCGCTTGCGTCCGTTCGACGATCCGCAGGCGGTAGATGCGCTGTTGGGTCTGCCGGCGCGCCTGCGCGACGAGGTGGACCGGGGTCTGCTGCCCGGCAAGCGGGCGTCGGTGCGCGCCGGCCTCGCGCTCGCCATCGAGCTGCTGCTGGTCGCACCCGTGCGGCGGCAGAACCTCGCGGGCATCGAGTTGGAGACTCATCTCAAGCATGTCGGCGGGCGGTGGCACCTGATCTTCGAGGACCACGAAGTCAAGAACCGGCAGGTGCTGAATTTCATCCTGCCGGAGCGGACGGTCGAGCTGCTGGAGTGGTACCTGCGCGAGCATCGGCCGGGCCTCGCGGACACCGACACGAAGGTGCTCTTCCCAGGGCGTGGAAGTCAGGCCAAGCGGGGCAACACGTTTGGCAGGCAGATCACGGAGCTGGTGCACCGGTACACGGGGCTGACCATCAACCCGCATCTCTTCCGCCACATTGCCGCGAAGCTCTACCTCGACGTGCGCCCCGGCCAGTACGAGGTCATGCGCCGGGTGCTGGGTCACAAGAAGATGTCGACGACGACAGGCTTCTACAGCGGCGCAGAGTCGACGGCAGCCGTCCTGCACTTCGATGGCGTTGTGCTCGGCCGCCTGCGTGGGGCTGCGGCAGCTTCCACGCGTGGATCGACCAAGGCGACGAAGCCGCGCGGAGGCGCCGGGAGGAAGCTTGCCGACCACCGGGGGGCGGCGCGATGAGCGGCGGGCCTTACGGTCGCGGCAAGGCGCCCGAGCGTTCCTGCATGAAGGTCGCTGATTGGCCGGCAGTCGACTGCCGCCTGTGGCAGGAGGCGCTCATGTCGGTCGACCCGTTCGACCCGACCGGGGGGACCCGCGCGGGCCACTCCCGCGCGTCCAACGTGAAGACGGAGAAGGGCTATGGGCGCTGGCTCACATGGCTCGCGACGACGGGCCAGCTGGACGTCGACGAGGCCCCCCACGGCCGCATCACCCGCGACCGCGTGAAGGCCTATGTCGAGCACCTGGAAGGGCTCGGCAACGGCGGGCGGTCGATCCTTTCCCGACTGCAGGAGGTGGGCGACTTCGCCCGCGCCGTCGCGCCGGACCACGACTGGTCGTTCATCAACCGCATCGCGTCGAAGGTCCGCGCCCGGGCCGTGCCCGCGCGCGACAAGCGCGCGAAGCTTGCCACCACGATGGAACTGCTCGCCCTCGGGCTCGACCTGATGGAGAGCGCCCAGTACCAAACGACCCCACGGCTGGCCGCCCTCGCCTACCGCGACGGCCTCATCATCGCTCTCCTATCGCTGCGTCCGCTCCGTCGGCGCAATCTCGCCGGCCTCGTGCTCGACGACACGCTCGTGCAGGTCGGCGGCACGTGGATGCTAAGGATTGCGCCGGAGGAGACCAAGTCGCACCAGCCGATCGACATGCCATGGCCGGCAGACCTGGTGCCGCATCTCCTGACTTACATCACAACGCACCGCTCGGTCCTTGCCGCCCTGAAGAGCCGCTGGGCGAGCCCCATCGGGGACGCCCTCTGGGTCTCGTCTCATGGCTCGCCCATGAGCCAGATGGCCCTCTACGATCAAATCCGGCAGCGAGCCCAGGAGGGCCTCGGCAAAGCCGTCAACCCGCATCTCTTCCGAGACGCTGCCGCCACGACCCTTGCTATCGAAGACCCGCAGCACATTCGGCTCGCCACGCCACTTCTCGGGCATCGAGATCCGAGTACAGTTGAACGGTTCTACCAGCAGGCGACGGCGATCGAGGCGCACCGCAACTACACCGATGGGCTGGCGTTGATCAGCGAGTACGGGAAGGGCCGCTGACGCCTATCCGGATTGGCCTGAAGGGCACGAAGGGCCTCTCCGCCAGCGGCGATGCTGTCGGCTTTGCGCCAGGGGCAGACCCTTGCGCGGTGCCGAAAAGCGAACGGCCGAAGGCGTCCCCACCGCCATCACTGAGCCTTGTTGTCATATCGACCGTTGGCGTTGAACAAGCACCGTGCGCCTAGAATGAGAGGTCGTATTTTGATAGCGACCCGTTCACATCTAGAGCTGGAACAGTGGACTCGGTGAGTTGCGCGAGACCACGAGCGTAAGGTTCCGCTTCGCTCGGCTGATCGCGACGTAGAAAGCGCAACGGGATGCCCGACTGTCGCCGAAATGAGTGCGATCGCATGGGACGACAAGGACGTTATCGCGCTCGAAGCCTTTGGCCTTGTGAACGGTGCTGATGGCCTTTTCGGGGAGCGGCGGTCGCGCGCGTGTCCGCCTCAGCGTGAGTTCGCCGAAGCCTTGGAGGAGATCATCAAAGCCGCCGAGCCCGACAGCCTCCATATATTCGCGACCGTGATCAATTTTGACGGCCTCGAACGCTGCGTCGTCGCGAGCAAGCCTGCGCACTTGGGCGAGGACCTTGCTTGCGCCCTTGTGATTGGGCTCAGCAAGTACCATACGGGCCAAGTCCTGAAGCTTCGCTGGCATGCCGCGCGCCGATCTACCGCAGCCGTTTGCGACTTCTGCTTTGAAGCGGTCACCGAAGGCGGTGGGGGAAAATCCGACGCCAACGCCGCCGAGAAATTCAACGATCCCTTCCGCAACGGCGGACGCGTCACCATTCGCCTCGGATAAGCGCGACACGAGGGCCTCTAGGGCGTCGCGCGTATGCCCCTCCCACACCGGCACGCGCCGACCGTAGAAGGCCCTCAGACCGGTCACCGTTTCGTTGTGGCGGGAGAGAACCAGCAAGTCGCCGGCCGTCATGAGCCTACGCAACTCGCGCGCCTCCACGTGGCTTGTTTGGAAGGCTCCGCGTCTGGGTGCCTGGTTATCGGCGAAGATTACGCGGACCTGCAGCGGCGGCACCTTCGAAAGGTCCACAACGCCACCATCCTTCAGCGCCTGGCGACACTCCAGAATCCACGAGCCCAACGCTTCCGCCCCGCCACTCCAGCGATGCGGGTAGTCGAGTTCCTCGAAGCGGCCTCCGCGCTTGAGTTCTTCCCAGCGCGCGATGTCAGAATCGTCCGCCCGTTGGCGAGCCGATCCAAAGATGTGTTGCATAGGATCGCCGAAGATGCGGAGAGCAGCTCCACCCTTTTGAAGCGCCAGGACGATCGCGTGCTGGTCCTCGCTGGAGTCCTGATGCTCATCGCATACGATAAGCGGATACCTCCGCGCTAAGGCCTCGGCGATCATCGGCGAGCCTTTGACCAATCGGGCGACGAGCGCGGCGAGCTGCTGATAGCCGTCCTTCCGCGAGCGAACCCATACGCCGGGATCGGGAGGAAGGCCGAGGCTGCTGTTGTAGGCAGCGGCGACTTCGGCGATCAGGCTGTCGATGGTGCGAACATCAATGCGACTACCGAGTCGGCTGGTGCGGCTCGCGAATACATCAACCGCAGCATGCGTGTGGGCGAGAACGAGCAAGCGGCCTTGCCCAAGTTGCGGAAGCGCGTCGGCGGCGAATTCGGCGCCTTGATAGGTCTTTCCGCAGCCGGCGGGCGCTTCGACGACGACGAGGCGAGCATCCGATCGAAGTGCCGAATGGACAGACGCATCGCTCAAGCCGGCCGCAGCTCCCGCGGCGGCAGGCCAATCGCTGCCCTAACAGCTGCAATGAATTGTGGGAGCTCATCGCCGAGCGAGGGAAGCACTCCCAGTTGGACGGCCTTCATGGCAAGCTCGCGGCCGCCAGGCTCCGTCTTGAACCAGCGCTCACCATGTTTCTTCCATGTTCCCTTTTCAAACCGGGGAAGCTTCGAGGTGTCATCGGGAATGTGGCAGGTCGCCGCTTCGATGATCAGCTGCCTGAGATCCGGACAGGCCGCTTTGATCGCCTCGAGCGATTTGTCGTCGATGCCGGCGCGATCAGCGAGTATGCGAAGTCGCTCTCCTTCCAGCTCAGGATGCCGAATGAGCTCGGGGAGGTCAGCTTCGGCCACGTGCTGGATGACGTTCGCCTCCGTGCAGCCACTCCCCCAGCGAAACAGAAGCGGACCTAGGGCCTTCTTCTGAACCGCCCAGCGCTCCGGTGCCTTGCCCTCTTCATCGGCGAAGCCGCCGAACATGAGACCGCTCTTCGAGAGCGCTTCGAGCATGAGCAGTGTCGATTCGTTGCCGCCGATATTTGCGAGCCACACACCGTGGTCCATCGCCGGCATCCCGAGGTCGCGATCCAACAGTGCGCGGACAAAACCAATCTCGGTTTTGCCTTCGCAAAGGATGGTCAACCGCGAGAGGAGCGTTTCGGGCTCCTGGGTCGCATGCTTGATCACGACCTCGGCCAACTCGCCGAGATTGCCGGCGCTATCCATCAACCAAAGACCCGCCTTGCTGAGCGCACGCAGCGCCGTGGCGCTGTGGGTCGTGAGGAAGACTTGTGATGCCCCGTCCTGGAGTTGGCGGAGAAGGGCCCGCAGCCGGTAAGGCTCCAGCCCCCGCTCTACCTCATCGACGACCACAATCGGATCGGCATTTAGGTTGGCAGAGGCCACTTCAAGCGCCGCCAGCCGGCGCGTGCCCGATCCCCAACTTGCGAGCGGGAGCTCGACACCGCCCTTGTTCGCGGTGAGGCCGATAAGGGCGTTCAGGGATTGCGTCTGGTTTGTTGCGATGCCGAGGCCGAGATCCCTAGGCAAGGCGCGCTTAGCGAAGGCCGTGTCGAGTTGCTCGATCTTCGCTTTCGCTTCCGGCTGCAAGACTGCTTCGACGTCGGTTTCCGCCACTTTGTGGCCGAGTCGTGCGCGCAGCGTTTTGTCATAGAGAAGTCGATCGAGAGCCGAGCCCTGGACCATGCGAAGATCGCGGTCGTTCCGATCATCACCGCCGAGGCGAACGATACCGATCATGCGGCGTACAGCGGTTGATAGGTGGTCGAACTGGCCGTTAGGCTGCATGACCTCATAAACGAGATCGAAGTCCGCCGACCCTCTGACACGGATGCGATAGACGGGATCAGCGACGACCTGCTGCCCGTCCTCGGTGAGCTCGGGAACTCCCGGCTCTTTCCCGTCCCAGTTCCACGGCCAAGCGGGCTTTGATTGGGTATTGATGCCCCGACCATCGGGGAGCCGAATCACGGATTCGATGACGAACTCGTCTTCGGGCTTACGCTGCCAGTAGTCGGCGTCAGACAGGACTGACCCATTCGTCGGAGCGAGCAGCAGGGCGATCGCGTCGAGGATCGCACTCTTGCCGACGTCGCCCCCGCCCAGAACGACGTTGACGCCTTCCGACGGGTACCACGTCAGGCCCTTGATCCCGCGGAACCGCTCGATGGTGAGCCGCAGGATTGTCGGAGCCGTTGAAGGCGCTTGCTCTTGAGTCTCAGACATTGCGCCCCCGCGCAAACTTGAACGGCGCAGCTTAGGATTGCGGGATCGCCCTGAACAGACATTCCGGGGGTCCGCTAAGGGTCATTACCGCGCACACGCCCACGTCAATTTGCCGTCCTGCTTAACCTCCGTAGGATCCTAAGCCGTTGGCACCAACCTAGCCTGAGTCGCATCTTTGGAGACATCCAGTGCGCGCCGTGATCTACGCAAGGTATAGCAGCGACCTTCAGTGTGAGGCCTCGATCGAAGACCAGATCCGGCTGTGCCGCGAGCTGGTGGAGGCGCGCGGCTGGACGGTGGCGGGCGAGTACGCCGACCGCGCCGCGAGTGGGTCGAGCAAGTTCAGGCCGGAGTACCAGCGGCTGCTGGCCGACGCGCGGACGGGTCAGTTCGACGTCGTGGTTGCCGAGGCGCTCGATCGCCTGTCGCGCGACCAGGAGGACGTGGCCGCACTCTACAAGGCGCTGACCTTCGCGGGCGTGCGGTTGCTGACACTGGCGGAGGGGGAGATCAGCGAGCTGCATGTCGGCCTGAAGGGCACAATGAACGCGCTGTTCCTGCGCGACCTGGCTGCGAAGACGCACCGGGGCCTGCGGGGGCGCGTCGAGCAGGGCCGTTCGGCGGGCGGCAAAGCGTATGGCTACAGGGTTCCGAAGGAGGTCGATGCCAACGGCGATCGGGTACGCGGCAAGCGGGTCATCGACGCCGATGAGGCCGCGGTCGTGCAGCGGATCTTTTCAGAGTTCGCCGCAGGAGCCTCGCCGCGGGCCATCGCGACGCAGTTGAACCGAGACGGTGTCACGGGGCCCGAGGGCCGTCCGTGGCAGGACACGACGATCCGCGGCCACGGTGGCCGCGGGACCGGCATCCTAAGGAACGAACTCTACGTCGGTCGGCTCGTGTGGAACCGCATGCGGTTCATCAAGGACCCGTCGACCGGCAAGCGGGTCTCGCGCCCGAACCCTCTGAGCGAGTGGATCGTCGAGGACGTGCCGGAACTGCGGATCATCGACGACGCGCTGTGGGAGAGGGTCTCCAGCCGGCTCGCCAACATTGCCGCGTCGCCGACGGCGCAGGCTATCAAGGCGGGGCGGTTCTGGGAGAAGCGTCGGCCGAAGCACGTGCTCACGGGCCTCGCCGTCTGCGGCTGCTGCGGCCATCCGCTGGCCGCCGTCGGCAAGGACTACCTGCGCTGCTCGCGCGCCCATCGCAACGGGCTCTGCACCAACACGACCGGCGTCAAGCGAGGCGTGCTGGAGGAGATCGTGATCTCCGCGCTGCAGCACAACCTGATGGCACCCGACCTCGTCGCCGAGTTCATCGCCGCCTTCCACGCGGAGGTGAACGCGAGCCGCGGCGAGGCCGAGGCGGAGCGCCGTCGGGCAGAGAAGAAGAAGGCGGAGATCGAGCGGCAGCTCGATGGTCTGATCACGGCGATCGCGGAGGGCCTGCGGTCCCCGGGTCTCCAGCAGCGGCTCGACGCCCTCGAGGCGGAGCGCCGGCAGATCGAGGCCACGCTGGCAGCACCTGCCCCCTCGCCGGTCCGGTTGCACCCGAACCTCGCCGACCTCTACCGCAAGAAGGTCGCGGCGCTGCACGAGGCCCTGCAGGACCCGCGCACGCAGGCGGAAGCCCTGGAGATCATGCGCTCGCTGATCGAGCAGGTGATCGTGCGCCCGCGCGAGAGCGGGGGCATCGAGGTCGAACTCGTGGGCGAGATCGCGTCGATGGTCGAGGTGGCGATGGGGTCCGAACGCAAGAACGCCGCCCGGGAAGGGGCGGCGTTGGATGGTGCCATGAGGCGTTCGGTAAAGGTGGTTGCGGGGACACGCAACCAGCGTTATTTGCACATGCCTCGCTGCCGGGTTCCGCAGATTTCAAGACCGTAGATCAACCGCCCACGGCTCGCCCAGTTCGCGAATAAGGTCTTTATGTCTATTCTCATATGACGACGTCATCTAAGAAGCTGTCAGCCCAACATTTGCTGCTTCCAGCCCCTCCGCTGCCGATCGTCGACGCCGTGGTCAAGTTCTTGTGGGACGGTCGGCGTCCGCTTCCACCGTGCTCGTCACCGTCGCCCGTGAGATCAATCGTTGCAGCTGCCGAGCCGGTGACGAGCATCGACGCCACATCGATCGACGCCTTCGCCGATCCTGTGCACGAACTGGCCGAGATGCGCATCGAACCTGTGTTCGCGGAGCTGAGGGACCGAGTAGAGGATAAGTTCCGCCGGCTCGGGCCGATTTCCCCATGCATTTGATGTCGAACGTGAGCTAACGCCGGCCCGCCCGGTTGACGGGACCGCCTCGGTTCATCGGCGTGCCTGGCCGAACTCCAACACCAGGCGCACCAACCCCCGGCGTCACCACCGCTCGCGCCACAGGCCGGGGTCGAAGCACCACTCCCGGCCTGACGATGCATCCGACAGGATAGTCGATGTACTGACAGTAGACGACGGCCCTTGCCTGATCCGGCGCCTCCAGAATAAATCCTATGGCGATCAGAGCTGCTAGAGTGATAGATCGCTTCACGACTGAACCTCCATCTTACGATTTTGCGAGAACAAGAAGAAAGAAACCGCTACAAAGCACCATCATGACAAGAGCATGCCTAAACATACGCTGCGCTTCTTGGTGTGATACTGCTCTCTCAGACATCGCAATTCTCCCGTATTTTGTGTAGGATAGAGATAAATCAATGTTTCGTTCTTTGAGCCAAATCATCTTTCAACAATATTATAACCGTTCGCACCCGCCTTTACGGCCGATACAGAGAAGGCGGTTGCCCGAACCCCTGGATGGTCCAGTCATAAGCATGAGTGGCGGGTCGAATGTTGCCGAGGCGCGCACCGGCGAGGTCGAGGATGTCAGCCATGACCAACGTCCACATGGCCGTCAGGAGAACGGCCAGGGGCCGCAGCGGCGTACCGCGGAGCCCAAGCTGATAGCCAAGGGCAGACATGCTGATCAGAGCGAGCGCGATCAGTAGCCAGAAGACGGGAACGGGGAGGCGCTTTTCGAAGGCAAACCGTTCGGCGGTGCTCGCGTCGAACGTCTCGTTCAGCGACGAGACGAGCAGGGCCACGACCGGATCGGGGCGTTCCCGCGCCAATGCGGAGGCGTGGGCCCAGATCTTGTTCTGGAGCCCGGCGGTCCTCGAGGCGATCGGCTCTAGGATCTTCGGATCGGCGGGTGCCTGGACGAAGTCTCGCCGAAGCTTGGTGTAATCGACGAGCAGGGCTGCGATGTTGCGGGAACGCTCCGAGTCCACCATCCCGGCACGCAGCCACGCGGTGCCGATGGCGTTGGCTTCGACTAGCGTGCCCGACTGCCGTTCATCGTATCGCGTCGTAGCAAAGGACAGGGTCAGCGCCAGCACGAACGCCAGAAGGCCGAGCATGGATCCGACCAGGACCCCGACGCCCTCGGGCTCCGCCTCGGACCGAGCGCGATGGTGGCGGGCCAGCCAGTAGCCGCCTTCCCGCGCCGCCATCTGGACGAGAAACAGGCCGCCCACGAAGGCGGCGAAATTCCATGTCGCCAGATCGAGAAGCCACTGAACGGAAAGTGTCATGGCCCTCTGGCGCTCCGGATCCAGGCAAGCGTTCAGTTGGCTCCCCCAAGCGCCTGAAGCCCACCGGTATCCCGCAGATGCTCAAGAGGGTGATCTGGCGTTTAAGCTACGTCATCCGGCCTTTCCATCGGACCAGCTGAGGAAGAAGCCGACGTCGCCGGGCAGTCCGGCGGGCCATTCGATGATCATGGCCTTGAGACGGTAGCCGCCCGGGCGAAGGCTGTCGCGCCAGAGCTCGTAGGCCTGCCGGGGGCGTCCGGTGAGCGTGTCCGGCCAGTCGCTGTCGCCGTTGTTGATGGCGCGTCCCCGGTCGGTGCACAGCTCCACCGGGAAACGCATCACCATGACTTCCGTCTCGCCGGACTGTGCTGCGCGGCGGACGGATCCGGCGAGGCGGGTGCGAACGTCTTGCATGAACTCCGGTGTGAGCTTGACGGGTTCGGCGAGCTTGCTGACGAGGTCGCGGCGAGCCTGGTCGGCCGCATCCATCGCGCTGATCGCCTTCTCCGCCTTGGCCATCTCCATACTGGTCATGTAGGCCCGGAGTTCGTCGGCCTTCATGAGGGTTTCGTCGCCGAGCGTCTGGTGGGATGCCATGGGTTTCTCCTGTCTCCCTGCGCGCTGCCGAGGTGCCAAACCGGCCCCTAGCGCGACATGATGTTACGCTTGAGCGCAACGGCCGCGCTGTCGCCGCCGCCCGATGACGGCCCGCCCAGCAAGGTGCCGGCACGGACCGTCGACGTGGTGATTTCGACGCCGATCTCTTCGTCCGAGACAACGACGCCGGCAGCGTCAAGGTCGTGGCGCAACCGAGCGAAGATGTCCCCGTTCGACGCGGCCAGCGCGACGAGCGCATCCTCGTAGACCTTCGCATCCGGCCCCGCTTTCCCGAGCCTCGCGGCGGCCCAGCGACCCAGGAGCCGGTTGCGAAGCGCAAGCCTGCCGATCTCCGCGAATTCCGTCATGTCCAGGTCTCCTCCGGCGCTGGCTTGAAATTCTGTTCAATACGCCCGCGGCACCTCGCGATAGGGATAGGCCGGCTCCACGTAACCCTTCGCCTTCTGGCGCT
The DNA here is from genome assembly GCF_054612375.1 of Alsobacter sp. R-9. NCBI lineage: Bacteria > Pseudomonadati > Pseudomonadota > Alphaproteobacteria > Hyphomicrobiales > Alsobacteraceae > Alsobacter > Alsobacter sp. R-9. Next base: position 30,696 of record NZ_JBTSWJ010000012.1, on the reverse strand, counting down.
TAGGCAGTTCGATCTTCTCGCGCTTCGTGGTCTCGTAGGGGATGGTGTGGAGGATGTGGCTGATGATGTTCAGCCGCGTCCGCTTCTTGTCGTCGGAACGGATGAAGTACCATGGCGCCCACGCCGTGTCGGTGGCCGCGAACATCTCGTCACGGGCGCGAGAGTAGTCGTACCAGCGGCTGTAGGATTCGAGATCCATCGGCGACAGCTTCCAGATCTTGCGTGGGTCGTCGATCCGCTCCTTTAACCGACGGGTCTGTTCCTCTTCGGTCACGTCCAGCCAAATCTTCATCAGGATGATGCCGGAGTCCACCATGACGCGTTCGAAGGCCGGCACCATCTTCAGGAAAACCTTCGCCTGGTCTTCCGTGCAGAAGCCCATCACGCGCTCCACGCCCGCGCGGTTGTACCAACTCCGGTCGAAGATCACGATCTCGCCACCCGCGGGCAGGTGCTCCATGTAGCGCTGCGCGTACATCTGGCTCTTCTGCCGCTCCGTCGGCGCGGGCAGCGCGACGACCCGGAACACGCGCGGGCTCGTCCGCTCCGTGAGAGCCTTGATCGTGCCGCCCTTGCCGGCGCCGTCACGTCCCTCGAAGACGATGCACACCTTGGCCCCGGTTCGCTGCACCCAGAGCTGAAGTTGGACGAGGTCGCCCTGAAGCTTTCCGAGGGCCTTCTCATACTCCTTGCCGGACATGCGTTCCGAGATGGTGCCGGAAGTCTTCTTGGACTTGGTGCCACTCTTGCCGCCTCGCAAGCTGCGCTTCGCTTCAGTGTCCTTTGTGCCACCGTCCATCATTCCCTCCGTCGCCGGCTATTTCGGCATGACCTGGGGCCCACCTGACAGGATGCCCTGAAGATTCCGCTCCAGGTTTGGACCTGGAGGCGGCGATGAAGCCGCACATGGCGACAGCCAAGCATGGGCCGAGGCTCCCCGGGAGGTAGGTTACGGAAACTTACGGCCTCGCACCACGCCTCCAGCCTCGAAAGCGGCCGAAGACTGCTAGACTGCCGGTGTCGGCGGTGGCCTTGCCCCTCGCATCCCGCGCGTCGAGGACGTGGAGCGTTAAGCGATGTTACGTGCAGCCCTTACCACCCTGCTGATGCTGACGTCGGGGCTTGCGGCCGAGGCACAGGCCCGTCGTGTCGATGCTGCCGCATCGGACCTCGCGCTGACCTCCGCACGGTTCCTCGCGAGCCTGCCGAACATGTCGTTTCGCTGGTTCGTCACCCATGACGACGTCCTGCCGGGCGGCCGACGTCTCACGTTTATCCGCAGCGGTCGGACCGTCATGGTGCGCTCGCAGGGCTTCCGGATCGAAGCCGAGCGCGAGGGCGCGCTGCGCCGGTACACCTTCGACGGCAGCGACTTCACCGTGTCGGCGCCTGCGGAGAAGTTCTTCGCGACCGTGAAGCTCACGGGTGGCCTCGACATCGTCATCGACCGGATCCGCGAGAACACCGGAACGGTGCTGCCGCTCTGGTCGCTGATGAGCGCGCGGCTGCCGGACCGAATCCTGGCGGAGATCTCCCGCGGCGCCGTGATCGGCCGGACCAAGGTTGTCGGGCAGGACGCCATCCACCTCGCCTTCGTGACCCCCTACGAGGACTGGGAGGTCTGGATTGCAGCGGACCCCGCGCGTCCGCTCCCGTTGATGATCGTGGGGACCGAGAAGCTGCGCAGGGGGGCTCCGCAGTATCGGGCGATCCTGACCGAATGGTCCCTCGAACCGCCCAGGGAACCCGTGTCGTTTCGCTTCGAACCAGGGCCGGACGATGTCCGGGTGACATGGCCTCGCGTTGTCGCCGAACGCGCTTCCGATGGTCCTCAGGCGAAGTGAGGGGAATCGGGCCATGAACCGGATCATCCTCCTCGCCACGGCCGCGATCATCGCATGGGGGTTTTCGCCCGAACGGCTTGTGGACCTCCACGTCGGGATCGAGAAGGCGGACGCCCGCGGCGGTCGAGGCGGAGGCGGGGGTGGAGGCTTTCGCGGCGGGGGCGGCGGTGGATTCGGCGGCGGCGGAGCTGGCGGGCTCAGGGGAGGTGCCGGCGGCGGTGGAGGATTTGGTGGCGGCTATGGCGGGGGCTTCAGGCCGCCTCCGTCGGCGGCAAGGCCGGGCGGCGGCTACGACCTCGGCTTCGGACCGCCGGGAGGCCCGTCTCCGGGGGCAAGGCCGTCGGCTCCAAGGCCGTCACAGCCCATCAACCGGGCCCCGTCTCGTGAACTCGCCCCGCCGGCGACGGGGCGCCCGAAGCCGGCGCAGCCCATTGCGCGCCATTCGGGCGTGGAGCGTCCTGCTAACCCGATCGCGCTGCCGCCGGGCGGCAGGCCTCCGGGCTGGAGCCCGCCGGGTTCGCGGCCGCCGGGCTGGCGACCGCCGTCCTACACGCCGCCCTATCCGCGTCCGCCCCACTGGCACTGGGGGGACTACTACTGGAACCCCGCCTGGGGGTGGTTCTTCACCGGTGCCCTTGCAGGGACGACCCTCGCCTTCATCGACAGCCTGCCGGACGACGAGTGCCGGCAGACCGTCTACGAGGGAGAGACGCTCTACCTGTGCGGCGACACCCTGTTCAGGCCGACCTACTACCAGGACGAGAAGGTCTACGAGATCGTCTCTCCGGGTCGCGGAGAGGCCGCGGGGCGCAGCGGTCCGGTCCGGTTGACCAGCCCGCGAATGACTGGCGACCGGGTCCGTGACGTTCAGAAGGCTCTCACGCGCGAAGGCCATGCAATCGCGGTCGACGGCGTCTTCGGCAAGGGATCGGATGGAGCCCTCCGGGAGTTCCAGGCTGCTCGCGGGCTTTCCGTGACCGGAGAGGTGGACGAGGCCACCGCCAAGGCGCTCGGCCTGTAGGCCATCGCTGCTGCAGCGTGTGGCTCACGATTTCTGGAGCAGTCCCGGCAGCACCTCGCCGAGGCCGGTGAGGATGATCTGCACGCCGACGCACAGAAGGAGGAACGCCGACAGCCTCATGATCACCATCGTCCCCTCCTGACCCACCAGGCGCGCCATCCTGGAGACGCGCCCATAGGCGTGTACGACCGTGAGTGCGATCAAGGCAGCGACCGCGACCGACACGCCGTGGCTGAGGAGGAGGCCATCCGACGCGTCGTGGCTCGCCGAAAGCGTGATGGCGGTGGCAATGGTGCCCGGGCCCGTCGTGATCGGGACCGTCAGCGGGAAGAAGGTCTCCTGCCGGATGGCCGCCATCCCCTTGGTCGAGCGCGCCTCGCTGGCCCCGCTCGGGCGCTCCTCGTGAAGCATCGTCCACCCCGCCGAGATGACGACGAGGCCGCCGGCGATCCGCAACGCGGCCACGGAGACCCCGAAGAACCCGAGGATGACCGTCCCCGCTAGGAAGGACACGACGAGGACGCAGAACGCGTAGACGGCGACGGAGCGGGCGATGACGAGGCGGTCGTCGTCGTTGAGATCCAGGGTCCTGTTCAGGAACACGAACGCAAGGCCGTAGGGATTGATGATGGCAAAGAGCGTTCCGAACTCGAACAGGAACTGGCCCATCATGGCTCGGCCTCGCCTCGGGGGGTGCAGGCGCGCACGGTCCGGCGAGAGGCCATTCCGCTAGCCCGCCACCAGGCCGACGATCACCGATCCCCAGGTCGTCAGCAGGATGTGGCCGATGGGAACGGCCGGCGTGTATCCCAGCACCGCCACCGGGCTGCCCGAACGATCCTGCACCGCCGCCATCGCCGCCGTCATGGTCTGTGCGCCGGCGAGCGCTCCCAGCACCAGGACCGGGTTCATCCGCAGGACGAGGCGACCGAAGGCCAGGCCCACGACGAGGGGGACGAGGGTCACGATCATTCCGCCGAACAGGAGGCCGAGGCCGGCTTCCGCGATCGACGACAGGAAGACCGGACCGGCATGAAGCCCCGTCATGCCGACGAACGCTGCCAGACCGAGCGACGTCATGAGGCTCACCGCGCCATCCGGGATGCGGCCGAAGAGGGGGAACCGGGTGCGCAGATGGCCGACCAGCAAACCTGCCAGCAGGGTGCCGACGCTCGTGCTGAGCGAGATCCGCATGTCCCCGATCGGAAACGTCACGAGAACGCCCACCAGGCCTCCGAGGAAGATCGCCAGCCCGAGCACGACGAAGTCGGTCGTCGTCGTGGGCGCCACGATCACGCCGATCCGCTTGGCCGCGGCCCCGATGAGGCTCTCAGGCCCGACGAGCCGCACGACGTCGCCGCGCTGCGCCGCGACGCCGGGGGCGAGGGGAATCTCCTCGCCGCCGCGCAGGATGGCCCGCACGTAAAGCCCGCGCGTCCAGTCCTCCTGTCCCACCGCGGCGAGGCTCTTTCCGGCGAGGTCGGGATTGATCACGAGGACGTCCGTCATCGCGACCGGCACGTCCAGAAGGTCGCGGTCCTCGACCTCCTCGGCACGGGGATCGATCGTCTCCACGATGACGCCGCGCGGGCCCGACACGGCGACGACGTCACCGGGACGGATGCGCTCGTCCCGGCCGGCTTCGATCACGTCCGCTCCGCGGCGGATTCGATGGATGAAGAGCCGGTGCTCGCTTCCGCGCGCCTCCGCGTCGCCGACCGTCGTGCCGGCGATCGGCATGTCCTCGCGGACCCGATAGGCGCGCAGCTCAAACTTGCGCCACCCGGACGAAACGCCCGGTTTGCTGCGCTTGATGCCCAGTTCGCGTTCGAGGTTGAGCGCTTCGGTGCGAAGGTCGATCCGCATCAGCGCAGGCGCCACGACGCTGCAGAAGATGATGACCCCGACGGTTCCGAAGATGTAACAGACCGCGTCCGCGACAGCGATGTGCGCGACGAGGCGGGCGCGTTCCGCCTCCGGGAGCGGGAGAGCGTTGATGGCCTCGGTCGCCGTCCCCATCGCGGGGCTCTCCGTCAGGGCACCCGACAGGAGCCCGGCCGCGAAGCCGGGATCCAGTCCGAGGACCCGGGCGACGACCACGACGCATGCCAGGCCGGTGACGGCGCACACGACCGCGAGCAGCATCGGCTTCAGCCCGTCGCGCTTGAGGGCCTGCATGAACTGTGGGCCCACGGAGTAGCCGATGCCGAAGAGGAAGAGCAGGAACAGGAACGACTTCGTCATCCCCGCGACAGGGACATGCGCGAACTGCCCGACGAGGATGCCGGCGAAGAGCGATCCCGTGACGGGCCCGAGCCCGAAGCCGGCGACCTTGAACCCACCGATCCAGTAGCCGACGCCGATCACCAGAAACAGGGCGAGTTCCGGATACCGCACGAGGACGTCTTGCAGGAATGACGCTGCCGCCGTCATGGAAGGGCACCTCGGTGGTCAAACGAGCCGCAAGTTCTGGCCATCGCGGGCTCTCTGATCGCTGCCGCTGTCGTTGGCACGGGATTAATCACATCCATGGTAGCGGACATGCGCGCTACTGAGCACGCGCCTCGATGTAACTTACGGTAGTTTTTGAACGTCCATCGTCGCGACGTGCTGTAGTGGGGCCATGGTGAGCGAGGCCCTCGCATTAGGCAGGCAAGGGTATTGACCATCGCCGATCTGGTGATCCAACGTCTGCCTCCGCTTTCAGTGCGCCACTGGACGAACCAATCGCTCGCGGAAACACAGGATCAAGACCACCGAGAGCAGGAGGATCGGCACGACCAAGCTGACGTTGCCGTGCAAATCCGTCAACGCCGCGCCGATCGCCGCTCCTGCCGCGAAGCACGCCACAATGGTCCCGAACACGACGGACTGACGGACGTTGGCGCGACTACTGTCGCCGCAGCTCCGGGCGTACAACGCCTCCGCAAACCGGCTGAGATTGCCGGTCGTCATCACGGAGCTGAAAGCCCGGCCTTCCACCTTGGCAAAGCTGGTCGTCTGCATCGCAGCGGCGAAGGAGATCCCGAGGGTTCCCGCAACGGCCGGCAGCCGGACATGGAGCAGCAGCACCACGAGAAGCACAGCGATCTCGACTGAGAGGCTGATCAGGATGACCCTGCTTCCGTAACGGTCACGCAGACCAAGGCAGACGCCGACGCCGAGGACGAACGCGATGATCGGCGGCAGGTGCCTCAGGGCCTCCTGCCACCGCCCAGCTGCGGCGTGGACGCCGGCAAGGACTACGTTCGCCGTCTGCGCGTTCGCGAGGACGCCGTCATGCGTGATCCACGTGAACGCGTCGAGATAGCCACCCGTCAGCGTCAGGGCCAAGGCAATGGCCAGCTTCTCCTCGACGGGCGTCGATCTTTCCATGAACGCCGGATCGCAGATCAGTCGCCGACCGCCCTCAGAAGTCGCGCTGGAAGCGGATGCGCCCGCCCCAGTTGTCCGGCGACGTGCCGGCCTTGTCGAAGCTGTTCGTGGCGGCGACGTAGGGATAGGCCGAAAGCGGCTCGTCGACGTAGCGGCTGTAGTAGACCTCGGCGCCGATGTTCAGCGCCTTGACCGGGGACCAGATGACGTTGCTACCCACCGTCACGGCCCTTGCGTCAAACGGGCCCTGCTGGTCGATCCCGCCATAGGACGCGAAGACCGACTGCCGGACCGACGGCGTCCAGTAGTGCAGCAGGCCCGCCGAGAGGCTGTAGCTCGTGGACAGCTTCATCTCCAGCGTGCCCGGCACCATGACGGCATCTGCGATCAGTGGGGACTGGGACCCCGCGGTTCCCGCCGTCGTCCACCCCGAGTAGTTGCTCGCGCCGTAGGCCCAGACGCCGGAGACCATGAGGACGTCCCCGTCCGCCAGCATCGGCAGCTTCACCTTGACGCCGGCGTTCACGGCGTAGCCGTACTTGGCGTCGATCACGAAGCCCTGCGTCGCCGGGAGTCCGTTGAAGGTGCCCGCAAAGGGTCCGCCCGGCCGGACCTGGTGCAGCGCGCCGATGAGCACGGCCGTGCCCCAGTCCTGCGTCCATTCCAGCCGCGCGACGACGTCGGGAAGGTTCTGTCCGGCGTAGTCGAGAGTCGTCGGTGCAAACCCCGCGAAGCCGGGGGTGTAAGGCGTGTAGGTGCCGATGCCGACCTGCCGCTCCGTCCGGTCCTCCAGCGAGACCGTGGCCGACCATCCGCCGCCGAAGCTGGCGGTGTAGGCGAGCGCATTGATCGACTGGTGGTAGGCGCCGCGGCCTACCACCGTGGCGTCGAGAAAGCCGAAGTCGCCGATCGGCGAGAAGTCGAAGAACGAGTACTCCAGCCGGCCCGCGGTGACGCCGGCGAATTGGATGTAGGCCCAGTCCAGCGTCGTGCTCGCGCTGCTGCCGCTATTCTTGGTTACGTAGACCCGTGTCGTCGCTCGCAGTGGCCCCCAGTCCGTCGCCGTGTAGGAGTCGAGCGTCAGGTAGCCGCGTCCCCGCATCGAGGTCGTGTTATCGTTGCGACTGAAGGGCTGGTTGAAGAAGTACTCGGCCCGCACGCGGCCGGCGACCTTCAGGCAGGTGTCGCTGCCCGGAATGTAGAAGAAGCCCGCGCCGAACTGGCTGCAGACGCGGACGTACTCGACGGGAGCCGCCTTGCGCGCCGGAAGATCGGCGGCCCATGCAGGGCCCGCAATGATCGCGACGCCCGCGAGCAAACCGTAAATACCGGATACGATCTTCATGTGCCGGACCCCAAGAACGATAGCCACTTCACCGAATACTCCAGCAGTTCTGCCTTATTTAAACGTGTTAGCAATATGAAATTGACAGTACGATAACTCGCGAGGAAGATTTTTGGGACTAACGTTGCGCGCCAGCCACATTTCACCACCGTGCATTTACGACGGGCCAACCTTATGCCGAAGCCGGACGATCTTTGGCGCGCCGCGTACGGGTACCCATTGGCTTAACCGCCACCGACGGTTTTGGAGACGCGGAGGGCTTGTTCTTGATCTTTGAACTCCCCCTCCGCATCGCCGCCTCTAATGATTTGGTTGGAACCTCTACAGCCTGTGCTTCGGCGGCCTTGCGTTTTCCAACCGCCATTCCGTCGAGCTTTTTCCGGCTGAACTTCGCAAGAGCCTTCAGCGCCTGTCGTTCGGCCTTCATGGCCGCCAAGACCTTCTTCACCTTCCCTCGCCCCTCCTTCGAGGCGAACCAAGAAGGAAGGACTTCGCCAGCCCCGTTCTCGCTTCCGCCCTTCGGCAGTGGCAGGCCGATGGCTGCACGCTGCGCAGTCAAGTCCAGAACGTCTGTGAGGAGTTTGTCGAACTGTCGCGCCTTTTCATCGCCCTTCATCTTGCCCTCCAAACCCATGGTCACTGCGCCAGCACCATGGCGAAGTAGCCGAACACGGTGAGCAGCACGCCCGAGACCGCGTAGGCGACGGGGAAGCCGATCCAGGGCACGTTGCTCTGGATCTCCACCGCGGCCTCCCGGCACGGGCCGGAGTGGCTGCGCGCGCCGGCGACGCCGCCCATCAGCACCGCCGGGTTCATCTTGAAGACGTGGTAGCCGATGGCCCAGACGATCACGGGTGGGATGGAGCAGGCGACGAAGCCGACGAGCAGGATCTTCACCGCAAGTGCTCCCGTGAGCTGCGTCAGCAGCGAGTTGCCGGCGTTGATCCCGACGATGGCGACGAAGACGACGAGCCCGAGGTCCTCGAGGATGTTGCGCGCCTCGTTGGGCGTGTTGCCGAAGAAGCGGACCCGCGAGACGAGAGACGACACGATGACGCCGGACACGAGCAGCCCGCCGGCGTTGCCGAGGCCCACCGACGCACCGAAGGCCGGGAACTGGATCGCCCCGATCAGGAACCCGAGCACCATGCCCACCGACAGGGTCAGCAGGTCCGTCGCGGTGCTCGGCCGCACCACCTTTCCGAAGAACGAGCCCACCTTCGTGACGGCGTCCTTCAGGCCGACGATGGTGATGATATCCATGCGTTGCAGCTTCGTGTCCCGGCCCAGAGGGATCGGCGCGCCGGAGCGCTCGAGGCTGACGACCTGCACCTGGTTCACGTTGGGCAGCGCCCGCATCTCCTCCTGAGTCAGCTTGAGAGCCTCGGCGTTCGTGACGACGATGTCGGCGCGGTCGAGCTCGATGTCCAGCGCCTGCTTGTCCGAGACCTCCGGGCCGATCAGCCCCATCTTCTCCGTCATGGTCTCGCGCCGGCCCGCGAGGGCGATGACGTCTCCAAGGCGAAGCTGGAGGTCGTCAGCCGTGCCGAGGCGCTGCCCGTCGCGCACCACGTTCATGACACGGTACTCCGGGTTCTCCCGCAGCAGCGCGGACACCGGCTTGCCGTTCCACGTGGCGTTCTCGAGCCGGTAGGCGCGCATCCCTGCCGGCAGCCACCCCGTCAGCGTCTTGCTGTCGCCGCTGGCCACGCCGTTCTCCGCCTCGTAGGCGCGGGCCGCCGCCTTCGCGTCGATGCCCCACCAGCGCGGCAGGTACTTGGTGATCAGGATGATGCCGACGGTGCCCCAGATGTAGGTGAGCCCGTAGGACAGCGCGATCATGGAGGACACATCCGTCGCGGTGGTCCCGGCCGGCAGCGCGACGACGCCGGCATTGACGGCTTCCTCGGCGGAGCCGATCGCCGCCGACATGGTCTGCGATCCGGCAAGCATGCCGCCGGCCGCGCCGGGCGGAAGGGCGAAGATCTTCGCGCCGGCCACGACGAGGAAGAGGCCGACGAGACAACTCACGAACGCCAGGCCGGTGAACTTAAGGCCATCACCGCCGAGGCTGTTCACGAACGACGGCCCGACGCGCAGGCCGACGCCATACATGAACAGGTAGTAGAACATCGACTTCGTGAAGTTATCGAGCTGCAGCTTGACGCCGTAGGCCGATCCCCAGACGGAAAGGCCGCACCCGACGATGATGGCTGCGGCGACCATGCCCAGCCCATACCCGCCGATGCTCTGCCGACCCAGCCACACGGCGAGGCCCACCGTCATGAACAGCAGGATGTAGGGATTGGCGCTGAGGAACTGGAAGAAGGCCGACATGATGTGGCTATCCTTCGTCTGGAATGGGAGGTCGGTCGGCCGTCAGGACTCGAGGCGGTCGGGCCTGAGGAGCTTGAGGCCCCTGGCGGCCTCGTAGCCATGGATCTCCTTCACATCGAGCTTGCGCATGAAGTCGATGATCTCGGGCGTCAGAACCTGTCCCGGCACCATGATCGGGAAGCCAGGCGGGTAGGGGATGACGAAGTTGGCCGAGACCAGCGCAGGACCCTTGGCGAGGCGCTCGTCCATCTCCTGGCCGTTCAGCTTCACGTACTCGCAGCGGTCCTCGCTGTAGGCGCCGTAGAAGGCGGTACGGATGTCTCCTTCCTGCGTCAGGTCGCCCGCGTCCTTGCGGAATGCGTCGTGGAAGGCGCTGAAGTTCGGCAGGTCCGGCACGTCCTCCATCAGGCTCTTCACCCGCGCCTTGAACGCGGCTACTGCGCTCTCACCGCCAGATGCAAGGTCTGCCTCGATCTTGCGGCAAATCTCGACCAGGACGCGGATGAGGTGCGCGGCGTCGCTGCGGGTGTTGTTGATGTTGGACTGCAGCAGGACCGAGTTGCGCGACGTCTTGTTCAGCTGGATGTCGTACTGGCTGGCGAGCAGGCCCTTGAACTGCGTGCCGTCGAAACCGGCGGTGCCGCACACCAGCGTCATCCGGGTGGGATCGAGCAGGAACTCGTCCTCGCGGACGGCCTGGAGCACCGTCGCCCATGAGACGTTGTCGGCGAGGTAGTCCTTGAAGCCCGACTGGCGGAACGCCTCGGGGATCATCTCGTCCGCGCCAAGCACGCGGAAGTAGCGCGAAATAAGGGGATGCGCGTTGATCGCCGCACGGATCTTGATGGCGATGGTTATGGCGTTCATCACCAGCCCGTAGCCCTCCAGCTCCATCTGGCGTCGCGCGACCTCCAGACTTGCGATGAGCTGCTGGTTGGGACTGGTCGACGCGTGGGTGAAGACTGCCTCGTGGAACTGGCTCTCGACGTGGGCGAAGTCGACGTCGTGGACGAGGACCATCGACCCCTGCCGGATGGCCGACATCGACTTGTGCGTCGAGTTCGTCTGGTACACACGCAGCCGCACCGCGCGCGGATCGGGCACCAGCCGCGTGTCGAGCAGAACTTCGTCCGACGGGTCGTCGCCCAGCGCTTGCTTCTGCTGCTCGTAGGCATCGAGCGTGGCCGGATCGCGCAGCGAGGCCTCGATGGCCGCCGCCGCGCCCATGGCGGTGCGCGGGCGCAGGAAGGGCGACCAGTGGGCGAACCCCGACCAAGCTTCGTCCCACAGGAAGATCAGGTCCGGCTTGATGGCGAGGCATTCCTCCATCACCCGGCGCGTGTTGTACATGTGGCCGTCGAACGTGCAGTTCGTCAGGTCCAGCATGCGTACCCGGTCGAGGCGTCCCTCGCGCCTGAGGTCGAGCAGCGCCTTCTTGATGGTCCGCAGGGGGACCGCGCCGTACATCGAGTATTGCGTCAGCGGGAAAGCTTCGACGTAGAGCGGCTGGCCGCCGCCCAGCACCATCCCGTAGTGGTGGGACTTGTGGCAGTTCCGATCGACGACGACGACGTCGCCGGGCTTCACCAGCGCCTGCACCACCATCTTGTTGCTGGTGGACGTGCCGTTGGTGACGAAGAAGACGTGCTTGGCCCCGAACGCCCGCGCCGCCGCCTCCTGCGCCTTCTTGATGTTGCCGGTCGGCTCCAGGAGGCTGTCGAGGCCGCCCGTGGTCGCGCTGCTCTCGGCGAGGAAGAGGTTGATGCCGTAGAACTCGCCCATGTCGCGGATCCAGGGCGAGCGGAACACGGACTTCCCGCGCGCGATCGGCAAGGCGTGGAAGGTGCCGATCGGACGCTGCGCATAACGCTTCAGGTTGTCGAAGAACGGCGTCTCGTACCGCGCGGCAATCCCTTCCAGCAGCGAGAGATGCAGTTCCAGCGGCTCCTCGACCGAGTAGAACACCCGCCGCAGGCAGTCCGCCTTTGGATCGCCAGCGAGCGCCTCCACATCCCGGTCGGACAGCAGGTAGACGTCCAGTTCGGGCCGAAGCGCCTTCACGGCGCGGGCAAGGTCGATGCCGGACGCGAGTTCCCCGATCCGAGGAACGATGGGGTCGAGCACCGACCGAAGCACTGGCGCGTCGTGGCGGGAGCGGAACGGCATGTCGTCGGTAGTGACCACCGCCGCAATGAGCGGGTTCATCATGATCGCGGCGATGGCGTCTTCGAATGAGCCGACGAAGACGGGCTCGTAGACGAACTGGTCCTCCCGGCGGCGCAGACGCCGGATGTCCGCCACCAGCGCAGGCCAGCGGGCCGGCGGCTGCGCCGTGACGAACAGCGTCTCGAAGTAGGGCCGCTCGCCGTCGCGGGGCTGGACCACGCTCGGCAGGAAGTTGGCGGTGTCGCCGGCGTCGTCGCCCGCCTCGAGCGAGGCGTCGTGCCGGCCGATCAGGATCGCGTCTGCGATCCGGCGGACGAGGGCTGCGGCCGCCGCCGCGTCGTCGCGCTCCATGCACTCCCGAAGGGCCTGGATGCCGGCAAGGCCCGGGAAGGCGTGGTACTCCTCCAGCACCCCGATCTCGGTCAGCGCGGCGACGACATCGGCCCTCGCCTTCGTTCCCGCCACCCACGCCTGGGCGGCATCGGAAGCAGCCCGCCAGCGGTCGGCGCGTCCGGCCTGCAGGAGAAAGAACCGGTCCAGTCTGTCGGTGTCCGCCATGCCCGCCTCCCTGAACTCAGCGCTCCTGCGCAGGAGTCGCTCTCGATCACGAAGACGCTAGCCACTCGGTACCCTTTCCACCATAGCGCTGGCGTAAGTTACGGTTGCGGCGGTGGATTTTGCTCGCACGTCCAATGGCTTGGTGATTCGTCCGGCGCTGCTTTCGATGAGACGGGTCCACCTCGAGCCGGGTCCGTTTGGTGATTTTGGAACCGGCTTGGAGGTGTTGGAAACGGTAACTTACTTCCCAGCGCCGATCTCGCTGGTGGAGCATGATCCGTTGAGGCAAGCCAACGTCGGAGTGGCCCGATGCCCTACGACAAACTGCGCGTGGCGCTCAACCTGTTCCCCGAAAGGCAGTCGCTGATTGTTCGACTTGCCGAGCGGAGCAGCGAGTTTTCGGCCCTGTGCGGCGACCTCCATGACGCACAAGTGCATCTTTCGACATGTACGTCCGATGAAGAGAGACTCGAGTACGAACGCCTTTTGGAGGAACTCGAAGCCGAATTGTCCGAGTGGATCGATGTGCCGACATAGCCCGGCACCTGAAGCTTGGCCTTTGTTGTGAACCTCGAATTGATAATTGTCTGATCCCGTAGGCGAATTTCCCGATTTACGGGACGACCTTCTGGCCCTAGCTTGTTCTTTATTGAATGCGGGTCACACGGCGGGAGGGGCCGTTGGCGGCGTTTCTTGATCAGGACAAGGCAACCGAGATTGCCATCCGCAGTCAGCTGGGGCGTGTTTTGGCCAGTCCTGACTTTGGACGGTCAGAGCGTCTTTCAAAGTTTCTTCGGTTCATTGTGGAGGAGACTCTCGCCGGTCGCGCGGACCGACTGAAGGCTTACACGATCGCATTGGCCGTGTTCGACCGCCCCGCCTCCTTCGATCCCCAGGCCGATCCCCTCGTGCGGATTGAAGCGACCAGGCTCCGCCGGGCGCTGGAGCACTACTACCTGACCGAGGGCACTTCGGACCCGTTGATCATTGCGGTGCCCAAAGGGGCCTACGTGCCTCACATCGCGCCCCGGCAGAATGAACCAGATGAGGCGCCGCTGCCCTTGAAGCCGCAACCGCAGGCGGTGGGGGGAGGTCCCGCAGACGTTTCCTCGCATGGGTTCAGGCCGGTTCGTGCAGGCATCCCTGCACTAATCGCTCTTGCCGGACTAGCCGTGATGCTGGTCGGCGGCGTCATCCTTCGCGCTGGCTGGGCCAACGGGGCGGACGTGGCAGCCCAGCAATCACCTGCATTGGCCGTGCTGACCTTCCGCTCGGCCAACTCCGACGAGTTTGGGCAGAAGATTGCCGACGGATTGGACGAGTACCTGATCGACGAACTGGCAAAGCTGGGCGAGGTGCGCGTGCTCGGCCGGTCGACGTCCCAACTCGTCCATCAGCTCCGCGAGACCGGGGCAGGCGCAGAGAGCCTGAACGTCCGTTATCTCCTCGAAGGCAGCGTGATGACCGAAGAGGGCCGCGCGACCGTAGGCGTGAGGTTGGTCGCCTTCGACCAACGAAGTGTCGTCTGGTCCGCCCGCATCCCGCTGGCATTGCCCCAGGACGTCGGCACGGCCCAGGAACAAGTGGCGACTGCCGTCGCCCGCGTCCTCGCACAACCGTACGGCACGCTGTATCGCATGGAGGCAGCGAGAGCGAGGAGCATGCCAGCGACGACCGCGGAGGCCGTCAACTGCCAGTTGCGCTACTACCAGTATCGCACCGCGATGTCTGCCGACGGTCATCGCTCCGTGATGGGCTGCCTGGAAGAGGTCGTCGGCCGGTCACCCGGTCAAGCAACGGCACGGGCCATGCTCGCTATGGTCCAACTCGACAAGATCCGCTTCGGTCTCAACGCCTCCGAGCCCTATGTCGCGATCGTTAGCAAAGCATCCGCCGCCGCCGAGGAAGCCGTCGCGCTCGAGCCCGACAACATCCGCGCGCTGCAGGCCGCCATGCTGGCGCGGTTCTTCGCGGGGGACATCCAGGGCGGGCGGGCGGCCGGGGACCGAGCGCTGGACATCAACCCGTCCGACAGCGAAGTTCTGAGCGAATACGGGACACGCCTGGCGCAGGTCGGCGACTGGTCGCGGGGTGCACGGATGCTTGAAGCGGCCCTGGAGCAGAACCCGCCGAACGCGGGTCTCCTGCGGGGCCACGCGGCCTTCGCGACACTGATGGAGGGGCAGCCCGACAAGGCCGCGGCTCATCTTCTGAAGATGAACCTCGAACCGTACCCATCTGTCCTGTTCGTTCGCATGCTGGTGAGCGCGGAGACAGGCGACATGCGAGCCGCCCGAGATGCAATGGCCAGCCTCAAGCAGCGGGCACCCGCCTTCATCACCGACCTGAACAAGCAGACCGGCATCCGCAACATCCCTGCACCCGACCTGGAGCGCATCAAGGAGATCGTCCAGCGCGTCTCGTCGACTGCGCTCGCGAACCACGTCCAGACGCGTTGATCTACCGACGGCCTCGTGCAGGGGCGTAAGGCCGACCCCGAGGATCATCCCGCTCGCGATTGATATTTCTCGATCGCGACACGTGCGTTCATCAGCAACCGGTCGGGCTCCAGGCGTTGGTCGAACCCGACGCCCCTCACGACGTCCATGACGCTCGTGTTGAGACCCACGAGCCATACGGTGATCCCGGCGGCAGTCGCTCGCTGCTCCTGTTCCTGAAGCACCTGCAGTGCCGTGTATTCAAGGTCGGGCACGCGGCTCATGTCGAGCACGAGGACGCGGGGTTGGTGCTCTTCAACGAGCTTCTGGACGCAGTCTGAGACGTACTGGGCGTTGAGGAAGAAGAGCCGGCCTTCTGGCCGCACGATGAGCAGACCCTCGAACGTCTCGTCGTCGGGATTGTCCGGCGAGACAGGACGAAGCACATCGGCTCCGCGCATGCGCCCGATGACAGAGACCCGGGGGTGTGCCGTCTGGCTCCCCAAGCCGATCAACGATAGAACAATGGCCGCGACGATGCCCTGGAGCGTGCCGAACGCGATCACACCGACCGTTGCAGCCAGAGCCCACTGCAGTTCTAGATTCCGCGCACGGCGGATCGCCATGAACTCGGCCGGCTGGACCAGCGGGACCGAGTAGACGATGACGACCGCCGCCAACGTCGCTTGAGGCAAGAGTTCGAGGACGGGGGCGAGCAGGATCATCGTCGCCAGTGACGCGAGGGCGGTTACCAGCGCGGCGAACCTGGTTCGCCCACCGGCAGCGCGCACGACGCCCGTCTGCGACGTGCCGCCCCCTGCCGGCATGGATCCCCAGAAGGCCCCGCAGACGTTTGCGGCGCCCGTGGCAACCAGCTCGCGGTTGGGGCTGATCGGTGCATCCCCCGCCGCGGCGAAGGCACGGCCCGCCGCGATGGTCTCGGTGAAGCTCATCAAGGCAATTCCGAAGGCCGCAGGGAGGAGGACCTGCACCAGCGCTGGGTCGGGAAGGGTCAGCGTGGGCAGTCCCCGGGGAATGTGACCAACGATCGCCACCCCTGCTGGACCGAGGGCGAACAGCCAGGACGCCGCGATGGCCCCACCGATGGCGAGCAAGGGAGAGGCCGAGTGCGGACGGAGTGCCTCCGCGATGATCAGGAAGGCGATCGTGGCCGCACCCACGGCCAGCGTCGGGACGGAGGTCTCCGACAGATGCTGCGCGATGCCCAGGAGGTCGCTGACGAAGCCGTGCTTCGGGAGGTGGAGGCCAAGGAGCTTCGGCAGCTGGTCCAGCACGATCACCAGGCCGATGCCCGCCTTGAAGCCGGTCAAAACCGGAGCGGAGATGAAGTTGGCCACGAAGCCGAGCCGAAGGATCCGGGCGATCATTAGGAGGATCCCGACGAGGGCCGTCAGGGTGGCCGCGGCTGCCGCGAGCCGTTCGGGTTCCCCGTCGGGCGCCGCCGTTCCGATGGCCGCCGCTGACAGGATCGCCAGCGTGGTCGTCGAACTCACGCTTAGCACCTGGGAGGTGCCCAGGATGGCGTAGATCACCGTCGGGACGAAGGCGGTATAGAGTCCCACGGACACTGGCAACCCGGCGACTGTCGCATAGGCCATGGCCTTGGGCACTACGACCGCGGCCGCCGTGAGCCCCGCGATGAGGTCGGGGCGAAGGTTCGTTCCGACTGCCGAGGTCTGGTCCATCGACGTCTCGCGCGATGGCCCGGCCAAGAGCCGGGCAGACTGAGAGATCGTTTCACCTTAGCCCGACGCCGCGATCCTAATCAGCTCATTGCAGGACCAACGGTGTAACTTACAGCAAGTGCGGCCCCCAGTGTTGCATCCGTAGCAAGCGCGGTGGCACCCTTCGCAGCGATGCCAAAGGCAACGACCGCGAGGCAATCGTGTCCACGACCATCCATCCGATTGCCCCCCACGCTCTTCCGATGTTCATCGCCGGTCCGGATGGGAGCGACCCGCTGCTGACCGGCATGGCCATCTTCCTGCTGCTCGCCGTGTTCGGGGTGGGGGTGGCGTTCCTCTACATCCACACGCTGCCCGAGCGGATGGCGCACAAGTCGCAGAAGCTGCAGTTCGAGATCGTGGCGGTGCTCGGGCTGCTCGCCCTGTTCACGCACATGCACGTCTTCTGGGTCGCGGCGCTGCTGCTGGCGCTCGTCGACCTGCCGGACTTCGGCACGCCGCTGGGGCGCATCGCGGGGTCCCTGGAGAAGATGGCGGGCATCGAGCCCGGCAAGGGCAACGCCGAGGCCGAGGCCCTGCTCGACCGGAAGCACGAGGTCGACGACCGCGGCCGCGCCGATGCGGACGCCGGCGCGCAGGGGCACGGAGGCTGACCGATGCTCGAACTCCTGCTCTGCTCGCTCGTCACGATCCTGCCCGACTACCTCTACCGGCGCTTCCGGCAGGGCAAGCGCTTCGGCCGGGAGATCACCCTCTTCTCGGTCTGGTACGAGCTGCGCTTCGGCATCGTCGGCTGCGTGATGCTGACGGTGGGCCTGATCACGGTGGTGTTCTACAACCATCCCAAGACGACCAACGTCACGTCGTTCTTCCGCACCGTGCCGATCGTGCCGGAGACGAACGGGCGGGTGGCCGAGGTCTTCGTGCGGACCACGGACAGCATCACCCGCGGCGCGCCGATCTTCCGGCTGGACAGCTCCAAGCAGGAGGCGGCGATGGAGACGGCCCGGCGGCAGATCGCCGAGGTCGACGCGGCGATGACGGTGGCACGGGCCGACCTCGCGGCGTCCGAGGGCCAGATCGTGCAGGCGCGCTCGGCGCTGCAGCAGGCGATCGACGAGCTGGAGACGAAGCAGGAGCTGAACCGGCGCGGCGCCGACATCGTCGCGCGGCGCGAGATCGAGCGGCTGGAGAACGTGGTGGAGGGCCGCCGCGGCGCGGTGGACGCGGCCGTCGCGTCGAAGGAGGCGGTGCAGGCCAAGCTCGCGACGCTGCTTCCCGCGCAGAAGGCGAGCGCCGAGGCGGCGCTGTCGCAGGCGCAGGTCGACCTCGACAAGACGATGATCCGCGCCGGCGTGACCGGGCGGGTCGAGCAGTTCGCCCTGCAGGTGGGCGACATCGTCAACCCGTTCGCCCGGCCCGCGGGCATCCTCATCCCGGAGGGCTCGGGCCGCGGGGCGCTGCAGGCGGGCTTCGGCCAGATCGAGGCGCAGGTGATGCGCGTCGGCATGGTGGCGGAGGCGGTGTGCGTGTCGAAGCCCTTCACCGTCATCCCGATGGTGGTCACGCGGGTGCAGGACTACATCGCGGCGGGCCAGTTCCGCGGCGGCGAGCAGCTCGTCGACGCGGCGAACGTGACGCGGCCGGGCACGATCCTCGTGTCGCTCGAGCCGCTCTACGAGAACGGGCTCGACGGCGTGACGCCGGGCAGCAGCTGCATCGCCAACGCCTACACCAGCAACCACGACCTCTTGCAGCAGAAGGACCTCGGCACGCTGCGCCGCATCACCCTGCACGCCGTCGACGCCGTCGGCCTCGTGCACGCCATGCTGCTGCGCATCGAGGCCCTCCTGCTGCCGTTCCAGGTGCTAGTGTTCGGGGGGCATTGAGGGATCGGGCCATTTCGGCGGGTTCATCGCCGCAGTGCCATTCCTCGATCACCGCCGACAAAGGCACTCGGCGCTCGGGAGGAACTCGTGGTGCGGCTATCGAACCCGTCCGGTGTCACGCCCTCCGCAGGGCCGGTCGGGATAGCGAGCGCAAGCAGACGCCTCATGCCCCGTTATCTCGACCCGGCGAGCCGCCTCGGCGAGGTCCTGTTCGGCCTGATCATGGTCCTGAGCGTGACGCTGACCGCGCGCCTGACGGTGACCGAAGGGCCGGAAGGAATGCATCAGCTCATTCTTGCCGCGCTCGGCTGCAATCTCGCCTGGGGCGTGATCGACGGCGTCATGTACATCATGGCGGCCGTGACGGAGCGGACGGGTAAGGCGCGGATCCTGGCTGCTGTCCAGAACGCTGCCGACGAGAACGCCGCCCGGACCGTCATTCGAGAACACGTCCTTCCCCAGTTCGAGACCGTGGCGAGCGAACCCGTGATGGTTCGGCTGGAGGAGGATTTGCGCGAGTACATTCTCGCGGCACGACCAGTGAGCTCCGGCATCACGTCGGACGACGTGAAGGGAGCAGTGGCCTGCTTCTGGTTGGTCTTCATCTCGACGCTCCCGGTCGTCCTGCTCTACCTCGTCATGGACGATCCATTCGCGGCGGTGCGCGCGTCCAACGTGCTGCTGCTCGTGATGCTCTTCGCCGCCGGTGCCGCGTGGGGGCGTTTTGCCGGCACGAGCATCTGGTGGTCTGGCGCCGCGATGGTCGGGATCGGGCTCGTCCTCGTCGGAGTGGCGCTCCTGCTCGGCGGATAGGTTGCTGCTCCCATGCGATCGAGCCCGGGCCGCCGTGGCCACTTCTTCGGGCTTGCCGCCCTGCCCCCGCACGACGTGATGGGGATAGACGTGTCCAGGATGTTGACGATCTCCCGAGCCCCCGGCACGCAGGAGCGATGGACCACGTCAAGGATACCACTCTCTGCTTTGCCGAAGTCGCCGAGTTCTGGGCGCGGGAGCCGAACTCCGTCTACACCGAAGCGAAGATTGTCGACGTCCTCGTCCAGGCGGTCTGGCGAGGCGATCTGATCATCGAGCCGCCGACCGGGCACGTGCCTCGCGACGGCGACTATCGCTACAGCCTCCTGAAGGCGGTGGCCGGCATCGATACCCACCCCGGGTTACTGTTCGTCAGACCCGGGGAGCCTGTTGCTCCCGCCGTGACGGACCTCCCGGACGGCGGTGCGCTCGTCGACCTGTGCAAGCGGATTGCATGGGTCGCCGCCGGCGCGGAGCCCGACAAGGCCACGGCTGAAGCTGCCTTCTCGACGTTGGCATCCGTGACCATGGAGGCGTACGACGCGGCGACGACGGTGCCGATCCTGCGCACGCTCCCCATCGAGCGCGACGCGCTGCAGCAGTTCTGCGAGATCGCCGGATACGCTCTCCCAACCTTCTGGTTCGAGAAGGGCGCTTCGCGGACGTCAGTCGGAGCCGTGACGCGTTGCCGAACCTGGTTCAAGGCCTTGGTGGACGCCGGCGAGTACCCGGGCCCGAAGCCCGAGGTCCGCACGCTCGCGATGCGGAAGTTCAAGGGCCTTTCCGCCCGAGCCTTCGACAGGATCTGGCACGAGAAGGCACCTGAGTGGTGGAAGCGATCGGGACGCCGAATCGGTTCTCTGCGCCGGCCCCGCTCTGCGGCGCCCTGAACAATCAGAGCACCCCGCGCTGATTTCCATCGAACTTCGATAGACGGCGTAACGCCTTCAATCCAATCGGCGCGCGAGTTTGTCGCCGCGTGATTTTTGGTGGCCCCGTTCGCCCGTATCTCGGGGGCATGTCGCGGCGCCCCGTATCCCCGTCTCCCCGCCAGTCCCGGCCTGTCCGGACGCCGGAGCGTGACGCTGCGCCCGCGCTTCGTCCGGGCGTTGTCGCGCTGGTGCGACTGCTCGCCCGGACCGCCGCCCGCGCCGCCCACGCTAACGCGGACCCACCCGCCGACGCCTTCACGGCGCCGGCCCCGCAGGAGACCTCTCATGACCAGGACTGACCACGGGGGCCGCACGGCCCCCGATACTCCCGCACGGGCTCTCACGGCCGCCGATCTCGCCGCTGCCCTGCAGGTCAGCGTGCGCACCGTCCGGCGGATGATGGCGGCCGGCGAGGTGCGCGTGATCCGCTTCGGCCGGTCGGTTCGCGTGCCGGCCGATGAGGTGATGCGGCTTCTCAGCGGCAAGTGACGGTGAGCGTCATGAGCGGTCACGACATGACGTTTGGCCTGCGGCCGAACGTCTTCGTGATGATGTGTCGAGCGTAAAGGCGACCTTTACATCGCGTACACTCTCACGAAACGGACCTCCCGTCCGCTCTTGTCATCACGAGGACCCCGATGTCACTCACGAACGCTTCACGAAGCTACACACTCTCCGACGTGGCCGTCCATATCGGCTCCGTCGACATGCCTCCGCGCCGGCGCGGCGAGATGCTCTCGGCCCTGCGCACGGTCGCCCGGGTGCTGGGGCGCCCGCTCGATGCCATTCCGGCGGATCCCCGCGCGCTGACGCAGCTCACGTCCGGCGTGTCGCACCTGGCCCACGGGATCTCCGCCGGCCGCTGGGCCAACACGCGGTCGCTGGCCGGCAAGGCGCTGGAGCTGGTGCAGCCCGTCATGCCATCGCGCCAGAGGGCCGTGCTCCTGCCGGAATGGGATGCGCTGCTCGGTGCACTGGGAACGCTGCAGCGTCGCTACGCGCTCTCGGCGGGTCTGCGCTGGCTGTCGGCACAGGGGATCGCCCCCGCGGCGGTGACGGGCGACGATCTGGAGCGGCTGCGGACGGCGCTGCTGGAGACGAGCCTGCGGGCCCGTCCGCACGAGGTCTGGGCCCGGTTCGCGCACGCCTGGAATGCGGCCCGCGCGTCGACCGAGGGATGGCCGGATGTCGCTGCGGTCGTGGTGGATCGCCGCAAGGCGGTGACCCTGCCGTGGACGGCGTTCCCGGCAAGCCTGCAGCGCGACGCGGAGGCGTGGCTTTCCCGGCAGGCCGGTCATGACATCATGGACGAGGACGGCCCGCCCAAGCCCCTGCGCCCCACGACGATCGAGAGCTACCGCTACCTGCTGCGCTCGGTCGCCTCGTCCGCCGTGGCGGAGGGAATCGAAGCGGCGTCCCTCACCGGCCTTGCGGATCTGGTGAAGCTGCCGGTCTACAAGGCGGCGCTGCTGGGGCAGTGGAAGCGGACCGGCCGCAAGGCCTCGAGCGCTCTCTCGAAGGTGGCCGCCGTGCTGATCTCGGTCGGGCGGTACTGGGTGAAGCTGCCGGAGGCCGAGTTGAAGGCCCTGCGCGATGCCGCCCGCCGGGTCGAGCCGCCGAAGCGGCGTGGCCTGACCCAGAAGAACCTCGACCGCCTGCGCCCCTTCGACAATCCGAGGACGACGCTCGCGCTCCTCACCCTGCCCTTCGCCATCCGCAAGGAGGTCGGGAGGGGCAAGCTCACGCCGCGTAAGGCGGCGCAGAAGGCGCAGGCCGCGATCGCGATCGCGCTGCTCCTCATCGCGCCGATGCGGCTCAAGAACCTTCGGCTCCTCAGCCTCGACCGCCACCTCGTGCGCCACGGCAAGGGCCTCCACCTCGTCATCCCGGGCGAAGAGGTGAAGAACGAGGTCGACCTGGAGTTCGAGGTCGAGCGCCAGACCCGCGACCTGCTGCAGTGGTACCTCGATGAGCATCGTCCGCTGCTGGGTCCGGCGGGTTCGTCGATGCTCTTTCCCGGCGGGGTCGATGGCGCCAAGGACGGGCAGACGATGCGCGGCATCATCAAGAGGGCGATCCGCAGGCACACGGGTCTGGAGATGAACCCGCACCTCTTCCGCCACTTCGCGGCCAAGCTCTACCTCGACCGCAACCCCGGCGACTACGAGACCGTCCGGCGCCTGCTCGGCCACAAGTCCATCGAGACGACGATCCGCTTCTACGCCGGCTTCGAGACCAAGGCGGCGACGAAGCACTACCAGGGCGTGGTGATCGGCCTGCGTGGGGCAGGAGAGCGGGCATGAGCGGGGGCAAGTACGGACGCGGCAAGGCACCCGAGCGCGCCTGCATGAAGGTCGTGGCGTGGCCCGCCGAGGATCGTCGGCTATGGGAGCAGGCCCTTCAGCGGACCGATGATCTCTTCGGCGACGGCGGCGCGCGGGCCGGGCGCAGGTCCCTGAGCAACGTCACGGTCGCGAAGGGCTATGGCCGCTGGCTGACCTTCCTCGCGGAGCAGGGCTGGCTGGACGCCTCCTGCCCGCCGGCCGACCGGATCACGCCGGAGCGGGTCAAGGCCTACCTCGACCGCCTCGTCGGCCTCGGCAACGCGTCGCTGACCGTGCTGAACCGGATCCACGAGTTGCACTCGGCGGCGATGGTGATGGGTCCGCACCACGACTGGTCGTTCCTGAAGCATCTCCTGCGGCGTCTTCGCGCCCGCGGCCGCCCCGTGAAGTCCAAGCGCGACCGCATGGTCAGCGCCGACGAGTTGCTGGGGCTGGGGCTGCGGCTGATGGAGACCGCCCAGAACCGCCGCACGCGCCGCCAGCAGGCTCTCGCCTACCGCGACGGCCTCATCATCGCCCTTCTCGCCCTGCAGCCCTTCCGGCGCGGCAATCTCGCCGACCTGACGCTGGGGAGGTCGCTGGTCGAGGCCGACGGCGTCTGGCTGCTCGCGCTCACCGACCAGCAGGTGAAGAACGCCACGCCGATCGAGGTCCCGTGGCCGGATCTGCTCGTCGAGCCCCTGCGCGTCTACCTCGACCGGCATCGTCCCGTGCTCATGGCGCTCACGGGCCGCTGCACGGCCCCCATCGGCGACGCCCTGTGGGTGTCCGCTCACGGCTCGCCCCTGAGCGAGGAAGAGATCTACACCCGCCTGACCCGGATCACGCGCGAGCATCTCGGCAAGGTCATCAACCCGCACCTCGCCCGCGACATCGCCGCCACCACGCTCGCCGTCGCCGATCCCCGCCACGTCCGCGCCGCAGGCCCCCTGCTCGGCCACACCTCCCTCGTCACCACCGAACGCCACTACCAGCAGGCGCAAGGCCTCGACGCCCAGCGGCGTTACTACGAGGAACTGACGCGGGTTCGCGAGGGCGAGGACGTCGCAGAAACGGAGACCTCCGCGGAGAGCTAGCACGATGGGCCGGTGGGAGTGCGCTACACCCTCGGAGCCCATTAGCTGCATGCAGCGTAGACAAATTGTTCAAGAGTCACTGAGAGCATTCGCTGCATGCGTGCGCTCCTATTCTGCTCAGTGATGCTGATCAGCTTTGACGCGGTGGCCGCCAATGGTGAGTTCCGGCGGCAGGCGCTGGACTGGGTGCTGACAACGATCGACCGCGTTCCATCCCAGGTGCGAAGCGTCTTCCGGAATCTACGAGCGTAAGCTTGGCCTTTGCATATTGCTTACTCACCGTTGTTGAGATGCGCGGACGGCGATCAGGTCCCGGCTGCTGAATTGACCGCGCCGGTTCTCGGCAGGGCCTGAAGGATCATTAGGCGGCCATGGCAGACACGATTCGAACGTATGATCTTTGCCTTCGGAGGGCACGGGCTACCGCGCTTCGCCGCGTGGCTTCAGAACCTTGTGACGGAACGGAGCCCGAAAAGGACAGCGGTGTCTTTTTCTAGAGTTGGATTGATAATCTGCAGGTTGGCGCCCACGGTGAGCCACCGTGTTGCTTCGTAGTTGTAAAAGATTTCCACTCCTTGTTCGTCTCTGATCGTCAGAGGGGGCGAAAGGGCCTTCTGCAAATCCCGGCTCGGGGCATTGTAGTAAAAACCGATTCCCCAGTTGTCCCGGCTCCGGCCCGGAATCAATCCAGTGCCGCCTATGCCAACAAGGGCCGACCAGTATAGCCGGTTAGGGTTCCCGTCCGAGATGCCGAACTGGCCAAAGAGCCCGAAGCCCTCCTTGGAACTTTCGCTCACGCGATAAAGATATTGGTCGAACGAATAGGAGAGGTGGTAACGACCATTCTTGATGATGTCAGGTCGATCTGGAGGAAACGGTGGAAGGAAGGTGTCGCCGATGTCGTTCAGGTCGGTGCCGGGCTGGGTGCTAAACAGGGCGGCAAATCCTTGACGCCCGCTGAGACCACCGATGGTGACGGGGAAATCAACGCTCCCACGGATCGTGACTCCGTCGGCGAAAGGCGCTTCGAAACCTGTCTTGTTGACCACGCTGACAGGATCATAGACCCACAAGCCGAAAGTGGCGGGCTCAGTTCGCACACTCAGCAACGCACCGAAGAGATAGGGCGGGATAGCGCCGCTGGGAGGAGCGGCGAAGGTAAGGTTCCAGAACGAGTCGATGCCGGCACCGCCACTGAACGGCTTCAAGCTAGCAAGATCGATCATGTTGATCTTGCCGAACGTCAGTAAAGCGGAGTCCCCAATCTTCTGCTGAAAATAGACGCTGGACAGGTCAAAGGCATCGGCGCCCTCCATGCCTGGGAAAAGGAGGGCTGTATTCACCGCGCTCACAATACCCCCAACACCGTTCATACTCCGGCCAAAATTATACTCGGCATGGACGGTTACCGAGAAGCCATTCCAAAGCCCCAGCTTGCTGAGGTCGGCGTTGAACAAGAGGTCAGCCTTGCCGCCATATCTAAAGTTACGATCACCCTCGCCGGCCACCAGCCCCTGATAGAATTGTGTCAGTCGAGGCGCGAGTGTGATGCCATGTTCTTTCAACCAAATCCGGTGGCCGGCCCAATCGCCGGTGAGCGTATCACGGTCCGCCCAACTGACTGGCCGGGGCGCATCAGCTTTGACAGCGGCTTCACGGCCTCCTGGTGCTTCTTGCGCAGACAACGGACTAACGATGAAGACAAACAAAAGGGCCGCCAGCTGCACTTCGATGAGTCGCGACACTCTGCGCCGAAATTTACCGGCTAGCTGGTTGATTGAGATCAAGTCGCGCGCGAACTGAAAATTCGTCAAGACCGAACCTCGGCAAATGGTATCACCGGTACGCCAAAGCCGAATGTTTGCCCGTTGCTGCTCAAGCACTGCGACGTCGGGCTGATCAAGACGCACCTCTCCCTTAATAACTACGCCGAATTTGCCGCGCTGTTTGTGTTCGCCGCGCAACAGGACCGTTCGAATGTGCGAAGAGCCTGCCGTGCGCTCCAAGCGCAGTGTACGAGGAGACAGCCGGTGCGCGACATACGTACCACCACTCATTTACTGGCCGGCACATGTCCGGGACTGTGAAGTCCAGGATCCGACCGTCGCATGCAGGGTGGAGGCGAGACTTGGTCGAGGGCGTGAACAGGCTTCGGGCTCTCGGTGCTGGCGCGCAACTTGCTCAACGCGCCGCCTGCTTCGTCACGCTCGCTGCCGCCTGCCTCGCGTTCTCCGTGCCGGTACAAGCGAAGTCCCCCAACATCGTGCTCATCGTCGCCGACGATGCAGGCTATGCGGACTTCGGGTCCTTCGGCGGCGAGATCGCCACGCCCAGCATCGATGCGCTCGCTGCGGTGGGCGTCCGCTTCTCGAACTTCTACGTCGGGCCGACCTGCTCGCCGACGCGGTCGATGCTGCTGACCGGGGTCGACAACCATCTTGCCGGCCTCGGCAACATGGCGGAGTTCATGGCGCCCAACCAGAAGGGACGGCCCGGCTACGAAGGTCACCTGAACCGGCGGGTGGCACCGGTCGCCGCCCTGTTGAGGCAGGCCGGCTACCACACCTACATGGCCGGCAAGTGGCACATGGGCGAGGAGCCAGACCAGTTTCCGGCAGCGCGAGGGTTCGAGCGGGACCTCACGCTGATCCCCGGCGGCGGCAGCCACTTCGACGACATGTGGGGCGCCAAGGGCGAGAAGCAGCTCTACACGCGCAACGGCAAGGTCCTGACCGAGCTGCGGCCGGGCTTCCACTCCAGCATCGACTACACCGACGCCATCATCGCCAACATCGAGGAGCAGCGCGCCGACGGGAAGCCGTTCTTCGCCTATCTCGCCTTCCAGGCGCCTCACGATCCCTTACAGTTGCCGCCCGACTGGCTGGACAGGTACCGCGGCCGCTATGACGCCGGCTATGACGCGACCAGGGCTGCGCGCATCGAACGGATGAAGCGGCTGTCGCTCTTGGGAAAGGACGCGACCGTCTTCCCGCGCCTGCCCTCCATCCCGCCATGGACAGCCCTCTCGCCGGACGAGAGGAGGCAGTCGGCGCGGCGGATGGAGCTTTATGCCGCAATGCTGGAGCACCTCGACTGGAACGTCGGCCGACTCGTGCGCTACCTGCAGGACCGCAATCTCTACAACGACACGCTCTTCATCGTGCTGTCCGACAACGGCCCCGAGGGCACCTCCTTCAAGGTCGGCGCACCGTGGGACAACAGCCGCTTCGAGGAGTGGGGCAAGAAGGGCACCTTCATCCAGTACGGCGCCGCCTGGGCGCAGGTCAGCGCCGGTCCCTTCCGCATGTTCAAGGGCTACGAGTCGGAGGGCGGGATCCGCGTCCCGATGATCGTCGCGGGGCACGGCGTGGCTGCGGGCGGTCGTGTCTCGAATGCCCTCGCACACGTCACCGACGTGCCGGCGACCATCCTGCAGGCGGCAAATGTCGCGCATCCGAATACCTTCGAAGGGCAACCGGTTCTGCCGCTCCAGGGCCTCTCCCTGAGCCCCGTGCTCGCTGACAGCCGCAGGTCGGTCCGGGACAGGGACTCATGGATCGCCGGCGAACTCTTCGGCAACCGCTTCGTCCGGCAGGGGGACTGGAAGCTGCTCTGGACGTGCCGCCCCGCCGGTACCGGCGACTGGCAACTCTTCGATCTCGCTCGCGACCCAGGCGAAACGCGCGACCTCAGCGCAAGGGAGCCCGGCGTCCGGCGTCGTCTTCTGAAGACTTGGAACGCCTATGCCACCGCCAACAACGTCATCATTTCGGACGTGTCGCCCGTGTGTTCCACAAATTAAGGCCGACTGCCCGACGATCGTAGATTCTCGCCGCGCAACGGGGAACTGGACGCCAGCCGGAGGTAACGGGGCTTTCGTGACGTCTAAGCGAGCGGTTCTCATGTTTTGCCGCCCTTTCGTGAGTTCCCGGTTGCCATCTATAGCCGGGCGCAGAACGCAACGCTCGTAATCCCCCGATACACCTTGAAGAGTGAAGTTGACCCCGTCCTTTTGGGCGCTTGGTTCGTTTTTCCGCGCTTGTTATCGTCTCGCTTCGGCATTGCCTATTCAAAAGGCCAAGCCTCCGCTTACTGACAGATTGGCAACGACAGTTCGCCTATCGTTGGAAGAGTGCACTTTTGCCTGAGGCAGGCTGTCACCGTGCCCGACGAACCCGTTCCGTTCATCTGGTTCTTATCCCTGACGGTTGGCGCCCTCGCATTGGCCGCGGTCGCGCGGTTCCTGTCGGCCGTTTAGCCCCGGACATCAGGGCATGATCGGGCGCATCGCGGCCTTGATCTTCTCGAACGGAATACGGATCTCGGTTGCCGAGCTGGTGTGAGGGTTCGGCATCAGAACGAACACGCCGTGGCCTGAGTCCGGCCGGGTCACGCGAAGCGTCACGTCAAGCCTGGTCACGGGATCGACGAGGCGCACGAGGTCGCCCGTAGTCGCCTCCTCGACGGGAAGGAATTGAAAAGCCGGCACTTCGCCCCCAAACCATGCAAACGTTCGAATTTCATATTGGTTGCATGGAGAACGTGCCGACCCGCAAGAAAGCCCGACCGCAGGGGCTGCATGCGGCCGGGCGAAGCGGGGAGCTTGTGATCTGGCGGACCACCGACCTGCATCAGCGCAGGACTGGATTGGTTCCGATCTCGCTCGGCGGAAAAGAAAAGCCCAGCCGCTCGTTCACGAGCCGCCGGGCTAGTAGCGGGGTTCGACCCTCGTGCCGGGAACCCGCCTGCGAACGGGACCATCCGCAGGAGCGCACCTCGCGCTCTCCCTTCACCTTCATCCAGAGCGACGAAGTGGGCAAGGATCATCCATTTGCCTTAACGCCCTCCGCCGCCCCCGCGCGAGGACCACGCTCTTCATCGGAACGAGGTCCGACGTTGTCCGTCGGGCGGCTTAGGGCGCGAGGCCGAGCGATAGCACCGCTAGGCCGCCGAAGAGCCCTGTCGCTGGGCGCGGGCGAGCTTGAGACGCACGGCCGGTGCTGAGGGGAATAGCCGCGAACGGGCGTCTCGACGAGGACCTGCGGCCAATTCCGCCGTCTACCCGGGCTTGTCGGCGATGGTCGTGCGCGCCGCGGTCCACATCCACAAGGGTGTGGACCCCTTCCGAGCAGGGCTGTCCACGCGATATCCTGTTCGATGGAAGGAGTACCGCGATGCGCGCCGTGATCTACGCGAGGTACAGCAGTGACCGCCAACGTGAGGCGTCGATCGAGGACCAGGTGCGCACATGCCGGGCGTGGGTCGAGCGCGAGGGCGCCGACCTCGTGGCGACGTATACGGATCACGCGGTGAGCGGGCAGATCCGCATGCGGCCGGGGTACCAGAAGCTGCTGGAGGACGCGCGCGCACGCCGCTTCGACGTCGTGGTGGCGGAGGCGTTGGATCGGTTATCGCGCGACCAGGAGGACGTGGCCGCGCTGTACAAGCACCTGCGCTTCGCGGGCGTTCGGCTGGTGACGCTCGCGGAGGGCGAGATCAGCGAACTGCATGTCGGCCTGAAGGGCACGATGAACGCGCTGTTCCTGAAGGACCTCGCGGCAAAGACCCATCGCGGACTGCACGGCCGCGTGGAGGAAGGACGCGCTGCGGGAGGGATCAGCTACGGCTACCGCGTCCGCAAGGAGCACGACGCCCGCGGCGAGGTGATCCGCGGCGGCCGGGAGATCGACGAGGAGCAAGCCGCCATCGTCCGCCGGATCTTCGACGAGTTTGCTCTGGGGAAGTCGCCCCGCGACATCGCCGTCGGCCTGAACCGAGAAGGCGTCCCCGGCCCTGATGGCCGGACATGGGGCCCCTCCACGATCTACGGGAACTGGCGACGCGGCACGGGGATCCTGAACAACGAACTCTACGTCGGCCAATTGGTGTGGAACCGCCAGCGCTTCGTGAAGGACCCGACGACGGGCAAGCGGCAGGCGCGCCTGAACCCGCCGGAAGAGTGGGTGCGCAGGGAAGTGCCGGAGTTGCGGATCATCGACGAGGACCTGTGGCAACGGGTGAAGGCCCGGCAGGGCCACATCCGCGGCGCCGTCACGGAGGACGCTGAGGGCGGCATCCGCAGCGAGCGCGCCCGGCGCCCGACCTACCTGCTCTCCCACCTCGTCCGGTGTGGGTGCTGCGGGGGCGGCTTCTCGAAGATCAGCCGCGACCACTACGGGTGCTCGAACGCGCGCAACCGGGGTACCTGCGAGAACATGCTGACCATCCGGCGCGACGTGCTGGAGGAGAGCGTGCTGTCGGGCCTGCGAAGCCACCTCCTGGCGCCGGAACTGCTGGAGGAGTTCACGCGCGAGTACGTGGCGGAACTGAACCGGCTCAATCGGGACCGCGATGCAGGCCGGGCGAAGGCAGAGGCCGACCTCGCCAAGGTGACGCGGCAGGTCCGCGCCATCATCGAGGCGATCAAGGAGGGCATCCGGACTCCCGGCATGAAGGAAGAGCTGCTGGAGCTGGAGAACCGTAAGGCCGGTCTGGAGAAGACGCTGTCGGAGGCGCCGGCGACCGCCCCGGCGCTCCACCCGGCGATGGCCGAGGTCTACCGGGAGCGGGTCGAACAACTGCACGCTGAACTGAACCGGCCGGAGGTCCGCGCGCAAGCGACGGAGATCCTCCGCTCGCTGATCGAGGAGATCCGTCTGGTTCCGGAGAACGGTCGGCTGGAGATCGAGGTTGTCGGGGATCTAGCGGGGATTCTCGCGCTGGGCGCCGAACGCAAGCAGCCCGCCGTGGGTGACGGCGGGCTGCAAGTAACGCTGGTTGCGGGGACAGGATTTGAACCTGTGACCTTCAGGTTATGAGCCTGACGAGCTACCGGGCTGCTCCACCCCGCG